>NZ_AP027130.1:620000-930000 GCF_027925145.1 Thermodesulfomicrobium sp. WS
GTTGGTCTGCAGGAGTTCGGCGATGATGCGCAGCCCATGGGCCTTGATGGTGGTGCCGGTCTCGGTGATCTCCACGATGGCGTCGGCGAGCCCCTCCACCACCTTGGCCTCGGTGGCGCCCCAGGAATATTCCACCTCCACCGGGATGCCGGCCTCGGCAAAGTAGCGGCGGGTAAAGCCCACGAACTCCGTGGCGATCTTCTTGCCAGCCAGGTCTTCCGGACGACGGTAGGGGGAGTCGCCGGCCACGGCGAGTACCCAGCGTGCGGGCCGGTTACTGGCCTTGGAGTAGATGAGATCCGCCACCACCACGACGTCGGATTCGTTTTCCAGGATCCAGTCCTTGCCGGTGAGCCCAGCGTCCAGCACCCCGGACTCCACGTAGCGAGCCATTTCCTGGGCCCGGCACAGGGCGAGGGAGAGTTCGGGGTCATCCACCTCCGGAAAGTAATTGCGGTGGTGGGAGGTGATCTTCCACCCAGCCTTGGCAAAGAGTTTGACGGTGGCCTCTTCCAGGGAACCCTTGGGGATTCCCAGACGCAAGCGGGGTTCGTCCATTATTGATATACCTCCTTGGGATCGAAGATGATGGGAGAGCACTTTCGCCACGAGCCATCGGGCAGGCGCTCGGTATAGAAACAGCTGCGGTGGCCGGTGTGGCAGGCGGCGCCGCCCACCTGTTCCACCACGAGCAAAACGGTATCGGCATCGCAGTCCAGGCGGATGGCGCGGACCTTTTGCACGTGTCCGGAAGTGCCGCCCTTGTGCCAGAGTGTCTGGCGGCTGCGGCTGTAGTAGTGGGCCTCTCCGGTGGCGAGGGTGGCCTCCCAGGCGGCTTCGTTCATATAGGCGAGCATGAGCACCTCGCCGGTGGCGGCGTCTTGGGCGATGGCTGGCACGAGGCCGCCACACTTGGCAAAATCAGGTTTGTGCATGGGCGGTTCCTTGGGTGGCGAGTTGTCCACAGGCCGCGGCGATGTCCTGGCCCTTGCTCTTGCGCAGCGTCACCGTGAAGCCTTTGCGCCGCAAGAGGTCTTCAAAGGCGAGGACCGCGTCGGGGGCGGGGGCCTGGTAGGTCGCGCCGGGCGTGGGATTGTAGGCGATGAGATTGACCTTGCATTTGAGGTGGGAGAGCAGCCGCACCAAATCCCGGGCGTGGGCAAGGGTGTCGTTGACCCCGCCAAGGAGCAGATACTCGATGGTGATGCGCTCCCGGGGCCGCAGGGGGTAGCGGCGAAGCGCCGCCATGAGCTCGGTGATCTCCCAGCCTGCCGCCTTGGGCATGATGCGCGCCCGCAGCTCTTGGGTGGGCGCATGGAGCGAGATGGCCGGCAGGGCGAGGTCTTCTTCGGCGAGAAGCTGAAGCGTACCGGGGATGCCGCAGGTGGAAAGGGTCACGCGGCGGCGGGAGAAGCTCAGCCCCTCGGGGTGCGTCAGGATGTGGAGGGCGCGGCGCACGTTGGGCCAATTGAGAAAGGGCTCGCCCATCCCCATGAACACGAGGTTGGTGATGGGTTTTTGTGGGACGTTTTCCTCTGCCCAGAGGCGGGCGGCAAGCACCTGGGCGGCGATCTCGCCGCCGGTCATGTTGCGCCGAAGGCCCATGGTCCCGGTGGCGCAGAAGGTGCAGGCCATGGGGCAGCCCACCTGGCAGGACAGGCATTGGGTGAAGCGGTCGTCATCGGGGATGAGCACGGTCTCCACTTGGGCCCCGTCGTGCAGGGTCAGGAGGAATTTGACCGTGCCGTCCTGGCTTTGTTGGACCTGGGCGATGCGCGGCAAACGGGCGCTCGCCGTGGCGCTGAGCTCGGCGCGCAGGGCCTTGGCCAAGTTGGTCATGGCGGCCACATCCAGCTGGCCGCGGCGCCACAGCCATTGCCACAGTTGCCGGCCCCGAAACGGAGGATGCCCGCGCCGGCTCACGAAATCCTCGAGCTCGGGGAGGGTGAAGTCCAGAAGGTTGGGGGTATCCATGGCCTCTACAGGCGGTTGAGCTCCTTGTAGCGCAGGACGAATTGCACCGCCTCGTCCACGGTGGCGACATCGCCGGAGATTTGCGCCTGAAGCAGGCTGTCGCGAATCAGCCCCACCGCGGGGCCGGGCTTGATGCCGGCGATGTCCATGATCTGCTTGCCGTTGAGCAGCGGCTCCAGCAGCTCTTCACGGATATCGGCCCGGTCGAGCATCTTCATGTTGTGGTTGAACTCGGTGTAGGCCGCGCCGCGGGCCTTGATGTTGGCTCGGGCGATCTCGATGAGCCGCGGGTACTCGTCCAGGGCCTTGAAGCGGCGGATGCCTTTGTCGGTGAGCATGAAATGGAAATGCATGTGGTGCCGCACCAGGTGGCAGATGAGGTCCACCTCGTCGGTGTTGAACCGCAGACGCTTGAGGATCTTGCGGGCCACTTTGGCCCCCACCCGATGGTGCTGGTAGAAGGTGATGCGTTCTCCCACGCTTTCACCGGTGTAGAGCTTGCCGCAGTCGTGGAAGAGGCAGGCCAGGGTGCCGTACCAGTCGTAGGGGAGTTCCTCGGGGTAGTGGCGCATGACCGCTACCGTATGCTCCCATACGGACTCGTGCTGGTCTTCGCTCTTGGTCTCGAAGATGCGCGACAAGGCAGCGAGCTCGGGCACCAGGCCGTGGAGGATCATGGTGTCGAAGAGCAGCTGCACGAAGCGCCACATGTTTTCCGCCTCCACCTTGCGCCACTCGTCCATGATGTCCGTGACCGAGACGTAGTCGAGTACGCGGCGGGAGGAGCGCACCAAGGCCATCCAGGTGTTGGCCTCGATGGGCAGGTGGTAGTTGGCGGCAAAGCGCAGGGCGCGGATGGCGCGCGAGTAGTCGTGCTTGAGGGTTTCGTCGGGAATGCCCTTGAGCTGCACCACCCCGCGATCCAGGGATTCGAAGCCGTCGTAGGTGTCCCGAGGTTGCGGGATGTAGGGGCAGGCCACGGAAAGGGGAAACTCTTCGCATTCCTGGAGGGAAAGGATCATGCGCGGGGTGAGCTGCGCCACACAGACCTCGGGATGCGAGGCGTCGAGGACGTCGGCGGCGTAGAAGTGGAAGACGGATTCCCCTTGGGTGAGGGTGGCGAACATCGGCCCCTCGGCGGCTTTGACCTCGGGAAAGAGGCCGCGCAGACCGTCGAGGTCCAAATCGGTGCAGATATCCACGGTGGCGTCTTTGGAATGGGCGAGCAGGCGTTCATGCAGGGCGGCGCCAATGACGTAGGCGTCGTAGCCGTTGCGCATGATGGTTTTGCACAGGGAGGCGGCATCACGGATGGGTTGGGGCATGAGAAGGCTCCTTATGGCACACGCAAAATCCCGGCTTATGGCTCGGAAGAGAAATCTTCGTCTTTTTCCATGGTCTTGGTCAAGCGGTAGCGCAGCTGCCGAAAACTGATTCCCAAGAGTTCCGCGGCCTTGCCTTTATGGCCGCCGGTCTTGGCAAGGGCCTCCTGGAGCACGGCACGTTCGTGCTCCAGGAGATACTGGTCGAGGTTGATCTGTCCGCTCCACAGGCGGGAAAGTTCCGGGTCGTGGGCGCGGGGGGCGCAGGTTTCATAAATGATAAGCGATTCTGGTCGGATGACCCGACCGGTCTCCAGCGCCACGGCGCGTTCGACGATGTTTTCCAGCTCGCGCACGTTGCCGGGGTAGGTATAGGAGAGCAGTTTGGTCCGGGCGCCTTCGGAAAAGGCGCTGATGGAGCGCTTCTGTTCGGCGCAGGCCCGACGCAGGAAGTGTTCGGCCAGGGGGAGGATGTCTTCCTGGCGCTCCCGCAGCGGCGGCAGATGCACCCGCACGCCGCTCAAACGGTAGTAGAGGTCTTCGCGCAGGCTCCCCTGGGCCACTTCCTCCTCCACCGGGCGGTTGGTGGCGGCGATGATGCGCACATCGGCGCTGCACTCTTCCGTGGCACCCAAAGGGAGAAAGCGGCGCTCCTGGAGAAAGCGCAGGAGCTTGACCTGCATGGCCGGGGCGAGCTCCGCCACTTCGTCGAGAAACAGGGTGCCGCCGTTTGCCATTTCCACCAGGCCTTTTTTGGAGCGGTCGGCGCCGGTAAAGGCCCCTTTGCGGAACCCGAAGAGTTCGCTCTCCACCAGGTGTTCCGGGAGGCCGCCGCAATTGATGGCCAGAAACGGCCCGCCCCCCCGGGGGCTTTGGCGATGGATGGTGCGGGCGATGAGCTCCTTGCCGGTGCCGGATTCGCCGGTGATGAGCACGGAAATGGGCGTGGGCGCGATGCGTTCGGCAAGGCGCAGCACGTGGCCCATGGCCGGAGAGTGGGCGATGACCGTGCCGTAGCGGTCGTGGAGCTCGCCTTTGAGCAGGGCGTTTTCCATCTCCAGGCGGGCGCTCTCCAGGGTGCGCTCCACGAGGAGCAAGAGTTCGTCCAGCTCGAAGGGTTTGGCGATGTAGTCCCGGGCGCCGAGGCGGATGGCCTCCATGGCGCTTTTGGTGTCCGCATAGGCGGTGATCATGACCGCCGGCGTGGGCAGACCGGCCTCGTGCATGCGCCGCAAGAGCTCCAGGCCGCTTTCCGTCCCCAGGCGCAGATCCACCAGGGCGAGATCCACGCTTTCCCGCTCCAGGATCTTCCAGGCCGAGGCAAGGTCTGCGGCCAGGCGCACCTGGTGGCGGGCGCGGGAGAGGGCGATTTCCAGCACCTCCCGCAGGCTGAGGTCATCATCGACGATCAGGATGCGGGCCATGGCGTGCGCTGGAACAAAAGGTGGCCGTCGATGAAGTGGGCAAGGACCTGGCCAGGGAGTTCCATGCCCAGGGCCGGGGTATTGGTGCTCTTGGAGAGCATGGTCTTTCGGGACACGGTCCAGGTGGCGTCTTCCGCCAGAAGGAGGAAATTGGCAGGAGCGCCTTCCTCGATGCGTGCTTCCGGCAGGCGGAAGATGCGCGCCGGAGCCTCGGCCCAGAGGCGCACGACGTCGCTCCAGGAAAGCGCGTGTTCGCGCACCAAAAGGGTGGTGAGCGACAGGGCCGTATCCAGACCGCTGATGCCGAAGGGCGCTTCGTCGAAGGGGACGTCTTTTTCGTGGGCCGCGTGCGGGGCGTGGTCCGTGGCCAGGATGTCGATGACTCCGGTGCGCACGGCCTCGCGCAGGGCCAGGACGTCGTCGGCGCTGCGCAGCGGCGGATTCACCTTGGCGGCGGTGCGGTAGCCTTCTACCAGGGTCTCGTCCCATACCAGGTAGTGGGGACAGGTCTCGGCCGTGACCGGCACCCCTTTGGCCTTGGCCTGGGCGATGATCTCCACCGAAGCGCGGCAGCTGATATGGGCCAGGTGGATGGGGATGTGGAGATAGCTCGCCAAGAGGACGTCCCGCGCCACCTGGATGGCCTCGCTGATGTCCGGGATGCCTTTGATCCCCAGGCGGCCGGAGAGCGCGCCTTCGTTCATGCCTCCGCCAGCGCCCAGCGTGGGGTCTTCGCAATGGTCGATGACCACAAGTCCGAGGTCGGCGGCGTACTCCATGGCCCGACGCAGGATCTCCGTGGAGGCCACGGGTTTTCCGTCATTGGAGAGGGCCACGCATCCTGCCTCGGCCAGTTCGCCGGCAGGCGCCAGTTCCTGGCCGGCCAGGCCCTTGGTCAGGGCGCCGATGGGCCGAAGCCAGGGGCCGTGGGGGTGGCTTCCGCGGGCCCGCTCCAGCATGAAGGTGGTCACCGCAGCCGAGTCGTTGACCGGATTGGTGTTGGCCATGGCCATCACCTGGCCAAAGCCGCCCGCCAGGGCAGCGGCAAGGCCTGAGGCGATGTCTTCTTTGTATTCGAATCCAGGCTCCCGCAGGTGCACATGGGCGTCGATGAGGCTCGGAAGCAGGCGGGCACCATGGGCGTCCAGGAGGCGTGCGCCTTCGTCCTGGAGGCTTCCTGCCGGGGCGATGGCAGCGATACGGTCTGCCTGGACGGCAAGGTCCACGGTGGCATCGTTCAGGCGGGCATGGCGGATGATCCAGGTGAGCATGAAACTCTCCTTGAGGCGTTGCGGGTAAGCAGCAGGTGGAGCACGGCCATGCGCACGGCCACTCCCGCGGTCACTTGGTCGAGGACGCGGCTGGCCGGACCATCGGCCACGGAATCGGCGATCTCCACGCCCCGGTTCATGGGGCCGGGGTGCAGGACTATGGCGCCCGGGGCCGCCTTGGCGAGCAGCGCACGCGACAGGCCAAAGCGCCGGGCATATTCGGCAAGGCTCGGGAGAAGCCCCGCCTGCTGGCGCTCCAATTGGAGGCGCAGACACATGATGGCGTCCGCCCCGGCCACCGCCGTGCCCGGGTCGGTGTACACCTGGGCGGGCCAGCTGGCCACCCCTGGGGGCAGCAGGGTGCGGGGCGCGCAGAGGCGGACACGCACGCCCAGGCGGGAGAGGAGGTCCACGCCGGAGCGCGCCACCCGGCTATGGGCGATGTCGCCGAGGATGCAGACGACCTTGCCGGCGAACGCCCCCTGCCAGGCCTGGCTCAGGGTGAAGGTGTCGAGCAGCGCCTGGGTGGGGTGGGCGTGCTGGCCGTCGCCGGCGTTGATGACCGCGCAGCACAGCCGCTCGGCCAGGTACTGGGCAGCGCCGCTTGCCCGGTGGCGGATGACGATGGCGTCCGGCCGCATGGCCTCCAGGGTGAGGGCCGTGTCCTTGAGGCTTTCGCCTTTTTGCAGAGAGCTGGTGGAGGCGCTGATGCTGAAGCTGTCGGCGGACAGGCGCTTGGCCGCAACGTCAAAGGAGACCTTGGTGCGGGTGGAGGGCTCGGCAAAAAAGAGGACGACGCTTTTGCCTTTGAGAATGGGCGCTTTCTTGACGGGGCGGGTGTTGATCTCGGCAAAGCGCTCGGCCGTGCGCAAGAGAAAGAGCGCCTCCTCGGTGGTGAGCTGAGAGACGTCGAGCAGGTCTTTATGGGGCCATTGCATGGGGACCTCGCTGGGCTAGGACGAAAAAAAAAGGGGCCTTCCAGCTGCGGAAGGGCCCCGTTGGCTTGAAAAGTTCAGCGGATTTTCGAAGAATCATGGCGCTCGGCGGATGCTCGGTCCGGCGTTCCTCCGCAAAATTTTCTAGCCGAGAGAGACGTGGCCGTCCAGGACTTATATCCACCCCTCCTCCACCCCGTGGCAGGCCACGTGCGTGCCGGAGGGCAGGGCGTGGAGCCGCGGGATGTCCTGGCGGCAGCGCTCCCGGGCGTGGGGGCAGCGGCCGTGGAACACGCAGCCGGAAGGCAGGTGGATGGGCGTGGGTACGTCGCCGGTGAGTTTCACATGGGAAAAGCCCGTGGCGCCGATCTTGGGAATGGCGGAGATGAGGGCCTGGGTGTACGGGTGGCGTGGGGCCTGGAAGATCTCTTCGGCGTCCGCCAGCTCACACAGACACCCCAAGTACATCACTGCCACGCGGTTGGAGATATGGCGCACCACCGAGAGGTCGTGGCTGATGAAGAGGTAGGTCAGGCCGCGTTGCTCCTGAAGGTCCATGAGCAGATTGAGGATTTGCGCCTGAATGGACACGTCCAGGGCCGCGATGGGCTCATCGGCGACGATGAACTCCGGGTCCACGGCCAATGCTCGGGCAATGGAGACCCGCTGGCGCTGGCCGCCGGAAAATTCGTGCGGGAAGCGGTCCCCCCAGTCGGGGTTGACGCCTACCTGTTCCATGACTTCTGCCGCCCGCTGTGCGGCCTCGTGCGCGGATAGATGCGGGTTGTGGAAGATGATGGGCTCGGTGATGATGTCGCGGATGCGCATGCGCGGGTTGAGGGAAGCGTATGGGTCCTGGAAGACCATCTGCATCTTGGTGCGGTATGGCCGCATGCGGTTTCGGGAGAGATTGTCGATGCGTTCGCCCCGGTAGCGGATTTCGCCGGAATTGGGCGGATAGAGGCGCATGACGGTACGGGCCAAGGTCGATTTGCCGCACCCGGATTCTCCCACCACGCTGACGGTTTCCCCTTCATGGATGGAGAAGGAGACATTGTTGACCGCATGGACGATGGTGCGGCGTTGGGTGAGTTTGCCGTTCTGCCAGGAGATACGGTCCAGAAAGCCGCCGGAAATATCGAAGTGCTTGACCACGTTACGGAGTTCTACCAGCACAGTCTTCATGGCAGTGCTCCTTTTAGTCCACGAGATGGCAGGCCACTGCCGTGCCGTCGGCAAGAGGGTGCAAACGGGGAGGAGTCGTGCGGCAGATGTCCGCAACCTTGGGACAGCGGTTGTGGAAGGGGCACCCTGAAGGAATTCGGGAGAGCGTGGGCATCGTTCCGGGAATCTGGTTGAGCCGACCGCGGCGCGCGGCGTTTTGCGGCAGGGCTGCGAGGAGCCCTTGGGTGTAGGGATGCTTGGGGGCGCGGATGATGCTCTCGGTGGGACCCATCTCCACGATGGTACCGGCGTACATGACGGCAATTTTTTGGGTGACCTGGGAGACCACGGCCAGGTCATGGGTGATGAGCAGAAGTCCCATGTGCGCGGTCTCGCACAGATGCAGCAAAAGCTCCATGATGTCCGCCTGGATGGTGACATCCAGGGCCGTGGTCGGCTCGTCGGCGATGATGAGTGACGGCGAGGTGAGCAGGGCGATGGCGATGACGATGCGCTGGCGCATACCGCCGGAAAACTCATGCGGGTATTGGCGCAGGCGCTTTTCCGGCGAGGGGATGGCCACCTGCCGCAGTTTTTCCAGGGCCAGGGCCTTTGCCTCGGCGGTGCTCATGGGGAAGTGGGCGAGAAGGGTCTCCACCATTTGCGTGCCGATGGTCAGCACTGGATTGAGGGTCATCATGGGATCCTGGAAGATCATGGCGATGCGGTTGCCGCGGATTTGGCGCATCGCTTCCGGAGAGAGGACTGCCAGGTCTTGGCCTTCAAAGAGGATGGATCCGGAGGTGATCTGCCCGGGTTTGCTCACCAGATTGAGCAGGGCAAACCCGGTGACGGACTTGCCGGCCCCGGATTCGCCTACCAAACCCATGCGCTCGCCCTTGGCGAGGTCGAAGCTGACGTGGCGCACGGCAGGAAGAGGGCCGGTGCGGAGCTGAAAATCGACGCACAGGTCACGGACTTGGAGGAGTGCCGAGGATTCGTGGCTCATGGGAAACGCAGGTTATCCTTTGTAGATCTTGGGGTTGAGATAGTCGCGCAGCCAGTCGCCCAAAAGATTGATGGCGAGGATGAGCACCACCAGGGCGATGCCTGGAAAGAGGGTGATCCACCACGAACCGCTGAAAATGTAGTCAAAGCCAGCCTTGATGAGGGAGCCCAGGCTCGGCCGGGTCACGGGCATGCCGAGGCCGATGAAGGACAAGGCCGCTTCGGACATGATGGCGTTGGCGACCTGCACGGTGGAGATCACCAAGACTGGGGTCATGGTGTTGGGCAGAATATGGCGCCACATGATGCGACTGGTGGACAGTCCCCCCACGCGCGCCGCCTCCACATATTCTTTCTTCTTTTCCGCGAGGACCGAGGCCCGTACGGTGCGGGCGTACTGCGGCCATTCCGCCACGCCGATGATGACGATGAGCAGGGGAATGGCGAGGCGCTCATAGGTGCCCATGCCAAATGCGGACTGAAAGATGGCGCCGAAGAAGATGGCCACCATGTAGGTGGAGAAGGAGAGCTGCACATCCGTCATCCGCATGAGGAAGGCGTCGAGTTTTTTCCCGAAATAGCCTGCGGCCATGCCTACGAGGATCCCCAGGGCGGCCTGGAGGACCACGGCGCCGATGCCGATCACGAGCGAAACCCGCATGCCGTAGAGCATGGTGGAGAGCATATCACGGCCCTGGGTGTCGGTGCCGAGGAGGAAACGTGCGTCCCCGCCGGCCATCCAAATGGGGGGGATTTCGCTGTCTAAGATATCCACGGAGGAGGGATCGTAGGGATTGTAGGGGGCAATCCATGGGGCGCCCACACTGACGACGAGGAGGATGAGAAGGACGACCGCACTGCCCACCGCCAGGGGGTCCTGGAGAAAGGAATGGACGAGAAGAGATCGCCGCAGCCGTTGCCACCAGCCCATTATTTCCTCCCCGCGATACGGATCATGGGATTGACCAGGCCGTAGATGAGATCCACCACCGTGTTCACCACCACAAAGACAAAGCCGACGAACACCATGTAGGCTACCGTGAGCGAGGTGTCGGCGCGGTTGATGGATTCAATGAACATGGAGCCCATGCCCTGCCAATTGAACACGGTCTCCGTGAGGATGGTGAAGGCGATCATGGTGCCGAGCTGCACACCGCCCACGGTGATGACCGGAAGCAGGGTGTTCTTGAAGGCGTGCACCAAGAGGATGCGCCGTTCGCGCAATCCTTTGGCGCGGGCGAATTTGATGTATTCGGCTTCGAGCACCTCTTTCATCTCCGCCCGAATGAGGCGGATGAAAAGCGGCAGCATGATGGAGGACAGGGCGATGCTCGGCAAGATGATGTGGAGCAGCCCGTCCGCGGTGACCAGCCCGGACTGCCAGCCGGGAAAAATCTCCACCAGTTCTCCGCGCCCGTAAGCGGGCAGCCAGCCGAGTTGCACCGAGAAGACGTAGATAAGCAAAATGGCTGTCAAAAATACCGGAATGGAGACCCCGACGATGGACGCCCCCATGCATATCCGTGAGAGCCAACTGGTGGGCTTGACCGCGGCGTAGATGCCAATGGGCACGGAAAAGACGATAACGATGATGGAAGCGACGAACACCAACTCCAAGGTGGCGGGCGCCTTGCTCAAAATGACTTCCATGGCCGGGCGTTTGAAGTAGAATGAGTTGCCCAGGTCTCCATGGACGGCGTTTGTGACGAAGCGCGCCCACTGCACCACAAAGGGGTCGTTGAGCCCCAATTGCTGGCGCAGGGCTTCCCGTTCAGTCTCGGAGACCGAAATGCCCGTGAGCTCACGAATGGGGTCCCCTACGGACTGCTTGATGCTGAAGCCCAGGACGCTGATGACCAGCATCACGAACATGGCTTGAACAATACGGCGGATGGCGAAAGCAAACATAGTCGTGATAGGGCGGGCCTGGGAGAAATCCCCCAGGCCCCGAGTGTCACAGGGGTGGAGTTATTCCATGATGAGGTCCCCAAAGTAGGGGAAGTCCATCACGTTGACGATTTTGTCGGCGTTTTTGAGCTTGGGCGAGCAGCCCCAGGAGAGCATCTGCCAGTGCAGCGGAATGAAGGCTGCGTCGTTGTAGAGGATGGCCTCCACCTCCTGGAGCATCTTGGCGCGTTTTTGCAGGTCGGTTTCCTTGTTGGCGGCCATGGTCAGCTCGTCCACCTTGGGATTGCAGTAGTTGGCGGAATTATACTGGCCTTTGCCGGTTTCCTTGTTGGGACACATGTTGAGGTACTCGAAGAAGTTGGCGGAGTCTTCCGTGTCCGAGTGCCAACCGATCATCTGGATATCCGCCACCTGGGCATCGAACTGGTCCCAATACTGGGCCTTGGGCATGGTCTTGAGCTCTACCTTGATGCCGATTTTGGCGAGCATCCCCACCACGGCCTCGGCGATCTTCTCGTCGTTCACGTAGCGGTTGTTGGGAGCGATCATGGAGACCGTGAAGCCCTTCTCATATCCGGCTTCCTTCATGAGGGCCTTGGCCTTTTCCAGGTCGTAGCGGGGGGTGAGGGCCGGATTGTAGCCGGCGTAGCCTTCTGGCGAGTTTTGGCCCGCGGCCTTGGCGCGGCCTTTCATGATCTGTTTGACGATGCCTTCGTTGTTGATGGCCAGGTTGAGGGCGGTGCGCACCCGCACATCCTGGAATTCCGGCCGGCGTTTCATATTGGCCTGCAGGGTGATGATGCGCGTGCCGTCCATGGTGATGAGCTTGGCGTTTTTGGCAGCCTCGATGCGGTCGTAGTCCTGAGGCGGCACCGGTGCGATGAAGTCCACGTCCCCTGCCAAGAGTGCAGCCACGCGAGTGGCGTCTTCGGGGATGGGAGTCAGGATGATCTCGTCGATGTTGCCGCTCTTCTTGTCCCAATAGTCGGCGAAACGTTTGAGAATCCACTTCTGTCCAGGCTCGCGCAGAGTCACAGTGAAGGGGCCGGTGCCGGACTCGTGCTCATTGGCAAAGGACCACTCGGTTTTGACGATGGCGTCTTTGGGTTTACCTTTCTCATCTGTGCCCGTGTAGAACTTGGAGTCCATGGGGAAGATGTAGGTGGCCATGTTGAGGAGCAGGCCGTAGGGCTCGCGGGTGGAGATATCCACCGTGTACTTGTCCACCGCCTTGGCCGAGAAGCCTTCGAAAAGGCCTTTGAAGTCCGTGCTCCGGAGGAGTCGATTCAGCGTCCAGACCACGTCCTCGGCGGTGAGTTCGTTGCCCGAGTGGAATTTGACCCCGTGGCGCAGATGGAACCGCATGGTCAAAGCATCGATGCGCTCCCATTTTTCCGCCAGGCGTGGCTCGAACTGCATGTCCTGAGTCCAGCGCACCAAGGGGTCGAAGACCAGGTGCGAGTACTGGAGCATGCCGCCGGAGAGCTGCACATGGGGATCCATGGATACTGGGTCCGAGTCCAGGGCCAGCCGGAGCACTTTGGGGGCGGCCATGGCCGGCGATACGGCAAGAAGCATCGCCGCCAACAGCAAAAGGGGGAACCGTCGCATAGGGAACCTCCTGCAAGGGGTTATTGTGTGGGGCGGCCCATCCGCCCCGTCCAGCCGGCAAAGCGGATGGGGGAATTAGCCAAATTGCGCCGTCAAGGCAACTATGGCATGTTTTGCGAGGTGCCCCATTGGGATCACTGCGTGTGTGGAATCGTCATCAACCATGAGGAGTGGAGGTATGTACGCAGTCGCTGTGAATGGGAGCCCCCGGAAGGGGGGGAATACGGAAATCTTGTTGCGTCATGTGCTCGAACCCTTGGCCGAGGCCGGCTGGGAGACTGAGCTGATTCAGGTGGGCGGGCAGAAGATCCGCGGGTGTCAGGCCTGCTACCAATGCTTTGAACGCAAGGATGGGGCCTGCGCCTTCCGTGATGACGTCTTTGCCGAGATCATGCCCAAGCTCTTGCGCGCCGATGCCATGATCTTGGGATCGCCCACCTATTTTACCGATGTATCGGCGGAGATGAAGGCCCTTCTTGACCGTGCTGGCCTGGTGGCCATTGCCAACGACCGCGCCTTCAAGGGCAAGATCGGCGCCGCAGTGGTGGCGGTGCGCCGGGGCGGCGGTACGCATGTTTACGACACCATCAACCACATGTTCCTGATGAACCAGGTGATCGTGCCCGGGTCCTCCTATTGGAACTTGGGCTATGGCCGCAACAAGGGCGAGGTCCTCTCCGACGCCGAAGGGCTGGCCAACATGCGCAACCTCGGCCAGGTCATCGCCTGGCTTGGGGCAGCCATTGCCCCGCACCGGGAGCAGTTCCCGGTGCTGAAGCTCTAGCAGGCACCGGGTTCCGCCTCCGTTTGGGGGCGGAACAGTTTAGGATGCCGATTTCTTTTTTTCAAAGCGCAGGGCATGGGTCGTGCATGAGGTCACACATGCAGGAAGCAGTCCTGAGTCCAACCGGTCCATACAGTAGTCACATTTTCCAACTACATTGCGTTCTTCGAAATACACTGGAATATGCCATGGGCATGCTTCGATGCATTCCTTGCAGCCGATGCAGATGTCCGTTTGCACGTAGACGAGTCCGTCAGACTCCCGTTTGGTCATGGCTCCAGTGGGACAGGCTTCCACGCAATTGGGATTTTCGCAGTGGTAGCAGCTGCGAAATGCGGTGCGGATGACGACCTTGCCGTCTTTGAGTTCTGGTCCGCAACTTGTCTGCATCGCGTATTTGATGCCAATGGGCAGATCGTTTTTCACCTTGCAATGGACCTCGCACGCCTTGCAGCTGATGCAGCGATCCTTGTTGAGTTTCATGACGTAGATGCTCATATACTGCCCTCCACTTTGCGCACGCGCACGAAATGTTCCTGGAGGCTTAAGCCACTGCCGCCCTTGTCCCACAGTTCCAGTCCTCCAGGCATGCAGCGATTGTCGGCCGCCCCTTTGCCATACGCCCGGGATTCCACGGGGAGTTGGTGTCCAAAGCCATGCACCATGAAGAGGGCCTCTGGATGGATGCATGGGGTGACCAGGGCGCGCAGGCGCTGGACCGCACCGGTTTTGGCGATCACTTCCACAAGCTCGCCGTCGGCAATCCCCAGGGCCGCGGCCCGGTCGGTGTGGATCCAGGCGCGGTTTTCGGGCATCTGTTCTGCCAGGAGGGGGTTGTTGACGGTATGCCCTTGGGTGTGCACCCCCACGCGGCCAAAGGTCACGCGGAACATATCATCATCCGGCGGGGCAGCGGGGGACTGGTACGGTACCAGGGTCGGCTGTCCGGCCTTGGCCCATTTGCCGCTCACCATTTCGAGCTTTCCCGAGGGCGTGGGAAGCGTCACCTGCGCTATTGGCCGGTACAGAGGCGCGTCGGCCAGCTCCACGAAGCCTTTGGCCGCGAAGTCCGCCATGGTGACGCCGGTGCCTTCCAATTGGTAGTCCCAGATGTCCTCGATGCGGGAAAAGGAAAACCCGGAAAGCTTCAGGCGCCGGGCCAGGCCGCAGAGGATTTCCCATTCGGCCTTGGAGTCGAAGGTGGGCTCTTGGGCGCGGCGGCGCACGAAGAACTGCGGTTTGAGGCCGGACTTGCTGGCAATGATGCTCTCGCGCGCCAGGTAGGTGGAAAGGGGGAGCACCACGTCGGAATGCCACGCCGTATCGGACCAGGAGAAGGTAATGCTCACCAACAGATCCAAGCCTTCCCATTTGCGTTGGACTGCCTCTGGGTCTGGCAGGGCCATGAGCGGATCGTGGCGGAAGCAGAGGTACGCCTTGACCGGATAAGGGTCGCCGGTGGCGATGGCGTCGTAGGCCAGGTTGACGAGGCCAGGGCCGGCATCGAATTGGGGGTACTTCCAGCCCACGCCGTCGGCGCGCTTCTCTTCCGGCTTGGGAAAGAGGTCCACCAATTTTTTCAGTCCCTTGCGGCCGACGTCCTTGGGGGTGTTGGCAAAGGGCAGCCCGCCTTTGGCGCCAATGGACCCGAGCAGGGCATTGATGATGTAAGCGGTGCGGCTCACCTGGAAAGAATCGTTGTAGCGGGCCACCATCCAGCCAGGGTGCCAGATGACGCTTGGGGCTGCGGCGGCCAGCTCCCGGGCAAAGGCCACTATGTCTGCCGCCGCCACCCCGCACTCCGCCGCGGCCCATTGCGCCGTGTAGGGTTGGATAAAGGCACGCAGCTCGTCGAAGCCCGTCACGTATTCTCCAACGAACGCCTCGTTGAAGAGGCCTTCCGTGATGAGGGTATGGATGACCCCGAGGTTGAAGGCGTAGTCGGTCCCGGGGCGGATGAGGAAGAAGCGGTCCGCCTTGCTTGCCGTGATGGTGCCGCGGATATCGATGACCGTGAGTTTCGCCCCGGATTGCATGCCGTCCAAGACGGCGTTGACTTCCGCGACGTTGATGGCCTCCATGATATTGCGGGTCTGGAGGATGATGTGTTTGGCGTTTTTGAAGTCGTAGACCACCATCTTGCGTCCGATGCCCATCACGGATTGCGCGCCGTGCTGGACGTTGCGGGCGCAGGAGACGTCGTGGTTGCAGTAGTTGGGGGATCCCAGGGCGCGGAGAAACGCCTGATGCAGATCCACGAAAGGACCGCCGCGATCGGACCAGAGCACGGACCTGCCGCCGTACTGGCCCATGATGGATTCCAGACGTCCGGCCACGTAGTCTAGGGCCTCATCCCAGGAGACCGCCCGCCATTTGCCTTCTCCCCGGGCGCCGGTGCGGATGAGAGGGGTCTGGGGTTTTTCCGGGTCCCGCTCCAGGGCAATGCCTGCCGCGCCCCGGGCGCACAATGCCCCTTTGAGGGCGCTATGGGGGTTGCCTTGAATGCGCACGGCCTTGCCGTCGCGCACGTCCACTTGGATGGGGCAGCGCACGGTGCACATGCCGCACACACTGTACACAGAGGTGGTTGCTGTCATGGGCTTCTCCCGCGTTGACGCGTTGCACGAGCAGGCGAGACCGAAAGATCCCGGCCAACGGATTTGGTCCCTCTCTTTAGCTCCAAGGTCCGTTTTTCCGCAAGGGGCGGCGGGGAGGTGGCGTCTGGTGATCGGTGAAGGCGTGCGGAAAGTAGGGAGTCAAAAGTCCTCCCGGTAGATATCACGCCAAGGCCACCTCCCAGCCCACGATCTGGCGTTTTGCCGTGCTGAACTCCACGCCCACCTCGATGACGGTGATCCCCGGGGCGCGGTATTTGGCGGCGTAGTTTTTGGCCCGGAGCTGGGTAAGGGCTGCGCCGGTGGGGGCTTCGCCGTCCACCACTTTGAATTCGAACACCCAGACGGTGTGTTCGTAGCGTACGGCAAGGTCGCAGCGGCCATGGGAGCTTATGTCCTCGGGGATGATGGAAAGCCCCAGGGAGGCCAGGTGGCTGTAGAAGACGCTGGCAAAATAGCCCTCGTACTGGGCGATGGGGCTTTTGCGGTACCAGTCCGCCGGGATGCTCGCAAAAAGGCGCTGGAAATGCCCGTGCACGGCCTCGGTGTCGCCTTGGGCCAGCCAGTCGTAGAGGTCGAGCCCTGCTTCCCGCACCCGGGTCGGCGCAGGCAGCCAGGCGGTGAGCAGGGCCTCGTTGAGGGCGGTGCGGACTTCGTGGTTGGGCACCCCAAGAAAGTACGCCGGCCCGGCAGGGGTGGGTCGGGAAGCGTGAATGGTGAGGTATCCGGTCTGCCAGAGCAGGGCCTCGGGCTCGATGCGGTCCACGTCGAAGGCCGAAAGCAGGGCCTCGCTGGCATAAAGGCGCTCGAGACGCGGGGTGAAAAACTGGTGGCGCATGAGCCACTCTACGAGAAAGGTGGGCGTGGCGGTCTCGAACCACCAGGCGCGAAATTCCCGTTGGCGCAGGAGCAGCAGCACATCGAAGGGATTGTAGACGCTCGCTTCGCTTCCCCAGCGGTAGCCGTTGTACCAGGCGCGCACTATTTCCCGGGAAAGAGGCTGGCCGTCTTGGGCGGCCGCGGCGAACTCCGGGGCAAAGACCGTGTCCAGATCGTCTTCAGTGTAGCCGCAAATGGTGGCCACCGAGGCATCCAAGGTAAGGTCATAGAGGTTGTTGAGCCCGGAAAAGAGGCTCACCTTGCTGAACTTGGAGACTCCGGTCAAAAACACGAAGCGCAGGTCCGCATCCCGGCCCTTGAGCACGGAGTAGAGGTTGCGCAGTCCCTCGCGCATGGCCCGCGCCGTGTCTGGATCGGTGAGGTTGTCGAGGATGGGTTTGTCGTATTCATCGACGAGCACCACGGCCTGGCGCTTGTGCTTCTCCGCTGCACGGGTGATGAGCTGACCGAAGCTGCCAGAGGTGTCGTCCAGGTCATCGAGCCCCACCTGAAGACGCTCGGCGTTTTCGCGCAGGATGCCGCGGATACGGCGGTCCAAATCCGCCCGGCACTCCAATCGGCCCTCGGCAAAGCTGATGCGGATCACCGGATGGCGCGAATCCCAATCCCAATGCTCTTGGAGATAGAGGCCGGTGAAGAGCTCCCGGCTCCCGGCAAAGGCCTCGGCCAGGGTGTCGAGAAACAGGGATTTGCCGAAACGCCGGGGGCGGGAGAGAAAATAGTAGCCGCCGTCTTCGGCGAGCCGTGCCACGAATGGTGTTTTGTCCACGTAGTAGCAGTGTTCGCGCCGGATCTTGGCAAAGGTCTGGATGCCGATGGGCAGTTTCTTGCGCTCCATGGAAAGGCCTCCTGGCGGTCAGGATGGAAAAAAGAGTAGCGCGAGGAGCGCGGGGAGTCAAAAGCGACGGGGTGTCTCCAGGGGGCTCGCAATGGGGGCAGGGGGGCCAAACTTGCCGGGAGGGTATCCTCCGTGGGGATCCCTCTCCGGGGCAGGCGTGGGAATTGCCTAGCCCCGGCACGCCTCGGGGCTTACCAGGCGCTGCAGGTACTGGCCGTAGGCGTTCTTGGCGAGGGGCTTGGCGAGGGCGTGCAAGGCCTTGGTGTCGATCCAGCCGTGGCGCCAGGCGATCTCTTCCGGGCAGGCGATCTTGAGCCCTTGACGGCGCTCCATGGTGGCCACGAACTGCGAGGCATCGAGCATGCTTTCAAAGGTGCCGGTATCGAGCCAGGCATATCCTCGGCCCATGAGCTCCACGCGCAGCTGGTGATCGTGGAGGTAGAGGCGGTTGAGGTCCGTGATCTCCAGTTCGCCCCGGGCCGATGGCTGTAGGGTCCGGGCGCGCCTTGGGGCGCTTTCGTCGTAGAAATAGAGGCCGGTGACCGCGTAGTTGGATTTGGGGCAGGCGGGTTTTTCCTCCAGGCTGAGCACCTGGCCTGCGGCGTCGAATTCCACCACGCCGTAGCGGTGCGGGTCGTGCACGTGGTAGGCGAAGACCGTGGCTCCATTGGTCTGCGCCATGGCCCGGGCAAGCAGGCGCTGCATGTCGTGGCCGTAGAAGATGTTGTCGCCCAGGATGAGGACGCAGGGGCTGCCTGCAAGGAAGTCTTCGGCGAGGATGAGGGCCTGGGCCAGACCGTCGGGGGAGGGTTGGACCGCGTAGGAGAGATGGATGCCCCATTGGTTGCCGTCGCCAAGGAGCTTTTGGAAGCGAGGGGTATCCTCGGGCGTGGAGATAACCAGGATGTCTCGGACCCCGGCGAGCATGAGGGTGGACAGGGGGTAGTAGATCATGGGTTTGTCATACACCGGCAAGAGCTGCTTGGAGACCGCAAGGGTTGCGGGGTAGAGCCGGGTGCCGGATCCGCCGGCCAGGATGATGCCTTTGCGCATGGAATCCTCACGAGGTTGGTGGGTTTTTGCTCGCCAGGTGGAGCATGAGGCGTTTGGACCAAAATTGACATTTTTCCATGTCTTCCCGCAGGGCGGCGATGGCCTCGCGCAGCTCGCGCTCCAAAAAGTGGATGCGCTCTCCTTGGCGGGCGAGTTCGTGCGCCAGGGATTGGACGCGGGCTTCGAGATCGTGGGCCGGAGCAGGGAGCTGCTCCTGGGCAACGGACGTGGGGCGCTGCTCCAGGGCCGCGGCCAGGCGTTCCATGACGCGGGCCTGGGTGTGGATGAGGTCGGTGAGCAGGCGGCGCTCTTCGGTGGCCGCTGCTGCCGGAGCGATCACCGCAGGGGGCAGACCCGGTGATGCAGGCAGCAGGGCCGACGCTACGGCCTCGGCCTCGGGCGGAAAGCGCAGGACCCTGCCTACACGCTGGTGCGGGATACGCTCGCCGTGGCGCTTGAGGAGCCGCCGCAGCCGCCGTTCACTGATGCCCAGTCGCTCGGCCAATTGTCGGGGCGAGAGGCCGTCCATGGTGCCCTCCTCGGTTAGGCGCTGGATTCGGCGGGAGCCAGGTCGAAGGCCACCACCACGTGCCCTTCTTCCAAACGCACCAGGCGCACCCCTTGGGTGGCGCGGCCGAGCACGGAGATGTCCTCGGCGCTGATGCGGATGATCTTGCCTGCAGAGGTCAGGAGCACGATGGCGTCGCTGGGATCCGCGAGGCAGGCGCCCACCACCGGGCCGGTGCGCGGCGTGATGCGCATGTTGATAATCCCCATGCCGCCGCGGGACTGGGCCCGGAATTGGGCAAGGGGCGTACGTTTGCCGTAGCCGCCTGCCGATACGGTGAGCAGCTCCTGGGTCCCTTCCCGGGGCACCACCACGCCGGCCACCACGCCGTCGCCGGAGCGCAGCTGCATGCCGCGCACGCCGGTGGCCGCCCGGCCCATGGCGCGGACTTCGGCCACCGGGAAGCGGATGGAGTAGCCGTTTTGGGAGACGAGGATCATCTCGTCGTCTTCCGCCACTTCCAGCACGCCCACGAGCTCGTCTTCCGGCCGCATGGAGAGGGCGATGAGCCCCTGGGAGCGGACGTTGCGGTAGAGCTCTGTCGCCGTCCGTTTCACCGTGCCTTGGCGGGTGTAGAAGAAGTAGAATTTTCCTTCTTCCATCTCGCGGCAGGCCATGGCGGCGGCGATCTGCTCTCCGTCATCCAAGGAAAGGAGGTTCGCCAGGTGCTTGCCGCGGGACGTGCGGCTGGCCTCCGGCAGCTGGTGCACCTTGAGCTGGTACATCTTGCCGCGGTTGGAGAAGAAGTTGATCCATTGGTGGGTGGTGGCGGTGATCAGGGTGGTGATGAAGTCCTCTTCCGCCACCTGCACGCCGGTGACCCCGGTGCCGCCGCGGCGCTGCTGGCGGTAGACCTCGAGGCTGGTGCGTTTGATGTAGCCGTTTTGGGAGATGGTGATGACCACCGGTTCATCGGGGATGATGTCTTCCACGTCGATGCTCCCCGGCTCGTGCTCCAGGAATTGGGAGCGGCGGGGGGTGGCGAAGGTGTCGCGCAGCTCCGCGAGCTCCTCGCGGATCACCGAGCGCAGTACCTCGGGGTTGTTGATGACGCTTTGGAGATACTCGATGCGCTGGAGCACCTCGGTATATTCGCGCACCAAGGCTTCGCGCTCCAGGTTGGTGAGCCGCTGCAGGCGCATGTCGAGGATGGCCTGGGCCTGGGCGTCGGAGAGGCCGAAGCGTTCCATGAGCCGGGTCTTGGCCTCTGCCGGCGAGGCCGAGGCGCGGATGAGGGCCACCACCTCGTCGATGAAGTCCAGGGCGATGCGCAGACCTTCGAGGATATGGGCGCGGGCCTGGGCCTTTTCCAGATCGAAGCGCGAGCGGCGCAGGACGACTTCGCGGCGGTGGGCCAAAAACTGGGCCAGGGCGTCTTTGAGGGTGAGGAGTTTGGGGCGGCCTCCCACCACGGCGAGCATGTTGATGTTGAAGGCCGTGTCCAGGGGGGTGAATTTGTAGAGCTGGTTGATGAGGACCTCGGCCACGGTGCCGCGCTTGAGGTCGAGGACGATGCGGATGCCGTTGCGGTCCGACTCGTCGCGCAGATCCGCCACCCCTTCGATCTTGCGCTCGCCCACCAGGGCGGCGATGCGCTCCACCAGGTTTGCCTTGTTGATCCCGTAGGGGATCTCGCGGATGACGATGGCTTCCAGATCTCCCTTGCGGCGTTCCACCTCCACCCGGCCCCGCATGCGCACGCTGCCGCGGCCCGTGCGGTAGGCCTCGCGCAGTCCTTCGCGGCCGTACAGCAGCGCCCCGGTGGGGAAGTCCGGGCCGGGCAAGTGGACCATGAGCTCCTCGATGCTGGCCTCGGGGTTGTCGAGAAGATGGATGGTGGCGGCAATGGTCTCGCCGAGGTTGTGGGGCGGGATATTGGTGGCCATGCCCACGGCGATGCCCGAAGACCCGTTGATGAGCAGGTTGGGCACCTTGGTGGGAAGCACCTCCGGCTCGGTGAGGGTGTTGTCGTAGTTGGGCCGGAAGGCCACGGTGTCTTTGTCGATATCCGCCAGGAAATGGCTGGTGAGCTTGGCCATGCGCACTTCGGTGTAGCGCATGGCCGCAGGGGCGTCGCCGTCCAGGGAGCCGAAGTTCCCCTGACCGTCCACCAAGGGCTCGCGCATGGAAAAGTCCTGGGCCATGCGCACCAAGGCGTCGTACACGGCGGCATCCCCATGGGGGTGGTATTTACCGATGACGTCACCCACCACGCGGGCCGACTTCTTGTACGGCCGGTTGAAGGTATTGCCCAGCTCGTGCATGGCGTAGAGGATGCGTCGGTGCACGGGCTTGAGCCCGTCGCGCACATCCGGGATGGCGCGCCCGATGATGACGCTCAAGGAATATTCCAGATAGGCTTGCTGGAGCTCTTTTTCGATACTGATTTGGGACATGCGTGCCTCGTGCGGGGCCGGAATACGGCCGGCCGATACTCCTAACGTTTAGATATCGAGATCGCGGACAGCGAGGGCGTTGCGTTCGATGAACTCCCGGCGCGGCTCGACTTTGTCGCCCATGAGTTTTTCGAAGAGCTCGTTGGCCTCTTCGGCGTCTTCGATGGTGACTTGCAGGAGCGTGCGGGTTGCGGGGTTCATGGTGGTTTCCCACAGCTGCGCCGGGTTCATCTCACCCAAGCCTTTGTAGCGTTGCACGTTCAGGCCTTTTTGCACCGCGGCAAAAACGGCGTCGAGAAACGTGAGCGGCGAGTCGGCCTGGGCCTCGGCGTCTTTGTGGCGGAAAACGAACACCGGCTCGGGGTGGGCCTGGGCCATGCGGGTGGCCAGCTCGAAGGCCCGGCGGTAGCGCTTGGAGGTGAAGAACTCCGCCCCGAGGCGCACCTCATGCCCATCCGCTTCCCAGAGTCGCACCACGAAGCGGCCTTCCATGCCGGCAGCAGCGGGGTCGTCTTCGTGCTCCACCATGAGGCGTACGCCGCGCGCGGCCAGCGCGGCGGTAAAGGCCTCAGGGAAATGTCCACACCGGATTTCGTCGCCGTCCAAGGTCATCCCGTGCCCCACCAAGGTGAAAAAGAGGGGCTCCGGGATGCCGAGACCCGCGTGCTCCCGGGCCATGGCGCGCAGAAACACCGCGTCCTGGAGGAGTGCCCGTAGCGGCTCTCCCTGGATCCAGCACTCGCCTTGGCGCAAGGAGATTTCCTCGGCGGCACGGGAAAGGAGGAATTGGGTCATCTCCTCTTCGTTTTTGATGTAGCGCTCGAAGGAGCCTTTGTGCACCCGGTAGAGGGGCGGCTGGGCGATATAGAGGTGCCCGGACTCGATGAGCTCCTGGTACTGGCGGTAGAAGAAGGTCAGCAGCAAGGTGCGGATATGGGCGCCGTCCACGTCGGCATCGGTCATGAGGATGATCTTGCCGTAGCGCAGCCGCGAGAGGTCGGTGTCCTCCTCGCCGATGCCTGCGCCCATGGCGGTGATGAGGGCGCGGATCTCCTTGTTTTGGAGCATCTTGTCAAAGCGGGTCTTCTCCACGTTGAGGATCTTGCCGCGCAGGGGCAAGATGGCCTGAAACTTGGGATTGCGGCCCTGTTTGGCGGAGCCTCCTGCGGAGTCGCCCTCCACGAGGAAGAGTTCGCATTCTTCCGCCACTTTGCTTTGGCAGTCCGCAAGCTTTCCGGGCAGCGAATGATCCGACAGCGCCCCTTTGCGGCGCACCAGCTCCTTGGCGCGGCGGGCGGCTTCCCGGGCACGTGCCGCATCCACCACCTTGTCGATGATCAAACGGGCATCTTTGGGATTTTCGCCGAAGAATGCGGTGATGCGCTCATAGACCACGGTAGCCACGTGTCCGGCCACTTCGGAATTGCCGAGCTTGGTCTTGGTCTGTCCCTCGAATTGAGGATTGGGGATGCGCACGCTGACTACTGCAGTCAATCCTTCGCGCACGTCATCGCCGGACACTTTCTGCTTTTGTTTTTTAGGGAGATCGCTGTTGGCAATATAGGTATTGATGGCGCGCGTGAGCGCAGTTTTGAATCCAATGAGATGGGTCCCGCCTTCTTTGGTGCGGATATTGTTGGCAAAGGTGTAGACGTTTTCCTTGTAGGTGGAGGAATACTGCAGCGCGAAGTCGATGGAGATGCCGTCCACCTCTCCTTTGCCGGAGATCACCTTGTGAATGCCGTCGTCGCCGTTTTTATTCTTGATGAAGGAGACCAGGCCGCCTTCAAAGTGGTAGCGGTGGGTCTCCTGGCTCTTTTCGTCGTGGAACTCGATGGTGAGTCCCGGGTTGAGGTAGGCCAGCTCCTCGAAGCGCTTGGCCAGAATTTCGGCCTGGTATTCGGTCTCCTCGAAGATCTCTTCATCGGGTTTGAACCGGACCACGGTGCCGGTGGCCGACGCCGGCCCGAGTTCCTTGAGCGGGCATTGGGGGACGCCGCGGGCGTAGCGCTGGTAGTGGCGTTTGCCGTCCCGGCTCACCGTCACCTCCAGGTACTCGGACAGGGCGTTGACCACGGACACCCCTACGCCGTGCAGTCCGCCGGAGACCTTGTAGGTGGCGTTGTCGAACTTGCCGCCGGCATGGAGCACGGTCATGACCACTTCCACGGCAGGTCGGTTTTCCTTGGGATGGATGTCCACCGGAATGCCGCGGCCGTTGTCCGCCACGGTGATGGAGTTGTCGAGATGGAGGGTCACGTGGATATGGGTGCAGAACCCGGCCATGGCCTCGTCGATGGAGTTGTCCACCACTTCGTACACCAGGTGGTGGAGGCCTGCGCTGTTGGTGGAGCCAATATACATGGCGGGCCGCTTGCGGACTGCAGAGAGGCCTTCCAGGACAGTGATGTTGCTTGCGGTGTAGGAGGTGCTCATACCGTTTATTCGTAGTAGACTTCTTCTTCGATGACCACCGGCATGATGGAGACGCTATAGCCCGGGTCGTCGGCGCCGGTGATGCGTATCAGCGAGCGGTAATCGGCAAAGTGGAGCGTGATGCGGGAAGACGAAAAGCGCGACAGGATGTCCATGACCGGCCGGGCGGCCAGGGAGAAGGTGTCGAATTGTCCTTGGGCCTGGCACGGCAACGGTTCCACCCCGGCCCCGGTTTCGTGGCCGGGGGTGGAGACGGTGAGGGTCTCCTGCTGCACGTCGAACACCGCCACGTAGTTGTTGTCCGTGGCAAAGATGGCGATGCGGTCAAGAGAGTCCAAGAGCTCCTCGCGGTCCACGGTGACGTGGCCCTGGTAGCTGCTCTCCACCGAGGAAAGCAGGTTCCGGTAGTCGTAGAAGGGCAGGTCCCGCAGCGGCAGGCTCATGGTCTCGCGCCGGTCCTGGGTACGCACGAAGAGCCTGGTCCCCTGGCGGGCGATTTCCACCGGGCCTTCGGGCAGCCATTTGCGCAGGTCTTGGAGATACTTTTTGGGGGCCAGAAGCTCCGGGGCCAGGGCCTGGGCAAGGTCGGGATGCTCGATGGTGGCGAGTGCGATCTTGAGGCCGTCGAGGCCGCAAAACTCCACCTGTTCGTCCTGGGCGGTGATCTTGAGGCAGGTCATGCTGCCGAGGGTGTCGTCGTCGGCCACGCAAAAGAGGATGCGGTCGAGGAGGTGACGCAGCTCATGGCCGTCGATCTGGGCGGTCGGGCCCGGGGGGAATGGGGTCGTGGGCTGGTACCAGGCCGGGTCGCTCACCGCGAGTTTGTAGGACCGGGGACCCTGGGTGAGGTGGAGTACCGATTCTCCGGGGTTGGCGCGCAGGCTCATGGGCCCGGGCGGCAGCTTGCGCACCAGGTCGGCCAGGTATTTGCCTTGGGCGCCCAGGGTGCCGGCGCGTTCCACTTCGGCTGGATATGTGCCGCAGAACTCCAAGGCGGAGTCGGTGGCGGAGACGGTCAAGGTCCCGTCTTCGGCGCGCAGCCACACGGTGCGCAAGTAGGCGGCGCCGGTGCGGGTGGGGGTGATGCTGGTGGCCTGGAGAAGGCCGTCCACGATGTCTTCCTGACGCAAGGTCACAAGCATGGGGCATTCCTTACTCGGTTGAAGGGCTGGACGCGGGCCGGATGCGGCGGGTGATTTCGTGCACCTGGGCTTTGCGCCCCGGGTCTCGGGCCATGTCGCTCTCCACCTTGCGGCAGGCGTAGATGGCCGTGGTGTGATCCCGTCCGCCAAAGAGCCGGGCGAGTTCCGGGTACGAGAGGCGCAGGTGCTTGCGGCACAGGTACATGGCCACATGCCGCGCCCAGGTGATGGTCCGTTGGCGGCCATGGGCCACCAGGTCTTCGCGGCGTATCCCCAAGGTCTGGCTCACGGCGTCCATGATGTCGTGGGTCGTGATGGGGGCGGCTTGGGCCGGTGTGGTGGAATAGCTCAGGATCTTGAAGAATTCGTCGTCGGAAATCTGTGGAGAAACGAGATCCGTGTAGGCCAGCAGCTTGAGCAGGCTCCCTTCGAGCAGCCGCATGTCTGTAAACCGCTGGGCGAGCAGGACCTCCCGGTCGCGGGAGAGCGCCAGCCCATGGCGTTGGCGCCAGCGGTGGACAAATTGGAGGCGCACGTCGAGGTCCGGGGCCTTGAGGGCGATCATGAGCCCCCACTCCAGGCGGGAGCGGAGTTTGGGCTGGAGAAAGCTGCAGGCCGCAAGCGTTCCGGTGCAGGAGAAGACCATCTGGCGCCGGTGTGCGTGGAAACGGTCGAAGAGCAGGATGAGTTCCCCTTGGAGCGTGTCGTGGAACTCCAGGTCCTGGAGGTCGTCGAGGATGAAGACCTCATGGCTGAGTACCCAGGAGCGGGCGTCGCTGCGGCGGTCGTATTCCGTGGCCAGATCGGCCACGGTGCTGGCGAGAATCCGCTGCCCTTGCTTGGCCTTGGCGTTGGCAATGGCCCGCAGGAGAAAGGTCTTGCCGGAGCCGGATTCGCCGCACACGGTGAGCGGATTGAAGCGGGCGCTCTGGTCTTCGGCCACTTCCCGGGCCGAGGCCAGGGGAAAGGCGTTTTTGCTGTTGGCGAGGAATTCGTCCAGCCGGAATTCTTCGCCAAAGGGGAGTACCTGAGGGGCGAGACGCACCGTGATCCCGTGCGGCGCGAAAGCTTGGGCAAGAAGCGGCAGGACGCTCTCGGAAAACCAGGGCGCCATGTCCGGCTGGCGGAGGCGCACGCAGAGTTCGGTCCCTTCCTGGGAGAAGTCCACGGTGTCGAACCACCCTTCCATCTCCGGCGCGGAGAGGACGGTCCGCAGCGCCTGGCGCACGCTGTCGCGCAAGGTATGGAGGTCTGGGGTCGTCATGTTTACTCGCAGCAATAATTGCCGTAACACCGGTTTCCGAACGCCTGCATGCGGCAGCAACCAGCACGAGGAGGCCATATGGGGACACACAAAGTGCACCGGAGCATCGCGGAAATCAATGAGAAGATCCGTCAGGGCAAGGCCGTGGTCGTTACGGCGGCAGAAATGACCCGCCTAGTGCGCACGGAAGGGAAGGTCAAGGCCGCCCAAACCGTGGACGTGGTCACTACCGGCACTTTCTCGCCCATGTGCTCCTCGGGGTTGCTTTTCAATATCGGTCAAAAGAACCCGCCTACCATCAAGGTGGCCAAAATGTGGCTCAATGGCGTGCCCTGCTACTGCGGGGTGGCGGCAGTGGACGCCTATATCGGCGCCACCGAGCCCACCGAAGAAGACCCTTTGAACAAGGTCCATCCCGGGCAGTTCAAGTACGGCGGCGGCCACGTCATCGAGGACTTGGTGCGCGGCAAGTCCGTGCACCTGCGGGCCACGGCCTACGGCACCGATTGCTATCCCCGTCGGGAGTTGGAAAAGGACATTACCCTGGCGGAGTTGCGCAATGCGGTGCTGCTCAACCCGCGCAACTGCTACCAGAACTACAACTGCGCCATCAACCGTTCCCGGCGCATCAAATATACGTACATGGGCCCGCTCAAGCCCGGCATGGGCAACGCCAACTACGCCACCGCCGGCGAGCTGAGTCCGCTTTTCAATGATCCGTATCTGCGCACCATCGGCCTGGGGACGCGCATCTTTCTCGGCGGCGGCGTGGGCTACGTCATCGGCGCCGGCACCCAGCACGTGGAGGCGCCGCCGCGCAATGCCCGGGGCATTCCGCTTGCGCCTTCAGCCACCTTGATGCTCAAAGGCGAGCTTGCGGGCATGAATGCCCGCTATCTGCGCGGGGTGAGCATCTTGGGCTATGGGTGCTCCCTGGCCGTGGGCGTGGGCATCCCCATCCCCATCCTCGACGAGGACATGGCCTGGTTTACGGGCGTTGCCGATGCGGACATCCAGGTGCCGGTGGTGGACTATGGCGAAGATTATCCCAATTGTCGGCCCAGTGCCTACGGACACGTCACCTTTGCGGAGCTCAAAAGCGGGTCCATCACCATCGAAGGCAAACGCGTGCCCACCGTGCCGCTCACCAGTTATGCCTTGTCCCTGGAGATCGCCGGGGAGCTCAAACGCTGGATCGAGGAAGGGCGGTTTCTGCTCACCGAGCCCCAGGAACCCATCATCTCCCGGTGACCATCATGGCCGCGGACGTCTGGTGGTGGAATCTGCGGGCAGCCCGGCGCTCGCCCTACGAAGTGCGCATGAAACGCCTGCTCAAGGCCGTTGGGCTGGGGGGCGTGGTGCGTTCCGGAGATCTGGTGGCCGTGAAGCTCCATTTTGGCGAGCAGGGCACCACGGCCCACGTGCAGCCCCTGGAGCTTGCCCCCATTGTGGCCTTTCTCCGCAAATGCGGCGGGGCGCCGTTTCTCACGGACACCAACACCCTCTACGTGGGCCAGCGCGGCGAGGCCGTATCCCACGCCTTGCAGGCCGCCCGCCACGGGTTCGACCCCAATCTCTTGGGCGCGCCGGTGATCATCGCCGATGGGCTCAAAAGCGGCAACGAGCGCGTTGTGCCTGTGCGGGGCAAGCATTTTCAGCAGGCCTATCTGGCGGGCGATATCATGGATGCGGATGTGCTTGTCACCGTGTCCCATTTCAAGGGGCATGAGTTGGCGGGTTTTGGCGGGGCCCTCAAGAACCTGGGGATGGGGTGCGCCACGCGGCGGGGCAAGATGCACCAGCACGGCGGCCTGGGGCCGGACGTCCATCCGGAGCACTGTGTGGGGTGCGGGCATTGTGAGGAAGTATGCGCGGCCAAGGCCCTGCGTCTGGACGCCCACAAGCGGATCACCTTCCATCGGGCGGCGTGCGTGGGGTGCGCGGCGTGTTTTCTCGTCTGCCGCCACAGCGCCCTGCACGTGGATTGGCGCACGGATATCACGGCGTTTTTGGAGCGCATGGCCGAATATGCGGCCGCTGCTTTGGTGTCGCGGCCTCGGCCTTCGGTGCATCTGGCCTTCGTGCGCGCCGTGACCCCAGGGTGCGACTGTCTCGGCTATTCCGACGCCCCCATTTGTCCGGACATCGGGGTGCTTGCCTCTACGGATCCCGTGGCCTTGGATCAGGCCTGCCTGGATCTGGTCAATGCCGCGCCGCCCTTGTACCCGAGCGCTTTGCCCGAGGGGCTGGCTCCTGGGGACGACAAGTTTCATGCCCTGCACCCTGGGGTGCACGGGGAGCGGCTTTTGGCGTATGCCGAAACTTTGGGCCTGGGGCAGCGGGAGTACCGTTTGCGGGAGATTTAGGGCCGCCTGCCGTGTTGGGGCTGGACAAGGCGGTGAGGCTGTCTATATGAACGCCGCTTCCGACGCACTTTTTGAGGGAGGATGGATCATGGCTCATAAGAAGATTGAACGCCGCAAGGAACTGGACCGTCGCCGCAAGCGCCGCGAGGAGCGGCTCAAAGCCCGTATCAAGGAAGCCAAAGCGGCTGCGGCCAAGGCCAAAAAATAACTCTATCTGTAGAGGCGGAGGAACCGACTATGCCCATCTACGAATACCGCTGCGAGGAGTGCCATCAAGTCTTCGAGGAGTGGCAGAAAGACTTCGTGGAGCGCACCATGCGCTGCCCCATCTGCGGAAGCGAATCCCATCGCGTGATCTCCAACACGTCGTTCATCTTGAAGGGCGGAGGATGGTACGCTTCCGGCTACTGCAAAGAGGGGGGCAACGGGCAGAAAAAGGCCGAGTCCGGGGCGTCGTGTTCGTGCACGTCGAGCTCGTGTTCTTCCTCGACATCATCGGACGCCTAACCCCCCGCACCACGCAGGCAGCTTCGGCTGCCTGTTTCATTTGCTAAGGACCTGCTATGATTGAGCGCTACACCCGCCCGGAAATGGGCGCTTTGTGGAGTTTGGAGCGAAAATTCCAGGCCTGGCTGGACGTGGAACTCGCCGTATGCGAGGCATGGTGCGAGCTGGGCGTCATCCCGGAGGCGGCCATGGCCGAGATCCGCGCCAAGGCCGGTTTCGATACGGCCCGCATCCTGGAGCTGGAAGAGACCACGCGGCACGATGTCATCGCCTTTCTCACGGCGGTGGAGGAGCGCGTGGGCGAGGCGGCGCGCTACATCCATTTGGGGTGCACTTCTTCGGACATCGTGGATACCGCTGGCGCCCTGCTCCTGGTGGAAGCCGGGCAGAAGATCCGCCAAGGGCTGGTGGCGCTGCTGGAGACCCTCAAGCGTCTGGCCCTGGAACACAAGGGACGGCTGTGCATGGGCCGCACCCACGGCATCCACGCCGAGCCCACCAGCTTTGGGCTCAAGATGCTCGGGTTCTACGCGGAATTTTCCCGGCATCTGACACGCCTCGACGCTGCGGTGGAAAACATGCGCGTGGGCAAGATCTCCGGCGCGGTGGGTACGTACGCCATGCTCTCCCCCGAGGTGGAGCGCCGGGCGCTGCATCGCCTCGGCCTGGCCGTGGACCCGGTGTCCACCCAGATCCTCCAGCGCGATCGTCACGCCCAGTTGCTCACGGCCCTCGCCCTGCTTGCCGGCGGCGTGGAGCGTTTGTGTGTCGAGCTCAGGCATCTGCAGCGCACCGAGGTCCTGGAGGTGGAAGAAGGCTTTGCCCCGGGCCAGAAAGGCTCTTCGGCCATGCCGCACAAAAAGAATCCCATCTCCGCCGAGAACCTGGCGGGCCTGGCGCGGCTGGTACGCACCAACAGCCTGGCGGCCATGGAGAACATGGCCCTGTGGCACGAGCGCGACATCAGCCACTCCTCTGTGGAGCGGGTGATCTTCCCCGACTCCACCATCCTTGTGGACTACATGCTCCACCGCCTGCGCCGGGTGCTCGAGGGCTTGCGCGTCATCCCCGAGAACATGGAGCGGAACCTCATGGGCTCCTACGGGCTCTTCTTTTCCCAGCGGGTGCTCCTGGCCCTGGTGGAGGCCGGCTGGCCGCGGCAAAAGGCTTACGAGGCGGTGCAGAAGGTGGCCATGGCCTGCTGGAACGAACGCCGCTCCTTTCCCGAGGCCGTGCGCGCCGACGCCACCTTGAGCGCGGCGCTTTCTGCCGAAGCCTTGGATGCCCTTTTCGATGCCCGGTTCTATCTGCGCCACGAAGACGCCATCTTTACGCGCGTGTTGGGAGGGGCATGATGCGCCGGCGCCTTGCCCAGCTCTTGCTGGAAAAGTCGTACCTGGAAGGGGAATTCACCCTCACCTCGGGCAAAAAGAGCGACTACTATTTCGACTGCAAGCCGACGGCCCTGCATCCCGAAGGGGCCTATCTCATCGGCCGGCTGCTGGTGGAGGAACTCAAAAAACTCGGCGGTGTGGACGGGGTGGCCGGCATGACCTTGGGTGCGGATCCGCTGGTTTCGGCCGTGACCGTGGTGTCGTATCTGGAAGGCATGCCGCTTGCGGGCATTATCGTGCGCAAGAACCCCAAGGGCCACGGCACCAACCGCTATCTGGAGGGCCTGACCAACTTCGCCCCCGGCGCGCGGGTGGCCTTGCTGGAAGACGTGGTCACCACCGGCGGCACCTTGCTGACCACCATCGAGCGGGTGCAGGCCGAAGGGCTCACCGTGGCGGCGGTGCTCTGCGTGCTGGACCGCGAGGAAGGCGGCCGCGCCCGGCTTGCCGAGGCCGGCTTCGAGCTCCATGCCTTGTTCACCCGGGCCGAGCTCTTGGCGGCTGGCACAGGGGGCGGTCCCGAGGGGCAGCGCCTTGCGGAGGGGCGATGATGGTCGGCGGCGTGGATTGGGCGCTCCTTGGCCGGGCAGTGGCGGTGTGGGCGGTGCTCCTCGTGGTGGCGGTGGCAAGCGGCGGGGTGCGAGAACTTGTCCTTGCCCCGCGCCTGGGCGCTGCGCTGGCGCTCACGGTCGGGGGACTGTGGCTGTGTTTTGCCGTGGTTGCCGTGGCCTATGGAGCCGCGCCGTGGTTGGGGGTTCGTGAGGGACGTGGGCTGCTCCTCTTGGGCTTGGGCTGGCTGGGACTCACCCTGGCCTTCGAGACCATCTTTGGCCTGGTGCGCGGCCAGACTCTGGCCGAGCTCGGTGCGGCATATTCTTTTCGGGGGGGCAATCTCTGGCCCGTGGTGCTCGTGGTGATCGTGTTTGCCCCGTGCTTGGCGGCCTGGATGCGGGGATGGCGGTAGGCCCCCTCAGGAAAGGCGCGTCCTGCTTGGGGCCCGAGAGGGCGCTTGGCCGCCGAGGGCATCGTGGCTCGCTGCGATGGACGTCCGTTTCCTGCATTTGACAGTGCGCTTTTCCTCTCCCTAAACACGGGGCAGTCTGTGCAGGGAGGGCGTATGCGTATTGAGACTTTGGCCCTTGGGCCGCTGGAAACCAATTGTTACGTGGTCGGGGACGACACCCGGGCAGTGGTCATCGACCCCGGCGGCGAGCCTGAAGTGGTACTGGCAGCGCTTGAGGGCCGGACCCTGGAGGCCATCCTCGCCACCCATTTCCACTTCGATCACATTCAAGGCATCGCTGGCGTGGCCGAGGCCACGGGCGCCCCGGTCTGGGCCGATCCCCGTGAGGCCTCGCTTTTGGACACCGAACTCGGCGCCGGCGGCATGTGGGGCTTTCCCCGCACCCCCGCCTTTTCCTGGACGCCGGTGGAACCCGGCGAACACCAGCTTCTCGGCATCCCGTGCCAGATCCTGAGCACCCCCGGCCATAGCCCGGGCGGGCTCTCCTTCTATTTCCCCTCCTTGGGGGCAGTGTTCGTGGGCGACCTCCTCTTTTATCGCTCCGTGGGGCGCACGGATTTTCCGGGCAGCTCGGCTGCGGTGCTGGAACGCTCGGTGCGCGAGCGGATCTTCACCCTGCCGGAGGCGACCCGCGTCTATCCCGGCCACGGACCAGCCACCACCGTGGGCGACGAAATGCGCCACAATCCATTTTTTTCGCCTTTTCAGGCATGATGCGTGGGGGCTTATGGCGGAAATCGACCTGCGCCGCGTATGCTGAGGCTTGATGCGGGATGCCAGTTGGCATCTGCGTTTTGCCACGGCGCCGGAAGTGGTGATGCTGGTGCGGCCCGAAGGCCTGGATGCGGTGCTGGAGGCGCGCTGGCTGGAGCCGGATTGGCAGGCGGACGCCGAGACGGTCGCCCCGGACACGGTGCGGGTGGTGTGGCGGCGCAAAACGTATGGAACTGGTCCTGAGCCTTTCCCCGCATAAAGGGGGCACGACGGAGACCCTGGCTGCGGCCGTGGCGGGCATGCGCCAGGCGCGGTGTCTCTTTTTGCGGGATTTTCACATAACCCCGTGCCGGGGCTGCGGGGCTTGCCGTCAGGGGGTGTGTCCCCTGGCGGCAGGTGACGATGCCGAGGCGCTGTTTGCCCGAGTGGGTGCGGCTTCTCGGCTCATGGTGGCCGCACCGGTGTACTTCTACCATGTGCCGGCCTTGGCCAAGGCGTGGATCGACCGGGCCCAGAGCCGCTATTGGTCCGGGCCGCCTGCGGCAGCCCCCAAGCCCGCCGCCGCGCTGCTCGTGGCAGGCAGACCGCGGGGGGAGGAGCTTTTTTCAGGTATTGTGCGCACGCTGCGGTTTTTCTTGCCGTATCTGGGCTTTGCCTTGGGGCCTGTGGTGGAGTTGCGCGGCGTGGAAGGGCCTGGGGATCTGGATGCACGCCTTTGGGAGGCGGTGCGCGGGAGGCTTTCCGCCTGGCCGCACCCGGAGGGCGGATGATGGGCAATTGGGGGGCGTGGCTTGGCCGTCGCTGCCAGGGCTGTGGTGCGGTAGTGGCCGAAGGCTGGCTGTGCGCGCAATGCTCTCGGCATATGCCGCGTCAGACGCATTCCTTTTGTCCGCGCTGTGGGGAGATCCGTGCGGGGGCGGCAGGGGCGCCGCTGGTGTGCGGCCGCTGCCGTCTGGACCCGCCGCCGTGGAGCGCGGTGGCCTTTTGGGGGGGATACGCCGGGCTTTTGCGCCGGCTTTTGGTGCGCTTGAAATTTGCCGGCGAGCTGGGCCTCGTGGGGGTTTTGGGCTGGATGATGGCCGAGGCGGTGCAGGAGCGGGGGCTTGTGGCCGATGTGGTGGTGCCGGTGCCCATGCGCCCCTCGGGGTTGGCGGAGCGTGGCTTCAACCAGAGTGTGGAGCTGGCCCGGGTGCTTTCCCGGCGCATGGGCTGGCCGATGCGCCAGCTACTCACCAAGATTCGGGACACCGAGCGCCAGGCACGGCTTTCGTGCGCCGAGCGCCAGGCGAACGTGGCTGGGGCCTTTGTATCGGCGCCGGTACCTGGGCTGCGCGTGGCCGTGGTGGATGACATCATGACAACCGGGGCCACGGCCCGGGCGTGTGCCTGGGCGTTGAAGGCCGCAGGGGCGCGGGAGGTATGGTGCGCGGTGGTGGCACGGGCATGAGGGTGGGCAGCAGATGGTGGATCGGCGCCGGGCTGGGGCTGATGCTGGCCGCCCTGGTGGGGGCGCTGCTGGTGGCGCGGATGGCCGAGCGTGCTGCGGCCCAGCGGGTGGCATGGGCTCAGGTGGAAGCGGGACTCGCCCACATGGAGGCGGCGGTGCGCCGTCTGGACGCAGAGGCGGTCATGCTGGAGGCCGCGGCCCAGCAGCCAGGCTTGCGCCTGCATATTCAGGGGGCGCTGGACGATGTCCTGGCCGGGCTGCTCCAGGGCATTCACCGCGTGCGGGTGGCTGCGGATCCGGTCTTGGGGGCGGAGGCGGTGCAGCTGGTGCTCAGGAAGGCCCTGGAGTTTGAGGACGCCTGCCGGCTCCTGGCTTCCTTGAAGGAGGGGGCTTCTACCGAGGATTGGCGGCACCAGGCAGGGCGCATGCTGGATGCCCGGCAAGGGTTGGTGGCTGCCATAGGGGAGGTGCGTCGCGGGGGGGCGGGGATGCAGGACTCCGAGGCGAGCTGGTGGCCGCTGCTGGTCCTCGCGGCAATGGGGCTGCTCTTTGGTGCATGGGGGCTGGGGCGCCTTGGTGGTGCAGATTTGCCCTCTGCCGGGGCGACGCGCCCCCTTGAGGACGTTTCGGTGCTCGACGCCCTGCCCGTGCCCGTGGTGCTGGTGGATGCGGCGGGCATGGTGCGCCGGGTCAATGGTGCGGCAGCGACCCTTTTGGGTGTCGAGCCTGCCGTGGACCCAGGCTATCCGTGGTCCGTGCTTGAGGGGGGCGGATCGGCATTGGATTTGGGTTCGTTTCTCACGCGGGAGGTGCGCCTGCTTCGGAGCGATGGGACCGCGGTCTGGGTGATGCGCATGGTTGCTCCCTTTGGGGTGGGGGGCGAGCAGTATTGGCTCGTTGTGCTGTGGGACATCTCCCGGCGCCGGGATGTGGAGCAGACGCTTCGGGCCGAGGTGGAGCGGTGGCGGGGCATTGTCGAGAGCCTGGAGTGCGGTCTGCTCGCGGTGGATGGCTCCCGACAGGTGGTGGCCGCCAATGCCGCTTGGGCCCGCCTTTTGGGGCGGGCGCCGGCGGAAGTCGCGGGGATGTCGGTGCGTAAGGCAGCCCCGTGGCTTCGCGATCATGACCCAGGGGTATGGGTGGGGGAGTGCAGTGGCGCGTGGGTGCTGGGCCGCGTCGCCCCGTGGCCTCAGGAGGGAGACGGCGCTCGGGTGCTGGTGGCCATGGACGCGACCGCGGCCTATACGCGCGGCATGGACGCAGGGCGACGGCTGGTATTGGAACGCTGCCTTGGGATCTTGGCGCGTATCCAAGCGGAAGTGGCGCGTTTGGGCGAGGCGGAGATCTCCCTGCGGTGTCTTATCCAGACGCTGCAGGCGCTGGTGGAGTTGCGCCTTGGCTGGCGCCCTTTGGTCCTAAGCGAAGTGGTGTTGCGGCCTTTTTTACGGCGGTTTTTCGAGCAGGCGCGTGCGCAGGGGGAGCTTTGGGGCGTCTCGGTGCACGTGGGCCAAGGGCGATTGCCGGAAAGGTGCCGGGTGGATGCGGTCATGCTCCGGCAGGCCATGGAGCAGCTCTTTTGGGGCGCGTGCATGCGCGCCCGTGGGAGACGAGTGCTCATCAGCGTGGATGAGGCCCCCAGTGATAACCCGGGCACAGCCCTGGTGACTTTCGGGGTGCAGGCCCCTGGGGAGCCGCCGAACATCCCTCAAACCCTGGACATGCTTTTGGGGGACGAGCTCTTGGACGGCGAGGCACTTCATTTGGTGGTGGCGGAGCTTACCCTGCGCCGTCTCGGGGCTCGGGGGATCGCTCGCCATCAGGGTCCCTTGGGGACGGAGCTCGGATTTTCCGTGGAGCTGGAGGTGCTGCCTTCGCCGCAGGAGGAGGAATCCTTGCCCGGCCCATCGCCCGAAGCGCCTCGGCCCGCCGAAGCGATGCCGCCGACTCCTTCGCCGGCCTTGAGACCTGCATCCGTTGCCTCAGGATTTCGAGTCCTGATCGCGGAAGACAACCCCTTCAATGCGGCGCTCCTGGAGTCGCTTCTGGTGCGGCTGGGGGCGCGGCGGACCATGATCGTGGAGGATGGGACGCGCTTGGTGGAGGTGGCGCTTCAGGACCTCACCGGCTTTGATCTGGCGGTGGTGGACGTGGAGATGCCAAAGCTTTCCGGTCCGGAGGCGGTGGCGCGGCTGCGGGCCCAGGGGGTGATGCTGCCGGTGGTGGCCATCACCGCCCATGACGACCCGGCTATGGAGACGGCCTGCTTGGAGGCAGGGATTTCTGCGGTGCTCGCCAAGCCGTATGATGCTGTGCAAGTGGCGGCGGTGCTGCGTCAGCTGGGATTTGCGGTGGATGCATGATGGTGCTCGACGCCCTCTGGAGTCTTGCCTTGATCGCGGCCTTTGGTCTGCACGTCTTTTCCTTGCCAGCCAATTGGATTCTACTTGGGCTTTTTGCCCTGGCGGCCGTGATGGAACCCCATACGGTGACCGTGGGAGTGTGGGTGGTGCTGGTGTTTGTAGCCGCGGCTGGGGAAGCGGCGGAATGGCTCCTGCAGGATCGCGAGGCCCGTCGCGCTGGGGCCTCTGCCCAGGGAAGCATCTTTGCTATGGTGGGGGCAGTGGTGGGCGCCATTACGGGCGCGCCTGTGGCCTTTGGTCTGGGAGCGCTTTTGGGAGCAGTACTGGGGGCCTATGGCGGGTGCCTATTGGGGGAGATGATGCGTGGAGTGCCCTTGGCTCAGGCCCGCACGGCTGCCTGGGGGGCCATGCGTGGCCGGGTGGGCGGCATGGTGGTGAAGATGTCCTTGGGCGCGGGTATGCTCGTTTTCATGCTTCTTCGCCTCTGGGAGACCTAGTGTCGATTGGCCAGCCGCACGCCGCAGAGCACCAAGATTCCACCAACCACAAGGGAGAAGTCGATGGGTTCTCCCAAAAGCATCCAGGCCAGGAATACCGCACATACCGGCACGAGGTTGATGAATACCCCTGCCCGGGGCGCGCCCACCACCTGGATGCCCCGGACATACCAGGTAAAGGCTACCCCTGTGGCCAGGACTCCCAAAAAGACGATGTTGGTCCAATCCAGGAGCGTGGCCGTAAGGGCGTGTTCGATAACGCCGCTTTGGAGTGCCGGTAGGGTGAGGAACACAGTTCCGGCCACGCATGCCCAGGTGACAGCAGTAAGGGGTTCCATACGTCGGGTGGCCCGGACATTGAGGATGGAATAGGCGCTCCAGCTCACCACACATCCGAGGATATGCAGGTCCCCTGCCGTAAGGCCGGTGGAAAAAAGGCGCCACGGGACCCCGTGGGCGAGCACGGTGCCCGCCCCGGTAAGGGCCACAAGCGCGCCGCCGATCACCTGCGGCCGCCAGCCCTGGGGGCTGGCTAGGGTGATCACCAGCGGTGCGGTGGCGATGATGAGCGCTGCCCGGCCCGCTGGCACGCTGGCAAGACCGGTGAAAAAGAAATAGTTGTAGGCAAAGATGCCCGTGGCCCCCAAAAGGGAGATCACCCCCAGGTGACGCGGCGGTTTGGGGATGGCGCCGGTGCGCCACCAGGTCCAGCCCAAAAGAAAGATCGAAGCCACTACAAAGCGCAACAAGGCCGCGGAAAACGAGGGCATGCTTTGGGCAAGCAGCCGGCCGGAAATCCACGTTCCGCCCCACAGCACCACGGAACCCACCAATTGGGCATACACACGCAGCATGGCACCCTCCGCAAAGGCCGCTCCCTAGACCTGGAATCGTGTAGGGGCAAGCAGAATCCATGGTTGGCGTCGTGCCCGGAGGTCTGTGGTGGGAAACGTAGGCCGTGCCCCAGGGCCGGCATCTTTCAAAGTCCGTACAGACGCATGAGCGTGTGGTGGGCGCTTGACACGGGTCGGGGCCTTCGTTAGGTCTTCATATCAAGATATTTTGATATGAGCACTTCTTGGATCGAACCTCTTCTGCTGCAGACCAAGTCCTTGGCCGATGTGACCCGCCTGCGGTTGGTGGCCATCCTGGCTGCCCATGAACTCACTGTGGGGGAGACGGTGGCCGTGCTCGGCATGGGGCAGTCGCGCATCTCCCGCCATCTCAAGATCTTGGTGGATGCGGGGCTGTTGACCTGCACGCGCAGCGGCGCATGGGCTTTGTACCGGGTGTCGGACCCGGTGCCGCCGGTGTTGGCCTCGGTCCTGAAGCTTCTCGAAGAAGACCCCGAAGTGCAGGCGGACCGGCAGCGGGCCGTGGCCGTGCTCGCCGAGCGTCGCGGCCGGGTAGTGCGCTTTTTCGACGCCGTGGCCCAGGATTGGAAGAGCCTCTCTCAGGAGATCCTGGGGGATTTCGACCTGGACGGCGCGGTGTTGGCGCGTTTGGACGGGGCTTCGGTGGTGGTGGACTTGGGCTGTGGCCCTGGATTTTTGCTGGAGCGCTTGGCCGCAGCAGGCAAGCAGGCCGTGGGCGTGGATCATTCGCCGCGGATGCTGGAGGCAGCGGCCCGGCGGGTAGGTGCGTACTCCACCATCAGTCTGCGCCTGGGAGACCTGGCCCACCTGCCGGTGCGTGATGCCGAGGCGGACGGCGCGGTGCTCTCGTTGGTGCTCCATCACCTCTCGCATCCCCAGGAGGTCCTGGCTGAGGCAGCGCGGGCCGTGCGTCCGGGCGGGCGGCTGGTGCTGGCGGACTATCTTTCCCATGGCGAGGAGCGGCTGCGCCGGCGCCATGGCGATCATTGGCTTGGATTCCGTCTCGAAGACCTGACCTCCTGGGTGGAGGCCGCAGGGTTTTTCGTGGAGACGGTGGAGGAATATCCTTTGCCCAGCCGTGTGCGCCTGGTGGTACTGGCGGCCGAGCGGCGTGGGCCACGCGTTGGGGGCGTATCCCTCAAGGAGCACACATGACCAAACCACTTGACCTTTCCCTGCCGTACAAGGTGGCGGATATGAGTCTGGCCGATTGGGGCACCAAGGAGATGCAATTGTCGGAGCGGGAGATGCCGGGGCTCATGGCCCTCATGGATCGCTACGGAAAATCCAAGCCCTTGGCAGGCCTTCGGGTCTCCGGCAGTCTGCACATGACCATCCAGACGGCCATGCTCATCAAGACCCTGCACACCTTGGGCGCGGACGTGCGCTGGGCCTCGTGCAACATCTTCTCCACTCAGGACCATGCCGCCGCCGCAGTGGTGGATCAGGGGCTGGCCGCGGTCTTCGCCTGGAAGGGCGAGACCTTGGAAGACTATTGGTGGTGCACGGAGATGGCCCTCACCTGGCCTGACGGCACAGGTCCGGACCTCATCGTGGACGACGGCGGCGACGCCACCTTGCTGGTGCACCAGGGGGTGCGCGCCGAGCGGGACCCCTCTTTTCTTCAGGAGCCCACGGACAACAAGGAGTGGGCCTGCGTGGTGGAGCGCCTCAAGCTTTCTCTCGCCACGGCCCCGGGCAAATGGACGGCCATGGCCAAGAAGATCCGCGGCGTCTCCGAGGAGACCACCACCGGTGTGCACCGCCTCTACCAGATGGCCAAGGCCGGGGAACTGCTGTTTCCGGCCTACAACGTCAACGATTCGGTGACCAAGTCCAAGTTCGACAACCTCTACGGCTGCCGGGAGTCTCTGGCTGACGGCATCAAGCGGGCCACGGACATCATGGTGGCCGGCAAGGTGGTGGTGGTGTGCGGCTACGGCGACGTAGGCAAAGGGTGTGCCCAGTCCATGCGCGGTTTCGGCGCCCGGGTGCTGGTGACCGAGTGTGACCCCATCTGCGCCTTGCAGGCGGTCATGGAGGGCTATGAGGTCACGGTCATGGACGAGGCCTGCGAGCGGGGCGACATCTTCGTGACCGCCACCGGCAACTACCACGTCATCCGCGGCGAGCACCTGGAGCGTATGAAGGATGAGGCCATTGTGTGCAACATCGGCCACTTCGACAACGAGATCGACATGGGCTACTTCGAGCGCACCCCGGGCTGCCGCCGCATCCCCATCAAGCCGCAGGTGGACAAATGGGTGCTGCCCTCGGGCAAGAGCATCATCGTCCTGGCTGAGGGGCGATTGGTGAACCTCGGCTGTGCCACCGGGCACCCGAGTTTTGTCATGTCCAACTCCTTCACCAACCAGGTGCTCGCCCAGATCGACCTTGCCACCCACACCTATCCGCCCCAGGTCATGACTCTGCCCAAACGCCTGGACGAGGAGGTGGCCCGCCTCCATCTGGAGCGTCTGGGCGTCAAACTGGAGCGGCTCACCCCGGAGCAGGCCGCCTACATCGGCGTATCCGTGGATGGTCCTTTCAAACCCGATCATTACCGCTACTAAGGAGCGCGCCATGATCCTCAATGCTGATCACTATCTGTTCACGTCCGAGTCCGTCACCGAAGGCCATCCCGACAAGGTGGCGGACCAGATCTCCGATGCGGTGCTCGACTGCCTCATCGCCCAGGACCCGCATGCCCGCGTGGCCTGCGAGACCATGGTGACCACCGGCATGGCCATCATCGCCGGCGAGATCACCACCACCGCCTATGCCGACCTGCCGGAGATCGTCCGCACCACGGTGCGCGAGATCGGCTACGTGAGCTCGGACATGGGCTTTGACGCCACCACCTGCGCCGTACTCTCCTCCATCGACAAGCAGTCTCCGGATATCGCCATGGGCGTGGACCGCTCCCGGCCCGAAGACCAGGGCGCGGGCGACCAGGGCATGATGTTCGGCTACGCCACCACCGAGACCCCCACGCTCATGCCCGCCCCCATCTACTTTGCCCACGCCCTCTCCCGCCGCCTGGCCGAGGTGCGCAAATCCGGGGTGCTGCCTTTCCTGCGGCCGGACGGCAAGACCCAGGTGTCGGTGGAGTACCGCAAAGGCAAGCCGGTACGCATCGACAACGTGGTGGTGTCCTCCCAGCACAGCCCGGATGTGGCCTATGCGGACCTGGCCGCAGCCATCGAGGCCGAGGTCATCCGCAAGACCCTGCCCGCCGGGATGCTCGACGACCAGACCCGCATCTACATCAACACTACGGGCCGGTTCGTGGTGGGCGGTCCCTTGGCCGACTGCGGGCTCACGGGCCGCAAGATTATCAACGACACCTACGGCGGCATGGGCAACCATGGCGGCGGCGCCTTTTCGGGCAAGGATCCTTCCAAGGTGGACCGCTCCGGCGCCTACATGGCCCGCTACGTGGCCAAAAACGTCGTGGCCGCAGGTCTGGCGCAGACCTGCGAGGTGCAGATTGCCTACGCCATCGGCGTGGCCGAGCCGGTGTCGGTTTTGGTCACCACCGGCGGCACCGGCGTGGTGCCCGACGAGGTGCTCACCCGGGCGGTGCGCGAGGTCTTTGACCTGCGCCCGTACTTCATCATCAAGCGCCTCAACCTCATCCAGCCCATCTACAAGCAGACCGCCTGCTACGGCCATTTTGGCCGCGAGGACGTGACCTTCCCCTGGGAAGTGACCGACGCCGTGGACGACCTGCGCACTGCCGCGAAAGTCTAGCACGTGGGCCGGGGAAACCCGGCCCGTGTTTTTGGGAGGCCCTATGGCGATGCTTGTGGCGGATATCGGCGGCACCCATGCCCGCTTTGCGGTGGCAGAAGCGGTGGACGGCGCGGCTCCGCGCTTGGCGCGCACTGTCACCGTGCCCACGGCCGCGGCTGCGGATCTCGCAGGACTCGTGGCATTGGCCCTGGAGCGCGGCTTGGGGCTGCACCCCCAGGATGCCCAGGGCACGGTCCTGGCAGTGGCCGGCGCGGTGCAGGACGGCCGGGCCTGGCTGCCCAACGCCGGGCTCACGGTGGACGCCCAGGATGCGTGCCTGGCAGGGCGGGCGGTGGTCCTGAACGACTTCGTGGCCCAGGCGTACGCCACCCTGCATCCGGAGGTCTGGGCCTCGTGCCAGGTGCTCCAGGAGGGGGTGGCGCGGTCGGGCCCCCGGGCCGTGGCTGGCGCGGGTACGGGGTTTGGCGCCTGCGTGCTGGTGCCTGAGGAGGCCGGCTGGGTGCCGCTTGCTACCGAGATGGGGCATACGCCCTTTCCCTTCCTCCCTACGGAACAGGACCTGCAGGAGCGCATCCTCGCCGAGGCGGGCGAGGCCATCCTGGACGCCGTGGTCTCGGGCCCGGGCCTTTCCCGGGTGCACGCCTGGTGCACGGGCAAGACCATGGCCCCGGCAGCCGTGGCAGAGGCCATCTCTCCCACGCACCCCACGTGTGCGGCCTTTGCCCGGCTCTATGGCCGCGCCCTGCGCATCCTTGCCCTCACGAGTCTGCCGACCTCCGGCCTCTTTGTGGCCGGCGGCGTGGCGGCCAAAAATCCCTTTCTGGTGGAGCATCCGGCGTTTCTCGAGGAGTTTTGCGCCTGCCGGGGCTACGAGGTTATGCTTGCCGCTTTCCCGGTGCGGCTTGTCACCCATCCTGATGCCGGGCTCTTGGGCGCGGCGGTGGCGGGGTGCAAGCGGCGCTGGGTGGTCTGAGCTGCGGCGCACCGCTACGCGCTGTGCTTGCGGAGGAATCCAAGAAAGCGCGAGCGCAGCACCTCGCTCATGAGCGCCTGTTTGACCCCGGGCAGGCGCAGAAAGCCTCCGGTCAGCGCGCGCAGGAAGGCGTGATCCAAGCGTCTTGGATGGTCGAAGAGCAGGTGCTGGAGCGTTCCCCGCTCCAGGGATTGCAGCAGGATGCGCTCGAAGATGTCTTCGGGAAGCAGGGTGCGCTTGGGACGGGAGACCAAGTGGATGGCCTGGGCAGGACAGCGCAGGGCGCAGACGCCGCAGCCCAGGCAAAAGGCCTCGTGCAGGCGGGGAATTTCTCCGGGCGGTGCCGTGATGGCGTGCACCGGACACACCTGGGCGCAGCGGCCGCAGCGGCGGCAGCGGGCCTCGTCCACGGATGCCATGAGGCTCGAGGAGACGATGACCCCGGGATAGCCGCTTTCGCGCACTCCCCGCAGCAGATGGCAGCAGCACGCGCAGCAATGGCACAGAAACCCCGGCGCCTTACGCACATTGTCCGTGGAGAGGACGAGCCCAAGCTCTCGGGAGCGGGCAAGGAGCTCTTCCACAGCCTGCCGCGGCACCTCGCGGGCAAAGCCGCGGCGGATGAGAAAATCTGCGGTCTCTCCGAGGGACGTGCAGGTGGCAAGCCCTGCGGCGCATATCTTGCCGTCGGTGTGCAGTCGCTCATGGCGGCAGGCGCAGGTGCCGATGGCAAAGCGTTTGGCTTCGCGTACCATGGCGCTGGCGGATTCATGGTCCAGGATGGTGACCTGGGGCGCCTGGGTGCCGTCGTGCGGCAGGGCGCGCATGACGGATACCTGTTCTTGGCCTCCGAAATTGGCCTCGAGGAAGGCTTTTTCTCCGAGGAGATAGGCGTGGAAGGCCTCGGCCAATGGGCGGATGGGAAGCCCCTGGGGGGCGCGCATGAAGGTGAATTCGAAAAAGCCGATGACCATGGGGCTGAGCATATACTGGACCGTATCGCCGTCCCACAGGTCCATGACCAGACCTTTGGCGCAGAGCCCTTCGAGCAGGGGCCGAAGCTCGGCCTCGGTCCTTTGGGTGATGCGGGCGATACGCGCCAGGGACGACGGCCGGTGGGGCATGGCCACCACGAGTTCGGCCTCGGCCTCGGTGTAGAGCAGGGTGAGGATGCGGCGCAGGGTGGGCGTCCACGGCGTGCGCACCGAGGTTTGATCGAGTTTGCGCCCCAGGGCGCGGAAGATGTCTTTGGCGCTCGAGTGTCCCATAGGGGGCCTGGGGCAAGCCGCCGTGCCGCGCTTGCCGCATTTTTTTGGGTCAGCCCACGAACTTGAGCATGGAAAAGGCCGCGACCGCGTAGGTGAAGAGGGAGAGTTCGCGGCCGCGTCCGGTGAGCAGCTTGAGGGCGGTATACGACAGGATGCCGAACACGATGCCATCGGCGATGCTGTAGGTAAGCGGCATGGCGATGATGGCGAGAAAACCGGGGATGGCCTCGGTGGGGTCATCTAGGTCCATGTCCTTGATGGGCGAGAGCATGAAGAGCCCCACCAGGATCAGGGCCGGGGCGGTGGCCGCGCTGGGCACCATGAGAAAGAGCGGGGAGAGGAACAGGGCGAGGCAGAAGAGGGCCGCGGTGGTGAGCGCCGTGGCCCCGGTGCGGCCGCCTTCGGCAACGCCAGCGGCGCTTTCGATGTAGGTGGTCACGGTGGAGGTGCCGAGCAGTGCGCCCACGGTGGTGCCGATGGCGTCAGCGAGCAGCGCCTGCTTGGCCCGAGGCACCTGGCCTTCCGGGGTGAGCATGCCGGCCTTGGTGCAGACGCCCACCAGCGTGCCGATGGTGTCGAACATATCCACCAGCAGGAAGGTGAGGACCACCATGATGAGCTCGCCTGAGGCCAGGGCGGAAAAATCCATCTGCAGGGCGATGGGCGCAAGGGAAGCGGGGAGGGAAACGAGCTGCGAGCCGTGCCATTGGGTCACGCCCAGGGGGATGCCTATGAGGGTGGCGGCGAGGATCCCCAAAAGCAGGGCGCCCTTGACGCGCCAGGCAAGGAGCAGCCCGGTGAAGACAAGCCCCACAAGGGCCACCAAGGCCGGGCCTTGGGTGATGTCGCCCAAGGTGACCAAGGTGGCGTCGTGCTGCACCACGATGCCGGCGTTGTGCAGGCCGATGAAGGCGATGAAGAGCCCGATGCCCACGGAGAGGGCGCGTTTCAAGTTGAGGGGGATGCAGGCGATGATGGCCTCGCGGACATTGATGGCCGAGAGCACGATAAACAGGATCCCTTCCAGGAAGACCGCAGCCAGGGCCGTTTGCCACGAATACCCAAGGCCAAGCACCACCGAGTAGGCGAAAAAGGCGTTGAGTCCCATGCCCGGGGCCAGGGCGAAGGGCAGGCGGGCCATGAGCGCCATCACCAGGGTGGCGATGATGGACGAGACGGCCGTGGCCGTGAACAGGGCGTCCTTGGGCATGCCGGTGGCCGAGAGGATGGCGGGGTTGACGGCCAGAATATAGGCCATGGTCATGAAGGTCGTTGCCCCGGCGACGAGCTCGGTGCGCACCGTGGTGCCATGTTCAGCAAAGCGGAAAAAGCGTTCCATGGGGGTCTCCTGAGACGATTGGGGGTGTCCGTGGTGGTGCCTGGTGGAGTCCGTACGGCGGCTTGGCCTTCAGGGCAAGGCATGCGGCCTGGGGACCGATGGACGGCCGGCCTCAAGAAGCAGGCCGGTGCCCTTCGCCTTCAGGGCAGATGTCACGGCCCAAGTCTTGACAGGGGTGCGGGTTTGGCGGGAATTGGTCTGACCAATTTCGGCGCAGGAGATGATATATGCTGGAAATTTTTGCAGTCTATCTGGCGGTGGGTGCCGTGGCCGGGGTGTTGGCCGGGCTTTTTGGTATCGGCGGGGGGCTGGTCATCGTGCCCATGCTGGTAGTGTGCTTCACCTGGCAGGGGGTGGACGGGGCGATTATGATGCAGCTTGCTCTGGGGACCTCCATGGCCAGCATCATGTTTACCGCGGTTTCCAGCTTTATGGCCCACCATCGCCGGGGGGCGGTGGCCTGGGATGTCGTGCGGCGCATCTGTCTGGGGATCCTGGCGGGGACCTATGCGGGGACGTTCGTGGCCGCCGTGCTTCCCACCCGGGTGCTCAAGGTGGTGTTTGTGGTCTTTCTCGTTTTCGTGTGCTGGCAGATGCTTTCCGGCAAGCGGCCCAAGCCCACGCGCCAGATGCCCGGCCTGGCGGGGACGAGCCTGGCGGGGGTGGTCATCGGCGCGGTTTCGAGTCTGGTGGGTATTGGCGGCGGCACACTCTCGGTGCCGTTTATGGTGTGGCACAATATCCCGCTGCATCGGGCCATCGGTACGTCCGCGGCCATTGGGTTTCCCATCGCCGTTGCCGGCACCTTGGGCTACGTGGTGCATGGTTGGGGCGTGCCGGCCCTTCCGGAGTGGTGTCTTGGCTTCGTTTCGCTGCCGGCGCTTTTGGGCATTGTGCTGGCGAGCGTGTGTACCGCGCCGCTCGGGGTGCGGCTGGCCCACGCCTTGCCTGTGGATCGTCTGAAAAAGATCTTTGCCGTCCTGCTGCTCATGGTGGGCTTGCGGATGCTGTGGGGCGTGGTGGCATAGCCTTACCCCAGGGCGATCACGGTGAGCTGGCTGGGGGCCAGGCACGTCCCCGGGGTGTTGGCAAGGACCTCCATGGCATTGCATCCGGCGAGGCTGGTGAGGCGTTGGGCGGGTGGCCCTGCTACGAGGACATGCGGCTGCCTCTGCCATGAAGATTTGCGCAGAGCCCTGGGATTTGCCTATGGGCGACCGCTATGATTATCGGGTGAGTCCGCAGTTCTCGGATGTTCGTGCGGGACGCTTCCCAGGGGATGGGCGTGCACGTGGGCGTGGGGATGGAGCTGAAAGCCGTCGTGCATCCGTCCTGCCTCAAGGAGGAGAAAGCGGTCGCAGGTGGCTTCGAGAAAGTCCCAGTCATGGGAGATGACCAAACGAGCAGTGGGGAGCGCCTGGAGGATGGCGATGAGGCGCTCTCGGGTGGCAGGGTCCAGACCGGTGGTGGGCTCGTCGAGGAGCAGGAGTCTTGGCTGCATGGCCAGGACCCCGGCCAGGGCCACGAGGCGCATCTCGCCGCCGGAGAGGCGGTGGGTGAGACGCCCGGCAAAGTCCGAGAGCCCGAGCATGGCGAGGGTGGCTTCGGCGCGGCTTCGGGCCTCTTGGGGCGAGAGCCCGAGGTTCAGCGGGCCAAAGGCCACGTCGTCGAGCACCGTGGGATAGAAGAGCTGGTCTTCGGCGTTTTGCAGGGCAAAGCCTACGGCCTGGCGCAGGCGGCGAAATCCCTCCTCGGAGGTGACTTCTTCTCCGTCAAAGAGGATGCGGCCTGCGCTGGGGCGGGTAAGGCCGGTGAGCAGCCGCAGGAGTGTGGTCTTGCCGCTGCCGTTGGCGCCCACGAGACCCACGCGGTCCTGGGCGGTGAGGCGGAGATGGATGTGGTCGAGGAGCAGCGGCCGGCCAGGGTAGCCAAAAGAAAGGTCTTCGGTGGCGAGGATGGGTGTTGGCATGGGCGGCGTTGTGGCAGAAGGGGCTGGCCCTGGCAAGGCGTTCAGCGCCCAGGAAGGCCCCAGATATCCATGCAGGTGAGCGCAGCGCTGATGGCCGCTATGGTCAGGCCGAAGGCGACGTCCTGCCAGGAGGCGCGAAAGGTGGTGACGCTGGTGAGCGTTCCGGAAAATCCCCGAAGCAGCATGGCTTCATGGGCGCGTCCGGCATGATCCAGGGCCCGCACCACCACGAGTCCGAGCATGGTGGCAATGGTGCGGTAGGAGTGGGCGTCGGTGCGGGGGACAAAACCGCGCAGCCGGGCGGCGTCCTTGAGGCGGGTCCACACCTGATGGAGTAGGAACACCTGCCGGTAGGTGAACAGAAGCAGCATGGCCACTGGGGTGGGGACGCCCAGGCGGCACAGGGCATGGCCGAAGGTGGCCACGTGCATGGTGGCCACCAAGGCGATGAGGGCCAGGATCATGGCCAGCCCTTTGAGGGTGACGGCGGCGGCCAAATGGATGCCCGGCCAGGAGAGGTGCAGCGGCCCCCAGGCCCAGGCCGTGGGACCCGGCATGGTGAGGGGGATGGTGAGCCAGAGGAACCCGAAGAAGAGGCTCACCGAGGCCAGACGGCGCCCCAGGGGCCGTATGGGCGGGGCCGCGCCCATGACGAGGAGCAGGGCGACGCCCAGGGCTGCCGCCGCGGCCGCAAGCTGCTCCATGGCGGCGACGCTGGCGCTGAAGACCACCGCTGCAAGGATGCGGGCGCGGGGGTCGATGCGGTGCATAAGGCCCCGGCCATGGGCAAAGGGCTCATCCACGGCGGCGGCTCCCAAAGTAGGCGGCCACCCCAATGAGGCCGAAGATCCAGCCGATGCCGCCGAGGACATCCTGCAGCCGGGGGCCGCTGTCCTCCAGCAGGGCGCGGCGCAGCGGCGCCAGCTTGGCGTCGAGCTCGGCGCTCACGGCGGCGCGCACGATCGCCTCCAGCTCGGCCGGGTTGATCGTCTGCGTGGTCCCGGCGCTGGTCTGTGGTGCGGCCGCTACGGGGGGCGCATCGGCCTTGGCGGTGGATGGGGAGACGGCCGTCGGGGTCCCTCCAAACTCGGCAGGCTCCATGCGCCATTCGTTCTGGTGGCCTTCGCCGGCAAAGAGCACAAGACGCAGTCCATGCTGCCGCGCAGCTTCGGGCACGGGGAACCGGAACACGCCGGCGTCGGTGGTTGTCCCCTCCAGGAGCACGGCGTCGGTGGCGCCGTCGAGCACCTGGATGCGGCCTCCCATGACGGGTTTGGATTTACTGTAGGAACACTCCACCACGACCTCCTGGCCTTCCACCAAAGCAAAGATATTGACGCGGTGAGCAGGTGCCGCGGTGGCGCAAAGCAGCCACACCAGGCTGGCGATGACGATCCGCATGGTTTCCTCCTTTAGGGCGAGACGATACCGAAGGTTTCCGGCCGCACGCGGGCAAGGAAGCGCACCAGCAGGGCGGTGACCACTCCTTCGGCCACGGCCACGGGCAGGTGGGCCAGGAAAAGGATTTGGGCGGCGCGCAGAAACCCCTCGTCAGTGAAAGTGAGGGAAAGCGCCGTCAAAAGTCCGGCCCCAAGCACGCTCCCAAAGCCGCAGACAAACGCCGCCATGGCACGAGCTCGTCCTGGCCGAAGGATCCACGGCCGAGCGATCAGGCCCAGGAAGACCGCCGGGGCGGCCATGTTCCAGGTGTTGATCCCCAGCACCGTGAGGCCGCCGTACTGAAAGAAGAGCGCCTGCAAGACCAGCCCCATGAGGATGGCGGGAAAGGCCCCCCAGCCGAGGAGCATGCCCAACGCGCCGTTGAGGATCAAATGGGCGCTGGTGGGCCCGATGGGGACATGGATGAGGGAGGCTACGAAAAAGGCAGCGGCCATGAGCGCCATGAGCATCAGCTCCTCGTGGCGCAGACGCTTGAGGCCCATGGCGGTGCCGCCTGCGGTGAGCAGGGCGCCGCCCACCAGGATGGCGGGAGAAAGGACCCCTTCGGCGATGTGCATGGTAGGTGCTCCGTGGGGCGGCGGACCGCTCTTGGGCCGCCGCCCGGATGCGGGTTAGCGTTTCTGGGGTGCCACGAACTCGGCCCAGAGCACGGCGCCCTGCTCCACAGGTTTGGGCTTGCCGTCGTGGGCAATTTTCTCCTTGGCCGTGGTGAGGGCCGCAAAGCCCCACCAGCCCGGGAAAGGCACGGCATAGGTGAAGACGCCGTTCTTGTCCGCCTTGACCACCTGGGTCACCATGAGCTCATTGGGCGCTTCGTACGCCTTGTCTTGATTGTAGTGTTCGATCTCCACCGTGGCCCCGGGCACGGGCTTGCCATCCGCCAGCACCTGACCCTGGAAGACATTGCCGGCGTAGTTCCCGAAGGGCCGGGTGAGGGGCACGATCTCGGTCTTGAGCCCTGCGGGTTCGTCCCAGCCTTCTTCTTCCCCAAAGGCAGACACGTAGGTCTTGGTGTAGTGGACGATGTAGCTGTCTTCGGCAGGCTCGAAATACGGCGTGGGTTCGAGCACGAACTGGTACACCCCGGGCTTTTTGACGGCGTAGCTGACCTTCCACGCCTCTTTATCCATGACCGTGGTGGGGGTGAGCTGCGTGGTGAGGTCCTCGGCCTTGCCGCCGGCGATGACACGCACGGCTTTGGGCTTGGCCATGGTCATGCCCACCATTTCCATGGGATGGGAAAAGCTGATCTGGAGGTCTACGGTGGCCTGGTTTTTGTCTTCCACCACCGGGGTCGAGGGGATGACCATGCCGAAGTGCGCCAGAGCAGGAGAGGCGAGCGCCGTCAAGGCCGCGCCAAGGAGAAGAGAGCGAAGCTGCATGGAAGACTCCTTATGCGGTTGAAGGAAAAAAACGCTGCAAACCGGGGGAACTGTATGTTTTTGCGTAATACTTATCAAGGTTTGATAGCAAGAAAGTCTCTGGAATTTTTTTATTCGTCGTCTTTGCTGGGCTACGGGAGCGGGAGGGTGTTCGGGTCCGGGGGTTTGCTTCGGGTCGGTAAATTGACTTGCCCTTGGGGGTTCCGTAAGCGGTAGTGCCATTTGCGCGCAGCGCTGGTGAGATTTTCTTGAAGGAGACAGCCATGGCGGGAATCGTGGTGGTGGGCGCCCAATGGGGCGATGAAGGCAAGGGCAAGATCGTGGATCTGCTGACCGCTCAGGTGAGCGCCATCGTGCGCTTTCAGGGCGGCAACAACGCGGGTCATACGTTGGTGGTGGGGGGCGCAAAGACGGTGCTTCATCTCATCCCCTCGGGGATCCTGCACCCGGGCAAGCTCTGCCTCATTGGCAACGGCGTGGTCCTGGACCCCTTCGTGTTCTGCCAGGAGCTCGACAGCCTGGCCGCCTCGGGCGTGGATGTGAGCCCGTCCCGGCTGCGGGTGAGCCGCAAGGCCCATATCATCATGGAATACCACCGGCTCTTGGACGCCGCCCGGGAGGCCTTCAAGAGCGGCGCGGACAAGATCGGCACCACGGGCCGGGGGATTGGGCCGTGCTACGAAGACAAGGCCGCGCGCGTGGGCATCCGGGCCGCGGACTTGGCGGACGAGGCGCTTTTGCGCCGCAAGATCGAAAAGGCCTTGGTGGAGAAAAACGCTTTGTTGACTGGCCTTTACGGTCAGGATGCCGTGGACGCCGAGGCCGTGTGGCAGCGGCTTGTGCCTGTTGCCCGGCGTATCGTGCCCTATTTGGACGACGTCTCCGAGCAGGTGGCCGCCGCTCTCCCCCAAGGGGTGCTCTTTGAAGGCGCCCAGGGCACCCACCTCGACATCGATCACGGCACCTACCCCTTTGTCACGTCCTCCAACACCGTGGCGGGTAACGCCGCGGCCGGGGCGGGGTGCGCGCCGGCGGCCCTTTCCCGCATCATCGGCATCGTCAAGGCGTACACCACCCGCGTGGGCGCCGGTCCCTTCCCCACGGAGCTCACGGACACTGTGGGCGACCTGCTCCAGGCGCGTGGCCAGGAGTTCGGCGCCACCACCGGCCGCCGCCGCCGCTGTGGCTGGCTCGATGCCGTGGTGCTGCGGGAGTCGGTACGGGTCAATGGTCTTACCGAGATCGCCCTCACCAAGCTGGACGTGCTCTCCGGCATCGATCCGCTGCGCATTGCCGTGGCCTACCGGGCTGGCGGCCGCGAGGTGGCCTATCCGCCGCAAGGAGAGAACGCCCTGGCTACGGTGGAGCCGGTGTACGAGACCTTGCCCGGCTGGCGCGAAGACATCGCTGGCTGCCGCAGTTTCGCGGAGCTTCCTTTGGCGGCGCAGAACTACGTGCGCCGCATCGAAGCGCTGGCGGGGATCCCGGTGCGCCTTATCGCCGTGGGCCCGGATCGGGAGCAGACTATCACGGTGGCCTGAGGGAGCGGTGGACGTTTTCGCCGGAGTGCACACGCAGGAGCGGGTGGCGCGGATTCTGCGCCGCTTGGCGGCCCATGCGCCAGCGCTCGTGCTTTTGGAAGGGGGAAGTGCTTTTTCCCGCCGGCAGGTGGGGCTTTTTTGGGCTGCTGCCGTGCACTGTCGGGAGCTTGATCCCCCGTGCGGCGCGTGTGCCGCGTGTCGTGCTGTCATTCAGGATACCAGCCGCGACCTCGTGTGGTTGCGTGGCGAGGAGGGAGAGATCAAGGTGGCCGACGCCCGGGCTCTGCGCCAGATCGCTTGGGACCCGCCTGCGGCCGCACCCCGGCGGGTGGTGCTCGTCACCGAGGCCCAGGCCATGAATGTGGAGGCGCAAAATGCGCTCCTCAAAATCCTCGAAGAGCCGGGGCCGTCCACGGTGTTCTGTGTGACCGTGCCGCATCGGGACGTGCTCCTTTCCACCGTGGTCTCCCGTGCCTTTCCGCTGACCCTGGCCGCTGCTTCCTGGGAGCCTGCCGAGGAGGTGGCGGCGTGGGCCGCTTCCATGGCGGAGTTTGTGGCCACGGGCGGCGGGGATCTCCTTGCCCGCACCGGCGGTTTGGTGGACGCGGCCTTGGCGCAGGAAGTGGTGCTCGAGGTCTTGCGGGCGGTGCTCGCCACCATGCGCGGTGTCCCCTATGGGCAGTTGGCGGATGTCTTCACCCGCCGCATGGATGTGGTGACGGTGCGCGAGGCCCAGGTGCTGGCGGAAGATGCGCTCCAGCGCCTGCGTTTGGGAGTGAATCCGGCCTTGACCCTGGAGGCCCTGGCCGTTGGACTGTGGAGGCTGTGCGCATGAAGCGGGAAATCATCTTGGTGCAGCTGGCCGGCGAAGACCGGCCAGGTTTTTTTGCCGCCATCTTGGGAAGTATTGCGCAGTTCGGGGTGCGGGTGGTGGACATGTGCCAGTCGGTCATCCATGAGACCCTCTCCTTGGGCTTCGTGCTGGAAGTGCCGCCGGGGGCGGCCTCGGCCCCCATCCTCAAGGAGCTGCTCTTTTGCGCCCATGGCCTTGGGCTTTCGGCCAAGTTTACGCCCATCCCGGAGGACGCCTACGAGGAATGGGTGGCTGGTCAAGGCCGGCCCCGGCACATCGTCACCTTGCTCGGTCGCTCGCTCACCGCCCAGCACCTGGCACAGTTAGGCCAGCTGCTCGCCCAGCAGGGGCTCTCCATCGACACCGTCACCCGGCTTTCGGAGCGGGTTTCCCTGGCCCGGCCGTCGGCCTCCCCCCGGGCATGCCTGGAGTTTTCCGTGCGCGGCACGCCTCAGGACCGCTTTGCCATGCGCGCCGCCTTGCTGGAGTTTTCCCGCGACCTGGGCGTGGACGTGGCCTTTCAGGAGGACTCGGTCTTTCGCCGCATCCGCCGCTTGGTGTGCTTTGACATGGACTCCACCCTCATCGAGGCCGAAGTCATCGACGAGTTGGCCGCCCGGGCCGGTGTGGGGCCGCAGGTGGCGGCCATCACCGAGGCGGCCATGCGCGGGGAACTGGACTTTCGCCAAAGCCTTACCGAGCGGGTGCGGCTCTTGGCCGGGCTGCCGGAGTCGGTGCTCGCGCAGGTGGCCGCGTCCCTGCGGCTTACCGAAGGGGCCGAGCGCTTGGTGCGTACCGTGAAAGCCCTGGGCTACAAGGTGGCCATCCTGTCGGGAGGGTTCACCTACTTTGGCCGGGTGCTTCAGGAGCGTTTGGGCATCGATTTCGTCCACGCCAATGTCTTGGAGGTGAAGGACGGCCGCCTCACCGGGCGCTTGGTAGGGGATATCGTGGACGGCCCGGGCAAGGCGGCGCGCCTGCGGGCCATTGCCGCGGCTGAGGGCATTTCCCTGGATCAGGTCATTGCCGTGGGCGACGGTGCCAATGACCTGCCCATGCTGCAGATCGCCGGTCTGGGCATCGCCTTCCACGCCAAGCCCGTGGTGCGGGAAGGGGCCAGCCAGGCCATCTCCAACCTGGGCCTCGACGGCGTGCTCTACCTTTTGGGCCTGCGTGACCGGGAGATGGCGGCCCTGGAGGGCATGATGCAGCGCGCCCAGGAGGCGCATCGATGATCCATCGCACCTTGGCCGAGGCCGTGGCCGACCTGGAGGCAGCGGGAGAACTGATCCGCCTGGACGTGCCGGTGGACCCGCATCTGGAGGCCGGGGTCATCCAGCGCCGCCTCTACGCCGCCGGAGGGCCGGCGGTGCTCATGACCCGGGTGCGGGGGACGCGCTTTCCCATGCTGGCCAATCTCTTTGGCTCCCGCCGGCGCATCCGCTACCTTTTTCGCTCCACCTTGCGCCTGGTGGAGGCCATGCTCACGGCCAAGGCCGACCCTATGACCTTTGTGCGCTCGCCGCGCTTGTGGCCCAAGGCCCTGCGGGCCGCGATCTGCACCCAGCCCCGCTGGGTGCAGCAAGGGCCGGTGCAGGCGCACTCCTGCCGGCTCTCGGATCTCCCGCAGCTCGTGTCCTGGCCCAAGGACGGCGGCGCCTACGTCACCCTGCCGCAGGTGTACTCCGAAGACCCGGGCCGGCCCGGGCTTTGGGGGTCCAATATCGGCATGTACCGGGTGCAGATTTCCGGCGGCGCCCTGGAACCGGACGCCGAGGCCGGGCTGCACTACCAGATCCACCGCGGCATCGGCCCGCACCATGCCCGGGCTCTGGCCTTGGGCCGGCCGTTTCCGGTGAGCGTGTGGGTGGGGGGGCCGCCGGCCTTGACCCTGGCGGCGGTAATGCCCCTTCCCGAAGGCATGCCCGAGATCCTCTTTGCCGGGGCCCTGGCTGGCCACCGGCTGCCGCTGGTGCGCGGCGTCAACGGCCTGCCTGTGCCGGCGCAGGCGGATTTTTGCATCATGGGCGAGGTGCCTGCGGGACTGCTCAAGCCCGAGGGGCCCTTTGGCGACCATCTGGGCTACTACAGCCTGGCCCACCCCTTCCCGGTGCTGCGGGTGTACCGCGTCTGGCACCGGCCGGACGCCATCTGGCCCTTTACCACCGTGGGGCGGCCGCCCCAGGAAGACACCGAGTTCGGGGCCTTCATCCACGAGCTTACCGGTGCGCTCGTGCCCCGGGTCTTTCCCGGGGTACACGAGGTGCACGCCGTGGACGCCGCCGGGGTGCACCCCCTGCTTTTGGCCATCGGCAGCGAGCGCTACGTGCCCTATGCCGGAGAGCGCATGCCCCAGGAGCTCCTCACCAACGGCATGGCCCTTTTGGGCGCCACCCAGACGTCGCTTTCCAAGTACGTGCTCCTCGCCGCCCGCGAGGACGACGCGGAGCTGTCCTGCCACGACGTGCCGCGGTTTTTCGCCCACGTGCTCTGCCGGTTGGATTTGTCCCGGGACCTCCACTTCATCACCCGCACCACCATGGACACCCTGGATTACTCGGGCATCAGCCTCAATCAGGGCTCCAAGGTGCTCTGGGCCGCGGCCGGGCGCCCCAAACGCGTCCTTGCTTCGGCCTTGCCCGCGCTGGGGGCGCTCCCCGCAGGCTTTGGACCGGTGCGGCTCTTTGCCCCAGGCATTGCGGTGCTGGGGGGCCCTGCCCATGCCCAGCCCCGGGACACCCAGGACCCGGCCATGGAGGAGCTGTGCCGCCATCTTGCGGCCGTTGACGTCTCGGGCCTTCCCCTGATTGTGGTGGTGGACGACGTGGACTTTGCCTGCCGCCATTGGGACAACTTCCTGTGGGTGACCTTTACCCGCTCCGACCCGGCCACGGACACCTATGGCGTAGACGCCCAGATGCACGGCAAGCATTGGGGATGCCGGGCCATGGTCATCGACGCCCGGCTCAAGACCTACCATGCCCCGCCCTTGGAAATGGACCCGGAGGTGGAAAAACGCGTGGACGCCCTTGCAGCCCCGGGCGGCCCGCTGTATGGCCGCATCTAGAATCCGGACTGTCGTTCTCTACCCTGCAAGGAGGCCCCTTATGCAGACCAAGATCGTGGCCACCCTCGGTCCCGCGTCCCTGGAACCTGGTGTATTGCGTGCCATGGTGCACCATGGTGTGCGCATCTTTCGCCTCAATTTTTCCCACGCCGATGCCGCCCATTTTGGCCCGGTGATCCAAAAGATCCGCGCCGTGGAGGCGGAGACCGGGGTGCTGCTCACGGTCATGGGGGACTTGTGCGGTCCCAAGATCCGCATCGGCGAGGTGGCGGGCTCTCCCTTGCAGATCCGCAAAGGCGCCTACGTGTGCTTGGGCGCTCCGGGGGAGAAGCCGCAAGAGACGGACATCTTCATCAGCCTCGAGGCGGTGCAGCTTCTCGAAGGTCTTGGCGAAGGCATGCCCGTGTCTTTGTCCGACGGCATGCTCCAGTTCCGGGTGGTCAAGGTCTTGAAGCCGGACCGGCTCTTCCTCTTGGAGGCGCAAAACGGCGGGATGCTCACCTCCAACAAAGGCATCGCCTTTCCCGGAAAAAGCCTGCGCGTGGCCGCACTCACGGACAAGGACCGCCGAGACCTGCACGAGGGGCTGGACATCGGCCTGGACGCTGTCGCCCTGTCCTTTGTGCAGAGTCGTGACGACATCGATGACATCAAGGCGGAGATCGCCCGGCATGGCACCTGGATCCCGGTGGTGGCCAAGGTGGAGCGCCGCAACGCCGTGGACGACATCGACGCCATCGTGGATGCCGCGGACGCCATCATGGTGGCCCGGGGTGATCTGGGCCTGGAATGCAGTCCGGCGGAGCTGCCCATCATCCAGAAAAAGCTCCTTCGCGCCTGCCGCCACGCCCAGAAACCGGCCATCGTCGCCACCCAGATGCTCCTTTCCATGGTGAAGAACCCCGTGCCCACCCGGGCCGAGGCTACGGACGTGGCCAATGCCATGCTCGACGGCGCAGATTGCGTCATGCTCTCGGAAGAGACCGCCATCGGTTCCTACCCGGTGGAGGCCGTACGCTTCATCCAGGAGATCGCCCAGTACGCCGAGCCTTACTACCTGGAGCGCATCGGCGGCCCCTACCGGCCCAAGGAAGAGAAGAACCCGCCCAAGTTCATCGCCTATTCCGCCTGTCTGATCGCCGACAACGCCGAGAGCGTTGCCATCGTCTGCCATTCCACCACCGGCGCCACGGCGCGGTACATCTCCAGCCGTCGGCCGCGCCAGCCCATCTACGGCATGACCACCGACGCCCGGGTGCTGCGCTGGCTCAACTTTTTCTGGGGCGTGACTCCGGTGATGAGCGATGCCTCCATCCCCAGCCACCAGAAGCGGGCGGAGCGGTTCGTGCAGTCTTTTGCGGGCTTCCGCCATGGCGAGAGTGTGGTCATCGCCAGCGGCCAGGCCACTCCGGGCATGCCGGCGGTCATGACCAATGAGATCAAGGTGTACTCCAAGTAGCTTGGGAAATAAGGAGGAGAAGATGGTGCGCATTTCGTGGGGGATGATTTTGGTTGCAGTCACGGCCCTGGCCGCGGGTCTGGGGATGTGGATCCCTGCCCCGTGGGGGGGCTTGCCCCATTGGTGCTGGCTCTCGTGGCGGTGGCCGTCCTGTGGTGGGAGCGGGGCCGCAGCGGCCCAGCGGCCCGGCAGGCAGACGGAGACGAAGACGGCGAACTGGCGGCCATGGGCCAGACGCTCCATGCCGTCGCCACCGGACGCTTCCATCATGCGCTGGAATTCTCCGGCCGCATCGCGCAGGTGATCCAGAAACCCATCAATGCCCTTCTGGCCTTTGTGGTCGGACTCATCGGTTCGGTGGACGGACAAAACCGCATCCTCGGGGAAGTGCAGCAGTTCTTGAGGAACTTGAACGAGCGTCTGCAAGACCAGCTCTCCCGCACCGCGACCATGGCCAAGGACGTGCAGGGCGCGGCCACCCAATCCCTGCACGATGCCGAGACCATCTACCAGTCCATGGAGGACATGTCCGTGGCCACCACGGAGATCGCGACCTCGGTGGCCAAGACCGCCCAGAAGACTGCCGAGGCCCGGGAGCAGGCCGAGAGCGCCGCGGCCTCCATCGCCAAGCTCAGCGAGAGCTCGCGCAACATCGGCGACGTAAGCCAGGTGATCCGCGCCATTGCGTCGCAGACCAATTTGCTTGCCTTGAACGCCACCATCGAGGCCGCCCGCGCCGGCGAGGCGGGCCGCGGTTTTGCCGTGGTGGCCAACGAGGTCAAGGAACTGGCCCGCCAGACCGCTGAGGCCACGGAAAAGATCACTGCCCTCATCGAAGGTATCCAGGCCGATGTGGCCGGGGCCATTGCCCAGGTGCAGGGCATCACCGGGGCCGTGGCCGAGGTGAACGAGCTCGCCACCACCATCGCCAGCGCCACGGAAGAGCAGACCGCCACCATGGCCGAAATCACGAACAACGTGCGCCGCACCAAGGAAGCGGCCACGGTGGTGAAAGAGCGTGCCGACGCCCTCATGGCCTCTACCGAAGACTTCGCCGCCATCGCACCGCAGGTCTCCATCGCCAGCGAGGCCACCAGCCGTATCGTCAAATCCAACGCCGTGGTCCTTTCCAAGGTGGGGGCGAGCCCGGGGCTGGCGAGCCGTCTCGAGGCGCATCTTGCCCCTGCGGCCCGCCTCAAGAGCGTCCTGTTCAAGCACATCGGCTGGGGCAACGAGGTCATCAAGGCCATCGTGACCGGTGTCCCGCCCGAGGTGGAGATGGATCCCAAAAAATGCGCCTTGGGCAAGTTTCTGGAGACCTACCAGCCGCAGAGGCCTGAGGCCCGGCGCATCCTGGAGCAGCTGCATCCCCTGCACGACAAGCTCCATGCCTCGGCTGGTCTGGTGCGGCAGGCCACGGCCGAAGGGCGAAGCGCGGTCGAGATCATGCGCCTTTTCACCCAGGACATCTCGCCCATCCTCAGCCAGGTGCTCGAGCTGCTCTCGCAATGGATCACCGTGGAGGAAGGCGGGGCGATGCACAGCGGCGAGTTCATGCCGTGGACCAAGGACCTCGAGCTCGGCATCCCCAGCATTGACGAGCAGCACCAAAAGCTCGTGGCCATGGTCAACCGGCTGCACCGTTCGTTGGAGCGCAGCGATACCGCCGCCGCTGGCCGGGTGCTCCAGGAACTCATCGAGTACACGGGCTATCACTTCGGCACGGAAGAGAAGTTCTTCGACCAGTACGGCTACCCCGAAACCGATGCCCACAAGACCATCCACAAGAAGCTCGTGGACAAGGTCCTGGCCTTCAAGCGCAAGTTCGATGCCGGCGAAGAGTTTCTGTCCCAGGAACTGCTCAACTTCCTCAAGGACTGGCTCATCAACCACATCGGATTTACCGACCGCAAGTATGCGCCGTTCTTGCAGAGCAAGGGAGTCCGATAGGCTTTTGCCAGACGTGCCGCCGCGGGGCGCCGCAGTCTTGCCAAAGGCCGGCGCGTCTGGGTGAGCGCGTCTTCGGTCCGGTTCTCATGCCAACGCCCCCATTTCGGGGGCGTTGGTCGTGGAGGGGGCCTGAAGGCGGCCGAGGTTCAGCGTTGGCTGCCCCAGTCCAGGGGAGATTGCCAGGCGTGACGTAGGGTGGAGAGCGTCGCCTGGGCAAGGAGGGTGCCGGCGTGGGTGAGGCGCAGCGTGGGTTCGGCGCACGTCTCTCCGATGCGGGCGGCGTCTGCGCCCATGAGGGCCTCAAAGGCGTGGGTGCGGTCTTGGGGCACACTCACCACCAGGCGGCTTGGGCTTTCGCTGTAGAGGACTTCTTCGGGGTGCTGGCAGCCGCGCGCCGGGATGGCGGAGACGTCCACCACCGCGCCCAGTGCCCCGCCCAAGGCCATTTCCGCCACCGTGACCGCGATGCCGCCGTCGGAGACGTCGTGGCAGGCGGAGATGAGCCCCTCGCAGATGGCGGCATAGAGGCGCTGGTAGCGCTGCCGGGCCGAGAGGGCGTCCACGTGGGGGATGGCGCCGGAAATCCCCAGGGCCTGGGCGTACTCCGAGCCCCCGAGATCGCCGTGGGTCATGCCCAGTACGTAGAGGGCCTCGCCGGACTTTTTGAAGTCCGCGGACACGGCCAGGGTCACGTCCGGCATGATGCCGAGCACGGTAAAGAGCACCGTGGGCGGGATGGAGATCTTGACGCCGCCGCCCAGGTAGTCGTTTTTCATGGAGTCCTTGCCGGAGATGCACGGCACCCCGAAGGCGTGGCAGAAGTGGGACAGGGCCCGGGCCGAGCGTACGAGCTGGGCGAGCTTGAAGGCGCCGTCGGGGTTTTTGTCCGAGGCGATGGGGTCGCACCAGCAGAAGTTGTCCACCCCCACCAGTTGGTCGGGGTCCGCGCCCACGGCCACGGCGTTGCGGATGGCCTCGTCCATGGCGTTGGCGGTCATCCAATAGGTGTCGAGGTCGCTCAGCTTGGGGCAGATGCCGCAGGCGAGGACCGCCCCGCGCAGGCTGTCCAGCCGCGGCCGCAGCACTGCGGCGTCCGTGGGGCCGCCCGCTCCCATGAGGGGTTTGATGACGCTGCCGCCCTGCACTTCGTGGTCGTATTGGCGGATGACGTATTCCCGCGAGCAGATATTGAGGCGGCCGAGCATGGCGAGCAAAAAGTCGGTGCCGTTTTCCACCCGCGGCCGGGAGGTGGCGGCTGCGGCCGCCGGCGGGGTCCAAACGGCGGAAAGCTCCATCTGCGGGGTGCCGCGGTGCAGGAAGTCCATGTCCAGGGCCGCCACCACGCGCTCCCCGTGGCGCACGAGCAAGACGCCGGAGTCGGTGAATGCCCCCAGGTCCGTGGCCTCCACGTCCATTTCCCGGGCCAGGTCCAAGAAAGCGCCGAGCTTGTGCGGCGGCACGGCCACGGTCATACGCTCCTGGGCCTCGGAGACGAAGATCTCCCACGGCGCAAGCCCCGGATACTTGAGGGGGGCGCGCGCCAGGTCCAGATCGCAGCCGCCGGTGTCCTGGGCCATCTCGCCCACGGAGGAAGAAAGGCCGCCGGCGCCGTTGTCGGTGATGGCGTTGTAGAGCCCCTGGTTTCGGGCGCGCATGAGAAAGTCGTACATCTTGCGCTGGGTGATGGGGTCGCCGATCTGTACTGCCGTGGCCGGAGATCCTTCGTGAAGCTCTTCCGAGGAGAAGGTGGCGCCGTGGATGCCGTCTTTGCCGATGCGGCCGCCCACCATGACGATGCGGTCGCCCACCTGGGCCTTTTTCTCGTGGCTGGCTCGGCCGGCCACGGTGGCCGGCATCTTGCCCACGGTGCCGCAGAAGACCAAGGGTTTGCCGAGGAAGCGTTCGTGGAAGACGATGGCGCCGTTGACCGTGGGCACGCCGCTCTTGTTGCCGCCGTGCTCCACCCCTTCGCGCACGCCTTCGAAGATGCGGCGCGGGTGCAAGAGCCGCGGCGGCAGCTCGCCGTCGTAAAAAGGCGAGGCAAAACAGAATACATCGGTGTTGCACACCAACTCCGCCCCCATGCCGGTGCCCATGGGGTCGCGGTTGACGCCCACGATGCCGGTGAGCGCCCCGCCGTAGGGGTCCAGGGCCGAGGGGCTGTTGTGCGTCTCCACCTTGATGCAGAGGTTGGTCTCGGCGTCGAAGCGGATGACGCCGGCGTTGTCCTTGAAGACCGACAGACACAGGTCGTCCGCCCCACGCAGGGCGCGCAGGCGGGCGGTGGTGGCCTGGATGCAGGTCTTGTAGAGGCTGTCGATGGTGCTTGCATGCCCGGTGGCCGTATCGCGGTAGTGGATGCGGGCGCTGAAAATCTTGTGCTTGCAATGCTCGGACCAGGTTTGGGCCAGACATTCCAACTCGGCGTCGGTGGGCGCCGGGCCCAGGCCATGGCGGCTGCGGCGGGCAGCCACCTGCGGGTCCGCGAAATAGGCGCGGATGGCCTGCATCTCGGCAAGGCTCAAGGCCAGGGTGCGGGCGCGGCTCAGTTCCACAAGCCCCGCGTCATCCAAGGAGGCAAGTTCCATGATCTCCACCGCGGCCGATGCCGTGGCCGCCACCACCGCCATCTGCGGGGCAAATCCCGGTTCCTGTTCCCATTCCTGGCGGCTTTTGATGCGCAGGCGCTGGATGAGCTCGTTGGCCAAGAGGTCCCGGCCGATGTGCTCCACCTGCGCCCGGGAGAGTGTGCCGAAAATGCGGTACTGGGTGGCGGTGGAGACCTGGACGCCGTCCACCCCCAAGGCCAGGGACAAGGTCTCCCGGGCGGTGCGGCCTTCGTTGTCCGTCACGCCGGGGCGAAAACCTACCTCCAGCGCCCAGTCCGGGGTCGGCCCCAGGGGGGTGAGGGAGGCGGTATGGAGCACCGGATCATGGAGCAGGGCGGCATCACAGGCCGCGGTGGCCGCCTCGGCACTGAGGCCGTCGATGGTGTAGACCTTCACCAGGCGTACGGCATCCACCGCGAGTCCCAGTTCGGTGCGGATCTTGTGCGCCACCCGGGCGCCTTGGGTATCGGGCAGGTCGGCGCGGGTGCCGACTTCCATGCGAACGATCATGCGAAACTCCTTGGTGGCTCTGGAGGGGCAAGAAAGACGAAGGCGTTCCCGCCCCCTTGTTTGGCTTGATAATTGGCGGCGTCGGCGCGGGAGATGAGGGACTGCACCGAGTCGTTTGGGGCAAGCAGGGTGGCGCCGATGCTCAGGGTGCACTCCGAGGTGATGGCCGCCACCTGTTTTTGGATGCGGGAGGCAAGGAGGGAGAGCCCTTCGGCCGATGCCTCGGCGCAGAGCACCAGGAATTCGTCTCCGCCGAAGCGGAAGGGATAGTCCATGCCTTTGCGGAGATTTTCGCGCAGCACGGCGCCGATGCCGGCAAGGAGCTCGTCCCCGGCGCTATGGCCGTGGCGGTCGTTGTACTGTTTGAAGCGGTCCACGTCGAAGAAGAGCACTCCCAGGGGTTTGCCCGTGCGTTGGCTGCGGTCTATTTCCCGTTCGGTGATGCTGGTGAGGTGGTGGCGGTTGAAGACGCGGGTGAGGGCATCGAGCAGGGCCTGGTCCTTGATGGCGCGCTCCAGGCGGCGCACCGCGGTCATGTCCCGGCCCACGAGCACGGCGTGGTAGCGGGGCGACTGCACCCGGATGCCCAAGAGCTCCAGCACGAACTCGCGGTTGCTCAACGCAGTGCGCACTTCCACGGGTTCGCGGCGGTCGAGAAGGGCGCTTAAGTCCCAATGCGGGTCGAGGGGGTTCATGGACGTGCCCAAGTCCAGGATGTTGCGGCCCACCAAAGCCTGGGCGTAGGGCTTGGACACGAAGCCGATGACCCCGGTCTCGTCGATGGTCATGACGATATCGGGCATGACGCGCAGAAGCCCTGCGAGAAAGTCGCGCTGTTCCACGGCCTCGAAGCCGTGGAAATGTACGGCGGAAAGGTCCTGGACGAGGAGCAGGATACGCCGGGGGCCGTTTTCCTGGCTCGCCATGCGGTAGGCGCTGACGCTGATGCAGGGCGCGGATTCCGCCATCTGGGGGTCCAGGGGGCAAAAGGCCGTGCAATGGCAGTCCTGCGCAGGGGTGTCCAGAAAATGGCGCCACTCCTCCACCTGCACCGGGTGCGGCAGCAGGGTGATGAGGTCGGTGAGCAGGGCGTCTTGGGGTGCGGCCGTGGTGAGGTAGCGGTTGAGCGCCGTGTTGGCGGCGATGAGGCGGCCGCTGCCATCGAACAGGGCCACGCCCACGGGCAGGCTCTCCAAGAGGGCGGCCTTGGCGCGTTGGGGGGCCTGATAGGTGAGATAGCGGCGGTAACTGGCAGCGGCCAGACGGGCGTAGAGCTCGGCGGCGGCGGATTTTTCCCCGCAGTCGGGCTGGGAGAGGCGTAGTTCTCCCAGGGGCTCGTCGTGGTCCGTCATGAGGATGGGGGTGAGGCTTGCCGGAAGGGGCATGGTGGCAAGCAGGTTGCCTCGGCCGAGAAAGGTCGCTCCCATGGGAGTGAGGGCGAAGCGCTGCCACCCCGGCACTTCCGGGTCGCGCAGGATCACTTCCGCGGTCTGGCAGCCCCAATTCCAGCGGACGTGGCGGCCCATGACCGTGGCCACGGCGGATACGTCCCCGGTGACGGCCTCGATCTCCCGCGCCTGGGCAAAAAAATCCTGGATATCGTCCACGGCGTAAGGCTTGAAGGACCATGTCTGGCGCCAGTCGACGCGCATCACCGTGCACATGGCATCGAAGCGCTCGCTCACGGTGGCCCGAAGTGTCTCCAGGGTCGCTGCGTCCAGACCGATGGCGCGCTTGATGAGCAGGTGCACCTGGCCAAGGGCCTCGGGCTTGGGGTGGGGGGCGAATTCCGCCTCTGCCCAGGCGGTGGCCAGGATGACCAGCTGGGTGAGCGGCGGGTGTTCCAGGACCCCGGCGAGATCGTGGTGGTGCTGCACCGCCTCGATGACCGGGCGCGGCAGATTCCAGAATTCGAGAAGTTCGGCGGTGAGCGCTTGGTGCTCCATGGCCTCCGGCAGTCCCGGGCCCACCAAGTCCGCGGGGGCGCCTTGAGGCAGACGGCCGGCCACGGTGAGGATGAGGATGGCCATGTCTTTGAGCAGCGTGGCCAGATAGGCTTCTTGCACCAGCGAGGCATGGGCGTGCTGGGCCATGGCCTCGGCAGCCAGCGCCCCCCAGACGATGGTCCGCCACACCAGGTTGGGGTCGAAGCCGTGCTCCAGGAGGATCACCCCGAGCCCCCGGTGCAGGGAGATGGTGAGCGCGATGCGCAGCAGTTCTTGCCGTCCGAGCACCACCACCGCACGGCGCAAGTCCACGATACGCTGGGTCTGCCCATAGACCGGCGAATTGACCAGGGCGAGCACGGTCCCGGCCAGGGCCGGGTCCGCCCGGAGGGTGTCGGCGACGGCGGCGGCGTCGGATTGGGGATCGACGATGATGGACAACAGCTTGGCCGCTATTGGAGAAAAGGAGGCCCGCAGACTCTCGCGCAAGGCTTGGGACAGTGGGGTGCGCATGGTCATTTCTCCCGTTTGAGGACGTACTCGCCGATGGTCTGGAGGAGCTCCCGCTCGGGGGATGGGGGAAAGAGGGAAAGGGCGGTGAGGGCGCTGGTGACGTAGGTCTGGGCGGCCTCCACCGTGGCGCGGGCAAAGCCGCCGTCCACCACGCGTCGCTCGATGGCTTCAAGCTCTGCCGCGCAGAGCTCCCGGCGCTGGATACGGCCGGCAAGTGCTCCGCGTTCGTCGTCCGGGAGGCTTTCGAGGAACAGGAGCAGCGGCAGGGTCCGCTTGCCTTCGCGCAGGTCCCCGCCTTGGGGCTTGCCCAGGGTGGCTTGCGTGGCGGCGTAGTCCAGGGCGTCGTCCACCAATTGGAAGGCGATGCCCAGCCCCAGGCCGAAACGTCGGGCGGCGTCCACCATGGCGGCGTCCGCCTGGGCGAGGATGGCCCCGGCTTCACAGGCCGCCTGGATGAGGTAGGCGGTCTTGCCGGTGATGATTTCGAGGTACGCTTCCTGGGAAAGGGTCGGGGCGTCCATGGCGGCGATTTCCTCGATCTCCCCGGCGGCGGTGGCGAGGATGGCCTGGGCCGCGCAGGCGGTGAGCGCCGGGATGCCGGGGCGCGCCATGATGGCGTTGGCGTGGGCCAGAAGGGCGTCTCCGGCGAGGATGGCGGGCACGAGGCCAAAGACGGTATGCGCCGCAGGCACACCCCGGCGGGTGGTCGCCCCGTCGAGGATGTCGTCGTGGATGAGGGTGGCGGAGTGCAGAAGCTCCAGGGCCACGGCCGTGGCGTGCAGGTGGACTTCCGCGCCGCCCAAGGCCCGGGCGGTGAGGATGGTGAGCATGGGGCGCAGGCGCTTGCCCCCGGCGCCCAGCACGTGGCGGGCCACGGGTTGGACGGATTGCGGCAGGCGCGCGATTTCTTCGTGGAGCGCCGTGTGGATGGCGGGAAGCTCGGCCTGAAAGGCGAGTTTGAGTTGCTGTGTGGTGCACCGAGTCATGCAGAGGTCCCTAGGCGGCTAAGAAGGGCGAGGGCGGCGCGGCCTGCCTCCCCCATATCCAGGCTCAAGTCGTTGGCATAGGCGGCAATATGGTTGGCGAGCGTAGGGGCGTCAAGCTCTTGGGCGAGGGAGCGTACCAACGGCATCACTGCCTCCGGGTGGCTGCGGGCAAAGGTGAGGCTTTTTCGGATGGCGTCCTCCACCGCGGCGCGGGCCTCGGGCGGGTGCTTGCGGGCCATGACGATGACCCCCAGGGGGATGGGGAGCCCGTGGGAGACTTCCCGCCACCACTGGCCCAGGTCGAGGGCGAGGCTGAGGCCTAGGCGCGCGTAGATGAGGGCGGTCTCGTGGATGACGAGGCCGGCGTCCACGGCGCCGGTTTGGACCATCTGCGGGATGGCGTGAAAGATGGCGGGCACGGCCTCGAACTCGGGGCCGAGGGCGGCGCGCAGCAGCCGGTAGGCCGTGGTGGCGAGCCCGGGCACGGCGATGCGCTGCAGACGTTGGGGCGGCGGGGTGCGCGTGACCAGCTTGGGGCCGTGTTCCAAGCCGAAGGCCCCGCCGCAGGACAGGATGTGGTATTCGGCAAGGTCCAGGGCGGCTGCGGCGCTCACCTTGATGACGTCGAAGCATCCCTGGGCGGCGCGCTCGTTGAGTTCTTGGACATCGTGCCAGAAAAAGCGGGCCGTGGGGCCAGGGATGCGGCCGAGAATCCACGAGCCGAAGATCCAGGTGTCGTTGGGGCAGGGAGAGATGGCGACGTTCATGACGGGTGGGCAAACAGGGTTTGGGTGGCGAGTGCCAGGGCGGCGAGGGCGGCGGGGATGTCCCAGCGGCGTTTGTCCCGTTCGCCCACGGCATTGGAGATGCTGCGCACCTCAAGAAACGGGACTCCGGCCAGGCGGGCGGCCAGGGCCACGCCGAAGCCTTCCATGGATTCGGTGACGGCCTGCCACTGGCGGTGCAGGCGACTGGCCAGCTCCGGGTCTCCGGTGACTCCGGCGCCCGTGAGGGCCGGCCCGCGCACCCACTGCCTGGGGATCGAGATCCCCAGGGCCTGGGCCGCGGCGTCGGGCTCAAGGCGCAGGACGGGCTCGGGGAGGTCTTCCAGCATGGGAAAGCCCAGGGGGACCAGCGTGCCGTCTGCCCCTCGCACCCCGTATTCGGGCCAGATTTCCTCGGTGGCGACCACGAGGGCCCCGATGGGGGCGACGGCAAGGTCGAAGCTCCCGGCAATCCCCAGATGGAGGACGCCGCGCACCGGCATTTGTCCCAAGATCCGGGCCGTGGAGGCCGCGGCCGCTACCGGGCCCACGCCCACCACGGCGGCGTGGAGTTCGGGATATGGGCCGAGGCGCACGGCTGCAGCGCATTCCCGCTGGGTGGGGCAGGCGAGGAGGATCACAGGCGCCAGTATACGGTTTCGGTGAGGAACCGGTCCTTGGGCAGGACCCCTTTGACGTCCACCACCACCGGCCGGATGCCAGGGCGGTGCATGGCGGCCACCATGGTGGGATCCAGTTGGGAGAAGGGCGTGTGGGCCACGGCGATGATCATGGCATCGAGCCCCGTGAGCTCCTCGAGCGGCTTGAGGCGGATGCCGTATTCCGCCTGCGCTTCGGCCGGGTCTGCCAAGGGGTCGTGCACGTGGCTCGTAATCCCGTATTCGGCGAGTTCCGCCAGGATGTCCGGCACGCGGCTATTGCGCAGGTCCGGGACGTTTTCCTTGAAGGTGAGGCCGAGGACGCCCACCTGCGCCCCGCGCACCGGGCTGCCTTGGGCGATGAGCAGTTTGACGGTCTTTTCCGCCACGAACTTGCCCATGGCGTCATTGGTGCGCCGGCCGGCCAGGATCACCTGCGGATGAAATCCCAGGCTCTGGGCCTTGGCCGTGAGGTAGTAGGGGTCCACGCCGATGCAGTGGCCGCCCACCAGTCCGGGCCGGAAGGGGAGGAAGTTCCACTTGGTGCCCGCAGCGAGGAGCACGTCCTGGGTGTCGATGCCCATGCGGTCGAAGATCATGGCCAGCTCGTTCATGAGGGCGATGTTGATGTCCCGCTGGGTGTTTTCGATGACCTTGGCCGCTTCGGCCACCTTGATGCTCGGGGCGCGGTGGATGCCTGCCCGCACCACCGTGCCGTAGACCTGGGCGAGCAGTTCCGTGACGTCCGGCGTTTGGCCGGCCACGATTTTGACCACCGAGGCGAGGGTGTGCTCGCGGTCCCCGGGATTGATGCGTTCCGGAGAGTAGCCCACGAAGAAGTCCTCGCCGCAGCGCATCCCCGAGGTGGCCTCCAAGACGGGCACGCATGCTTCTTCGGTAAGCCCGGGGTAGACGGTGGATTCGTACACCACCACTGTGCCCGGCTGCAGGTGCGCGCCCACGGTGCGGGTGGCGGCCATAAGCGGCCCCAGGTCCGGGGTGCGGTCCGGGCGGATGGGGGTGGGCACGGCCACCACGATGATTCCTGCCTCGGCAAGCAGGCCGGGGTCGGTGGTGTAGCGCAGAGCGGTTTCCGCCAGGGTCTTGGCCGGGACCTCGTGGGTGCGGTCGATGCCGGCGGAAAGCTCCGCCACCCGTTGGGGGGAGATATCGAAGCCGATGACGTCGAAGTGCCGGGCAAAGGCCACGGCCAGGGGCAGGCCCACGTAGCCGAGCCCCACCACGGCCAGGGCGCGTCGGCGGTGGTGCAAATCATCCATGTGGATCATGGGGAGGTCCTCCTGCATACTGCTCTCGACAGGTCCTTGGGCCTATGGCAAAAGCGCGCCATGGCTTTGGACCGTCCAACTCTTCTGTGTGCGTTGGGACTGGCCTTGGTTTTGGAGGCAGTCCCCTATTTTCTCTTGGCGGAGAGGATGCCCCGCTATTTTCGGACCATGGCCTCCATGCCGCCGCGGGTGCTGCGTCTGGTGGCCGCACTCATGCTCGCCCTGGGGCTGGGCTTGGTGGCCTTGGGGCGCGCGTAGCTTCATGCCGGTCGACTGGCCTCGTGGAGAAACACGATGCCCGAGGCCATGGGCGTGTAGCGGATCAACGTGAATCCGGCTTCTTCCAATTCTTGGGCGAGCGCCTCCTCGTGGGGAAAGGCGGCGATGGTCTGGGCCAGATAGCGGTAGGCTTCCGGGTCGCGGGAGACCATGCGGCCGATGGCCGGAAGCAGCCGCTGCAGATACCAATTGTAGAGCCCCCCCCAGATGCGGCGCCGGCCGGTGCCGAATTCCAGGACCACGAGCTTTCCTCCGGGCCGCAGGACGCGAAGGATCTCGGCAAAGGCGTCGCTGCGCGGGCGGATGTTGCGGATGCCGAAGGCCACGGTCACGGCCTCGACGCTGGCGTCCGGCAGGGGAAGGAGCCGGGCGTCGGCCTGCACGGGCCAGATGGGCCGGCCGGTGCGTTTGGCGTGCCCGCGTGCCAGCATGGGGTGGGAAAAGTCCACGGCCACCACTTGGGCCTGGGGATGCTGGCGGCAGATCTCGCAGCTCACATCCAGGGTGCCGGCGGCGAGGTCCAGGACCGGGCCGCGCAGCGGCGGCAGGCAGCGCACCATGGCCCGCCGCCACAGCCGGTCCAGGCCAAGGCTCAGCACGTGGTTGAGGAGATCGTAGAAGCGGGCGATATTGCCGAAGAGTCCTGCCACCCGGCGGGAGTGGGCGTCACGCATGGGGCTCCTCGGGTTCGCCGGCCTTGGTGATGACCCGCAGCACCTCGTCGTGGATCAGGGCGAAGTTTTCGGCAAAATTGGCCGGCGAGATGCGCCCCACCTCGATGAACTTGATGACCACTTCCTTGGCCACCTGCAGGGCCTGCTTGCGTTCGCTGTCCATAGGCATCCTTCCTGGTTGGAGCAAAGAAAAACCGCCCGGGGGGAATGGTCGTGACCTGCTTTGGGGAGTCCGGGCGGCAAAAACCGAAGAGAAAAACCGGTGAAGCCCTCCCCTTCGGTTTTTGAAAACGCTATCCTTGGCCTGCTTCCGCCATGAGCGCAGCGAGCTCCTCTCGGATGGCCCGGGCCGCCACCCGCGGGGCTTCGTCCTCGACGAGGGCGCGCATTCGTCCTTCCAGGTCCGCTTTCCCGCTCTCCAGGGCTTGGGCCATGGCATCCAGGCGGGCGGCAAGGGCCGTGATCTGGGCGTCCCGGGCGGCGAGCTGCTGCTTGAGGGCCGCCACTTCGGCATCCCTGGCCGCCACTTGGGCGCGTACGGCCTCGATCTCCGCGTTTTGCGCCGCTATGGTCTGGCGGAGGGCCGTGGCGTCTTCCGGGAGGATGCCGCTTGGAGCTGGGGCCGCCTCCGCAGACTTCGGGGCGGAGCCCTCCGCGAGGGCCGCCATTGCTGCCTGCAGGGCGGCCAATTCCTCACGCAACGGGGCCGCCCAGGTGTCCAGGTCCGGGAGCGCCGGGGCTTCGGCCTTGGGCGCCAGATCCTGGCGCACGGCGGCGGTGGCTGCGGCGAGACGATCGTCCACTTGGGCAAGGACAAGGGCCATGAGCGCGGGGAAGAAAGGAAGTTTTTCCGGGTCCTCGGGGAGTGCCACGATTCCCATGCGCTCCGGGGCCGCCGGGGGTTCGGGAGCGGATGGTTGCTGCGCGCCGCTCTCGGGTGCTTTCGGGACATCGCGTGCCGGCGCATGGCTTGTCGGCCCCTGCAGGGTAGATCCATCGCCCAGGGGCAGTTCTGCGGCACCTGCAAGGGGAGCGAGGTCTGGCTCCGTGAGGAGGTCGGCGTCCTCGGCGGATGCGGGCCCAAGGTCGGGCTCTACCGTCAGATCCTTGGCAGGATCGTCCTCGTGCGCTGGTGCCGAAGGCTCGGTGGTTGCCGCAGTGGCGGTCGGCTCGTTGTCGGCAAAGATCGGTGTCTCGGCGAAGATGTCCAGGTCATCGTCTGCGGTAAGCGGGGAGTTCCCCTCCGCACCAAGGACGATGTCGGCGTCGGGATCCAAGACTTCCGTTGCCGTGGGAGAAGTTTTTTGCTGCGGCGGGGCGGGTGCTTCCAGATCCGCCAGCGGGTCGAGGTCTGGCGCCACGTCTTCGAGGAGGGCGTCGAGTTCGTCGTCCAGGCTTTGCGGGTCCACGGCGTTTTCCGCCGGGAAGTCGCCCAAGCCCGATGTGATGGGTGCGCCTTCTTCAATGATGTCCGTGAGCTCAATGATTTCGTCGTCTGCGTGCATACTTCCCCCGCCAAGGTTGTCGCCTGTGCTTGATGTCTCCGTTGTCTATCCCAAGTGGCCGCGAAAAAAAAGCCCCACCCGCCGGGGCGGATGGGGCAACCAAGGGCCCGTGCTTGTGCTTTGCCAACGCCGCGCTACTGGCGCTCTACTTCATATGGCACTTGTTGCAGGCGGTGGGACCGGTGGGCTTGTTTTCCGCCTTCAGCTTCTTGTGGCACTCCATGCACTGATTGTGGAAGGCGTTTTCCACGAGCTTGACGTCCTTGGCGTTGGCTGCGGTCTTGGCTTCCTTGGAGTCATGGCAGCCCGCCGAGGTACATTTTTTGATCGCACCATCTTTTTCCATGGTGTGGTGGCATTTGACGCACTCAACGGAGGCGTGTTTGGAGTGGGCGAAGGGCACGGCCTTCTGCAGGGGTTTTCCTTCCTTGGTCTGCATGCCTTCCGGTGCTTTGATGACGTAGTCATCGCCCGGGGCCTTGGCCGTGGCCGAGAACAGGGGTGCAGTGCCCAAAGCGAGCAGCAGCACACAGAACAGGCTGACAATCATGGACTTCTTCATTTTTCCTCTACCTCCACAAAAAAAAGTTCGAAAAAGCACAAGCACACAATCTATAGAGAGGGTCTTGGTTTTCCGTCAAGGATGGGCCGTGGTTTGAGGATCAAAGGCGCGCGTGGCCTCCACAATGCGCTCGAGATCGGCGTCCGTATGGGCAAAGGAAAGGAAGGCGCATTCGAAGCCCGAAGGGGCAAGAAAGACGCCGTGTTCGCGCATGTGGCGGAAGAAGCGGCCATAGAGCGCCGTGTCCATGGTCTGGGCGCTGGGAAAATCTGTCACCGGATGTTCGGTGAAGAAAAGGGTGAACATGGACGCCACGGTGGTGCACTGCACCGCAATGCCCTTGGCGCGCAGGATGTCCGTCATCTCCGAGGCCAAGGCGCGGGTGCGTCGGGCAAGGGCGTCGTAGTCGTGGCCTTCCAAAAGGCGCAGCGTCGCCAGCCCGGCGGCCATGGCCACGGGGTTTCCCGAGAGGGTCCCGGCCTGATACACCGGGCCTTGAGGGGCGATGTGCTCCATGATCTCCCTGCGGCCGCCGTAGGCCCCTACGGGCAGTCCACCGCCGATGATTTTGCCAAGACACGTCAGGTCCGGCTGGATGCCCAAGGCCGCCTGCGCCCCGCCGTAGGCCAGGCGAAAGCCGGTGATGACCTCGTCGAAGACGAGAAGCGCCCCGTATTGGGTGCACAGCTCGCGAAGGGTTTCCAAAAATCCGGGTTGGGGGGGCACTAAGCCCATGTTGCCGGCCACGGGCTCCACGAACACGCAGGCGATGCGGTCGCCATGCTCGGTAAAGAGGGCGCGCACCGTCTCGGTGTCGTTGTAATGGGCAAGGAGGGTGTGCTGGACCACTGCGGCGGGTACGCCGGGTGTGCCGGGAATGGCCTGGGTGGCGACGCCGGAGCCGGCGCTGGCGAGGAAGGCGTCGGCATGGCCGTGGTAGCCGCCGTGGAATTTGAGCACCAGATCGCGGCCGGTAAACCCTCGGGCCAGACGCAGGGCGCTCATGGTGGCCTCGGTGCCGGAAGATACCATGCGCACCATTTCGATGCTCGGCACCGCGCGGATCACGGCTTCCGCCAATTCCACCTCCAGCCGGCAGGGGGCGCCGTAACTGGTGCCCCGGCGCACGGCCTCGATAATGGCGGCCTCCACCTCGGGATGGGCGTGGCCGAGGAGCATGGGGCCCCAGGACATGACGAGATCGATGAGTTCCGCGCCGTCTTCCGTGACAATATGGCTGCCTTTGGCGCTGGCGATGAAAAGGGGCGTGGCCCCCACGCTTTTGCACGCCCTGACCGGGCTGTTGACCCCGCCGGGAATGGCGTTGCAGGCGCGCTGAAATAATACTTCCGAAGAGAGCATTGGTGTTCCTCTGTGGTTTTAAAAATACTCCATGGACGTTTTCTTGAGCTCTTTATCGCTGAAGAGGATATCGTATTGGGTGACTCCCGTGAGTTCTTGGATGCGACGCACCACCGCCAAACATTCGTCTTGGGTGCGGCCATGGATCATGGTATAGAGGCTGTACGGCCAATCGAGGCAGTTGCGGCGTAAATAGCAATGGGAGATTTCCGGTTGGGCTGCCATGATGCGGCCTGCGGCGTCTTCATCGACGCCGTCTTCCACGTACCAGGCCACCATGGCATTGAAGCCGTAACCTGCCTGCTGGTGGCGCAAGGTGGCGCCAAAGCGGCGGATTTGGCCGCCTTCTTTGAGGCGCCGCAAAAGCGCGAGCACGTCCTCTTCGGTCACTCCTGCCTCGCGGGCAATGTCGGCATAGGGGGTGGCGCTGTCGGGAAGCGTGCCTTGCACCATGCGCAGCACCTGGCGTTCGTTGGGGGTAAATTCCATGAGTCTTCCTCGATAGTTCCAGGAGTTTTCGTGCCGCAGCTGTAGTCCCTTTGCTGGGGACCTGCAAGGGGGGAGGCTTGGGATCGTCTTTGTGGCGGGAGGAAGGGGAGCGGGTGGACAGGGAACAAAGGCCTCAGTAGGCTTTGAGAGGAGACGTTGCGAGAAGGAGGTGCGCATGCAGGCGGTGGTGCTGGGCGCTGGCAGTTGGGGGACCGCGTTGGCGCACGCGCTGGCGTTTTCGGGGAAGGAGACCGTGCTTTGGGGCCGCAGTGGCGCCCTCATGGCCGAGATGGCCCAATGCAGGGAAAATCGTCGCTATTTGCCGGGGTGGCCGGTGGCTGCAGCGGTACGTCCCACGGCGGACATGGCGGCGGCCTTGCACGGTGCCGAGTTGGTGGTGCTTGCCATCCCCTGCCAGCGCTTGGCTGCTTTTTTGCGGGAACATGCCGCGTTTTTCCCGGAAGGCGTGGCCGTGGTGGGTGCCGGTAAGGGCGTGGAGCAGGGGAGCCTGCGCACCATGGGCCAGGTGGTGGCTGCGGAGCTTGGCGCACGGCAGGTGCGCTACGGCGTGCTCTCCGGGCCGTCCTTTGCGGCGGGGGTCATGGCCGGGCAGCCTACGGCCGTGGTCTTGGGGTGCGCGGATGCGGCCTTGGGAGAACGTATCCAGGTGCGTTGCGCCAGCCCGGTGTTTCGGGTGTACGGCACCACCGACGTGCTGGGCGTGGAGCTCGCGGGTGCACTCAAAAACGTCATGGCCATTGCCGCGGGGCTCGCCGATGGCCTAGGGTTCGGGGAGAACGCCCGTGCGGCCCTCATCACCCGGGGGCTGGCGGAGATGGCCCGCCTCGGTGAGGCCATGGGGGCCCGGGCCCAGACCTTTATGGGGCTTGCCGGGCTGGGGGATTTGGTGCTCACCTGCACCGGGGATGCAAGTCGCAACCGTCGCGTGGGTCTGGCGGTTGGCCGGGGGCACACCCTGGAAGCCGCCTTGGCGCAGGTGGGCGGCGTGGCCGAAGGGGTATGGACCACCCAGGCTGTATGGGCCTTGGCGCAGCGGTTGGGGGTCGAGATGCCCATTTGTGAACAGGTCCATGCCGTACTCTTCTCCGGCAAGAGTCCCGTGGAAGCGGTGCGCACCTTGATGGGGCGGCCGCTGCGTTGGGAAGCCTAGCCTTCGGGCGCTGCGGCGAGCGCCTGCACCCATACGGTGCGGCGCCGCGGGCCATCGAATTCCGCCAGGAAGATCCGCTGCCAGGTGCCGAGCCGCAGCCGGCCGGATTCCATCACCACGGACACAGAACTGCCCACCAGGATCGTTTTGATATGGGCGTCGGCATTGCCCTCCACGTGGCGGAAATGGGGGCTTTGCGGAACGAGGCGACGCAGAGCGGCGATGACGTCGTGGGCCACGTCCGGGTCGGCGCCTTCGTTGATGAGAATGCCGCAGGTGGTATGCGGGCTGAAGACCATCAGGGCCGCTGCCTGGGGGTACCGGGCTGCGGCAGCGGCCACCTGCTCGGTGATGTCCACGAGTGCTTCGCGGCGGGAGGTGGAGACGGTGAAGCTCGTCATTTGAGCGGAATTTCCACGCACAGGGCGTTGCCGCAGCGGTTGTGGGAGAAACGGGCGGTGAGCAGCCGGAAGATTTCGTGGCCGCGGCCGCTTTCCGCTTCAGGATCGCTTTGGCGGCGGATCCAGCCTTGCCAGTCGAAGCCTTGACCTTGGTCTTTGACGTAGAGACGCAGCTTGCCCTGCCGGTGCTTGAGCCGCCACAGGACCTCCTTGGCGGGGTCGGCGCCGTTGCCGTGCAGAATGGCGTTGTTGAGCGCTTCTCGCGTCACGAGGGCAACGTCGAAGAATCGGTCCTCGGCCCCGTGGCGCGCCAGGAATTCCCGCAAGAGCTCGACGCTGCGGTCCACATGGCGCAGTTCCGAGCTCATCTGGACTTCGATGTCGTGTTCGAGGACGGTGGCAGTAAACATGTCAGACCTCGATGCCCAAGAGTACGCTGTCGTCTTCGGCAGGGCCCTTGCGGGCGGCGATGTATTCATGGACGGCCTCCACGGTGGCAGCGATGGGCATGGATGCAGTGGAGCGGATAGCGGCCCACAGCAGGGCGATGCCTTGGTCCCGCGTGATGGGGGGATCACCGAAACCTTCAACAAGTCCATCGGTATAGAGAAAAATCCTGTCCCCTGGCTGGACTGCGATTTCCTGCGGCGTCCACAGCGCGGTATCGAATACGCCGAGGATGTCCCCTTCAGCGGGGACGAGCTCCATGGATCCGTCCTGGCGGGCGAGAACCGGCGGGGGATGGCCGGCGCTTACCAGGTGAATGCTGTTTTGGGTGCGGTTGACGCGGGCCATGGCCAAGGTGGCGTGTGCGCCGTTGGTGAGGATACGGGTCAGCACCCGGTTGGTCATGGCGAGGCTCTCTTCCGGCGCCGTGGCGGCATTGACGTTTTGGCGCAGCAAGGCCGTCAGGGCGGAGGTGAGAAAGCCGGCCCCAAGGTCGTGGCCGCTCACGTCGGCAACGATGTAGTCGAACACCCCCACGCCTGTGGGCAGCACGTCGTAGATATCGCCGCCAGCCTCGAGCACGGGGGCGAAATGCACGCCGAATCGGGCCTCGGGCAGGTCTTCGGGGCGGACCAAAAGCGACTGTTGGGCCGCCTGGAGCTGCCCGAGGCGCTGCGCTTGGGCTTCGATGAGGGCGCGGTAGGTAAGCCGCAGGCGCAGATGAACCTTGACCCGGGCGAGCACCTCGGCCTTTTCGAAGGGTTTGGAAATGAAATCCACCCCGCCGCATTCGAGACCATGCACCCGGCTTTCGGTGTCCGTGAGGGCGGAGATGAAGATCACCGGGATGTCGGCAATTTGGGGCGTCTCTTTGAGGAGCTGGCAGGTGAGGTAGCCGGTCTCCCCAGGCATCATGACATCGAGGAGGATGAGGTCGACGGGATGCAGCGCGGCCAGCTCCCGCGCCTGGGGGCCATTGTGGGCGGTGAGTGTGGCAAAGCCGCTTCGCCGCAGCATGGACTCCAAGATGCGGGCATTGAGGGGCTCGTCGTCCACGATGAGGATGAGCGGGGTGCGATGCTCCACAGGGCCTCCTGGCAAGCTCCATAGCGCCGCTGAATGGCTCCTGCAAGGGTGCGGGGGTTCCTTGGCAAAAAAAGCGGCGCAGTGGTCCCCCGAGCGAGGGATCGGGCGGGGGAGCTCGGGCCGCTGGGGCTGGGCGCGGCGTGGGGGGCAAAAATTGCTGCGCGATTTGCTGCTCAAAATCTTGACAGGGGGAACACGCCTTTGTAGTGACGAGGCCCTCGTTGAGGCGCGTAGCTCAGTGGGAGAGCACTTGCTTGACGTGCAAGGGGTCAGGAGTTCGACCCTCCTCGCGCCTACCACTGCAAACACCAGGGAGGCAGAGCCTCCCTGATGCATTTCTGGGGTGACGCATGGTGTACGTAGGAGAGGTCTCGGTGGAGGCAGTGCCAGGGATGACCTGCCGTGATGCCCTGGTGCAGGGGGTGTCCAAAAAGGCAATGAAGGAAGTCGTTGCCTGTCTTTGTGATGGCGAACCCAAGGATCTGGATGCGCCGCTTCCTTCGGGAACCGAGCGTGTGGAGCCTGTCTTTTTGGATTCTCCGCTGGGGACGTCCATTTTACGCCATAGCGCCGCCCATATCATGGCCGAGGCAGTCAAGCGTCTGTATCCTGAGGCCAAGGTGACCATCGGGCCGGACATCGAAAATGGATTTTATTACGACTTCGATCTTGCGCACGCCTTTACCCCAGAAGACTTGGAACGCATCGAAGCCGTGATGCGCGAAAGCATTGCGGCCGATCATCCCTTTGTGCGCCGCGAGATGTCCGCGCAGCAGGCGCGGGAGTATTTTCGCTCTTTGGGCGAGACCTATAAGATCGAAATCATTGACGATCTCGGTGCGGAAACGGTGTCCGTCTACCAGCATGGGGATTTCGTGGATCTGTGCCGGGGGCCGCATTTGCCCTCTACGGGGTTCGTGCGCGCCTTCAAGCTCACGGCCGTTGCCGGTGCGTATTGGCGGGGGGATGCGAACCGGCCGATGCTTCAGCGCATCTACGGCACGGCTTTCCCCACGGAAAAGGCCTTGAAGGCCCATTTGGCCATGCTCGAAGAGGCCAAGAAGCGCGATCACCGCAAGCTCGGCCCGCAGCTGGATCTGTTCAGCTTCCATGAGCGCGGCGGTGCCGGCATGGCCTACTGGCACCCCAAGGGGGCGCTCGTGCGGGCCATTCTGGAAGATTTCGTCACCAAGGAGATGCTGCGCCGTGGCTACGGTCTGGTGCGCACCCCGCAGATTCTGCGCCGCGATTTGTGGGAGACCTCGGGACATTACGCCAATTATCGGGAAAACATGTATTTTACCGAGATCGATGGCGTTCCGTATGGCGTCAAGCCCATGAATTGCGTGGCGCACATGCTCATCTACAATACCACGCAGCATAGCTACCGGGATTTGCCGGTGCGGCTCTTTGAATTCGGTGTGGTGCATCGCCACGAGCTCTCGGGCGTGCTCCATGGGCTCTTGCGGGTACGGCAATTTACGCAGGACGATGCCCACATCATCTGCCGCCCTGATCAATTGCTGGATGAAATCAAGGGTGTGATGCGATGGATTCAGGATCTCATGGGCGTCTTTGGCTTCGAGTATCGCATGGAGCTCAGCACCCGGCCGGAAAAGTCCATCGGTACGGATGAAGATTGGGAGCGCGCGACAAGTGCCCTGCGGGAGGCCATGGCGCAGATGGGCCTGGAGTACAGCGTCAACGAAGGCGACGGCGCGTTTTACGGCCCCAAGATCGATGTCAAGCTCCGGGATTGCTTGGGCCGGGAATGGCAGTGCTCCACGATTCAGGTGGATTTCACCTTGCCGGAACGCTTCGATCTTGTGTATATCGGCGAAGACGGGGAGCGGCACCGGCCGGTGATGGTGCACCGGGCCATCATGGGCTCGGTGGAGCGGTTCATCGGTATCCTCGTGGAGCATTTTGCCGGGGCCTTCCCCTTGTGGTTGGCGCCCGAGCAGGTTCGGGTGCTCACGGTGACCGATCGCCACGACGCCTATGCCTTTGAGGTGGTGCAGGCGCTGCGGGATGCAGGCCTACGGGCCGAGGTGGACACGCGGAACGAGAAACTCGGCTACAAGGTGCGTGAGGCCCAAATGGCGAAGATCCCCTACGCTGTGGTGATCGGAGACGAGGAAGTGGCAAGCGCGCGCGTGAGCGTGCGCCAACGGGGTGGTGCGAATCTTGGGACCATGACGGTTGCTGCGTTGGTGGACCGTTTGCGCCACGAGTGTGCGGAACCTTTTACGCGCGGAGGCATGCGCTATTCTTTCCACTACTAATAAGGCCCGGAAGAACCGGCAGATTCGGGCGCGGGAGATTCGCGTCATCGGCGAAGACGGCGCGCAGATTGGTATCATGAGCGTGGATGAGGCCCTGGTTATTGCAGAAAGCCGGGGACTCGATCTCGTGGAGGTGGCCCCCAACGCCAAGCCCCCGGTGTGCAAGGTGATGGATTATGGGAAATATCTCTACGAAGAGAAGAAAAAGGCTCAAGAGGCCAAGAAGCGCCAGACGCAGATTCAGGTGAAGGAGGTCAAATTCCGGCCCCATACCGATGACCACGACATCGAGACCAAAGTACGCCATATCCGTCGTTTTCTCGACGACGGAGACCGGTGCAAGGTGACGGTGTTCTTCCGGGGGCGGGAAATGGCCCACAAGGATTTGGGGGAGGCCATTTTGCAGCGCATCGTGGAGATGACCGCCGATGTGGCCAAGGTAGAGCAGGCCTCGCGTTTTGAAGGCCGGACCATGTTTTTGGTACTGGCCCCACTACCCAAGAAATAACCGCCAGCCTCGGCTGGCGTGGCCCGCTGCGTATGCGGCAGGAGCTTTTGAAGGAGGAAAACCATGCCCAAGATCAAGACCAACCGGAGCGCCGCCAAGCGCTTTACGGCCACGGGCGGGGGGAAGATTCGGCGCAATCATTGTAACATGCGCCACATCTTGACCAAGAAGTCGCCCAAGCGGAAGCGGCAGCTGCGGAAATCGGTCATTGTGGCCGATTCCAACGTGGCGTCGATCCGTCGTCTGTTGCCCTACCTGTTCTAAACATCGCAAAACCACCCCACAGTGGGTGCGGCGCAGTGTTCCAGTTTGTTCCCACTGGACCTGGCCGTGAAGGAGATCGTCATGCGTGTCAAAAGAGGAATGACTGCCCATCGTCGGCACAAGAAGTATCTCAAACTTGCCAAAGGCTATCGTGGCTCGCGTCACGCGCTCATCCGTACCGCCCGGGAGACCGTAGAACGCGCATTGTGTTTTGCCTACCGGGATCGCAAGCAGAAGAAGCGCGCTTTTCGTGCCCTGTGGATCATGCGCATCAATGCCGCCGCCCGGGAGCATGGACTGACCTACAACCGCTTCATGCACGGGCTCAAACTCTGCCAGGTCCAGCTGAACCGGAAGGTGCTGGCGGACATGGCGGTGCGGGAGAAAGAGGCATTTGCCGCGTTGTGTCAGATGGTCCAGCAGAAGGTCACGGCGTGAAGACCCAATTGATCCACGATTTGGAAGCCTTGGTGCCGCGCTTTGCAGAGGCGCTGGCGAAGGCGGATGCTTCCGACCTGGAAGCGGTACGGGTGCAGTTTCTGGGCCGCAAGGGAAGCCTTGCGGCCCTTATGGCTGCCATGGGCGGCCTGGATCCGCAGGACCGCCCCGAGGTGGGGCGGGTGGCCAATGCCGTCAAGGCGCGGCTTGCGGAGCTCTGGCAGCAGTGCCAGGAGCATTTGGCCCAAAAAGCCCAGGGGACGATGCCTTTTGACGCCGGGGATCCCGCGTGGGTGCCGCATGTGGGGGCACTGCACCCCACGACGCGTATCCAGCAGGAGATCTGCGCGGTGCTCCAGCGCATGGGCTTTGAGACGGTATCCGGTCCTGAGGTGGAGACGGATTTTCATAATTTCGAGGCCCTCAATCTTCCTCCCGGACATCCCGCGCGGGACATGCAGGACACCCTGTACATCACCGAGCGGGTACTTTTGCGCACGCATACCTCACCCATGCAGGTGCGCACCATGCTCGCCCGCCGACCCCCGCTCGCCATCATTGCCCCGGGCAAGGTGTACCGCCGGGATTCGGACCTGACGCATACCCCCATGTTCCACCAGATCGAAGGCCTTTTGGTGGACCGGCAGGTGACCATGTCCCAGTTGCGCGGAGTCCTCACCGCCCTGGTGCAGGCGGTGTTCGGGGCCTCCACCCGGGTGCGTTTCCGGCCGAGCTTTTTCCCGTTTACCGAGCCCAGCGCCGAGGTGGACATGAGCTGCGTGTTGTGCGCCGGCCGCGGCGTGCTGGACTGTGGCGAGGGGTGTCGGGTGTGCAAAGGCACGGGATGGGTGGAAATTTTGGGCTGCGGCATGGTGGATCCCGCGGTGTTTGCCAAGGTGGGCATCGATCCGGAGGCGTGGACCGGCTTTGCCTTTGGCCTCGGGGTGGAGCGTATGGCCATGCTCAAGTATGGGATTGGCGATCTGCGCCTCTTTTTCGAAAACGATAGTCGATTTGTGCGCCAGTTTGCGTGAGGTGCGGTGATGTTGCTCGGACTTTCGTGGCTTCGGCAGTGGACGCCCTTTGAGGGAACAGCGCAGGAGTTGGCCGATCGGCTCACCATGTTGGGCCTGGAAGTGGAAGATATCCGCGATCCCTTTGCGCATTTGGCCTCGGTGGTGACGGGACGGGTGGTGGAGTGCGTCCCGCACCCGGCGTCGGATCATCTGTCGGTGTGCCGGGTGGACGTGGGAGGCGCGGAGCTTCTTCCCATCGTATGTGGGGCCCCCAATGTGGCGGCGGGGCAGATCGTGCCGGTGGCTCCCGTGGGCACCACGCTTCCGGGGGGCATGACCATCCAAAAGGCCAAGCTGCGCGGGGAGCGTTCGTGGGGCATGATCTGCTCGGAGCGGGAATTGGGCTTGGGAGAGAGCCATAGCGGCATCATGGTGCTCGACCCGAAGCTTTCCCCTGGGGTGCCCGTGCCGGATGCCTTGGGCCTGGAGCGCGTGGTGCTCGATGTGAGCATTACTCCCAACCGTGCGGATTGTCTTTCTGTTTTGGGCCTGGCGCGGGAAACGGCCGCGGCCTTTGGATTGCCGGTGCACCTTCCCCAGGTGCGGCTCACCGAGGCCGGGGAACCCTGGTCGCTTGCCGTGGAGGCGGAGGCCGAGGCCTGCTCGCTCTATCAGGCCCGATTGATCCGTTCCCTTTCGGTTGCCTCGAGTCCGGATTGGATGCGCTACCGCCTTCTTGCCTGTGGTATGCGGCCGCGCAACAATCTCGTGGATGTCACCAACTACGTGCTCTTGGAGACGGGCCAGCCCCTGCACGCCTTTGACGCGGACCGTCTGCGCGGGGGGTGCATCCGGGCGGCCCGGACTTCGCAGCCGCTGGAATTCACCACCTTGGATGGCCAGGTGCGGCGCATGGAGCCTGGGGACATCCTCATTTGGGATGCCCAAGGACCGGTGGCGGTGGCCGGCGTCATGGGCGGGCAGGATTCGGAAGTCACGGAGACGACCACGAACGTGCTTTTGGAGAGCGCGGTGTTCCACCCGCTCACGGTGCGGCGCACGGCCCGGCGCTTGGGGATCGCCAGCGAGGCGGCGTATCGCTTCGAACGCGGAGTGGATCAGCTCGCTACGACGTGGGCTCTCGACCGGGCTGCCGCCCTCATGGCGGAGCTTGCCGGCGGCGTGGTCGCCCCGGGAGTGGCGGGGGCAGAGCCGGTACCGTATGCCCCGCGCTCGGTGTCCTTCCGCCCTCGGCGGGTTTTCGAGGTCCTCGGAGTGGATCCGGGCGAGGAATTTGCCCACAAGACCTTGGTGTCCTTGGGATGTGCCGTCATGAACCACGGGGACGCCTGGGAGGTCACCTTGCCCTCGTTCCGGCTGGATCTGGAGCGGGAGATCGATTTGGTGGAAGAGGTGGCCCGGTTTTACGGCATGGACCGCATCCCGGCGGTGCTCCCGCCGGTGTCGTTGTCCCTCGATGCCCTGGCGCAGGCGGACACGAGCTTTGCGGAGACGGCTGCGGTCAAGGCATGGGGCAAGGGCGTCGGACTGTTGGAAGCGGTGAACTACAGCTTCGTGAGCGCCGCAGACATAACGCGGTGCGGCCTTTCCCTGGAGCGCGCTGTCCGCGTGGCCAACCCCTTGAGTGAGGACATGGAAGTGCTGCGCACCGATTTGGTGCCAGGGATGCTGCGCGCCTTGCGCCACAATATCGCGGGCGGAACGACCCGTGTGCGGCTCTTTGAGGTGGCGCGGGTATTCGTTTCGGATCCCCAGAAGGAAACCACGGTGGCGGAGGCGCTGCGTTTGGCCATTCTCCTGCATGGTGCGCGTTTTGCCGAGCGGGCGCCGTATCCGCGCGGGGAGGTGGCGTTTGCCGATATCAAGGGTCTGGTAGAGCATTTGCTTGTGCATTTGGGCTTGGGGCCGTGCCGTTGGCAAGCGGAGCCGGCCCGGCCGTATCTGGCCGAGCAAGCCACGGTGTGGGTGGATGGCCGCAGCCTCGGTGCAGTGGGCCGCATCGTGCCCAGTATCGCCGATGCCTATGAGGCGCGCGGGGCGGTGTGGTACGCAGACCTCGATCTGGAGCAGCTTTTGGCCATGGCCCGGCAGTCCCGCGTGCGTTTCACCCCCTTGGCGCGCTTCCCGGTGGTGCGCCGAGACGTGACCTTGCGCATGGGCTGGGACATTTCCGTGGATCAGGTGCTCGCCGCAGTGGCGGCCATGCAGGAGCCGTTGGTGGACGAACACTTCGTCTTGGACGTCTACCACCCGCAGGACGCTGCGGTACGCCATGTGACAGTACGCGTGGTGTATCGGCACCCCGAGCGGACCCTCAAAGACAAGGAAGTGGACGCGGCCCATAGTCGGCTGGTTTCCCGTATTGTGCAGCAATTGCCTGTCCAGGTGGTGTGAGGTCCATGGCGGCGCGGCGCTACCGCATCGGTGAGGTGGCGGCACTTTTGGGGGTGCGGACGTCCACCCTGCGGTTTTGGGAGACAGAGTTTCCGGAAGCCTGTGCGCAGCGCACCTCCACCGGGCAGCGCTACTACACCGAAGAGGCCGTGGCCATGCTGCGCCGCATCAAGGAACTGGTGCACCAGGAAGGACTGACCCTGGCCGGGGCCCGTCGCCGCCTGCGCCAGGAGGCGCTTGACGATGCGGCGGACGATCTTTGGGAAGAAGTTGTGCGCGACTTGGAAGTTCTGTACGATCTGCTCGCCACTCCTTCGGCAGCGGGGAGCCCAAGCCACGGAGGTCTCCATGGCTAGTGTGCACAAGATTTTTATGGCCAAGGATGGAAGCGCCGCTTTCGTCTGTCCGGCATGCGGTCGGGAGAAGGTGTTCGATGCCCGGGCCTTTTTGGACAAAAATCCACGCTTTGACGTGCGCTGCTCCTGCGGCCAGGTAACACCTGTCCTCTTGGAATTTCGCAAATATTTCCGCAAGAAAGTCCGCTTGGTTGGGCTTTGCACCGTGGAACGCACGGGCCAGGAATACCCCATCGAAGTGCGGGACGTATCCTTGGAGGGCGTGGGTTTTGCCCTGGCGGACAAGACGGTCGTGCCGGACATGCTCCCTGGAGACGTGGTGGAGGTGCGCTTTCGCCTCGACAACCGCGCCAAAAGCCGCGTGGAGCGCCGCGGCGAGATCCGCACCCTGCGCGGGGAATTTGTCGGCGTGGAGTTTTTTCCCGTGGCCTATGACAAGGACCTGGGCGGCTATCTTTTGGGAACGTGACCATAAGGAGATCTCGCATGCGACTGGCCCAGCGAATGCAAGCCATCCGGCCTTCAGCCACCTTGGCGGTCAATGCCAAGGCCCAGGAGCTGCGCGCTGCAGGTAAACCCATCGTGAGTCTGGCCGTGGGCGAGCCGGACTTTCCCACCCCGGCGCACGTGGTGGAAGCGGCCCACCAGGCCCTGCGCGATGGATTCACCCGCTATACCCCCGTGCCGGGCATTGCCCCGCTGCGCGAGGCCGTGGCGGCTTCTTTTGCGCGCCATGGCGTCACCACGGCTGGCCCGGAGCATGTGATGGTGACCAATGGCGGCAAGCAGGCCCTCTTCAACCTCTTTCTCGCCCTTTTGGATCCGGGCGATGCGGTGCTTGTCCCCGCGCCGTACTGGGTGAGCTATCCGGATATGATCGCCCTGGCGCAAGGGGTGCCGGTGGTGGTGCCCACCGAGCCGGAACGGGGCTTCTTGGTGGACCTCGACGCCTTGGATGCGGCCTGCACGCCACGCACGCGTATGCTGGTCCTCAATTCGCCCTCCAATCCCACGGGCGCGCACTACACCCAGGAGGCCATGGACCAATTGGCCGCCTGGGCCCATGACCGGGGGATCTTCGTGGTGAGCGACGAGATCTACGACCAGTTGGTGTACCCGCCGGCAGCGCCAGCCTCCCTGGCCCGGTGGTGGGAGCGTCACCCGGAAGGGTTCGCCGTGGTCAACGGCCTGGCCAAGAGCCATGCCATGACCGGCTGGCGTGTGGGCTACGTCTTGGCCCATGCGGACCTCATCAAGGCCATGATCAAGATCCAGGGGCAAAGCACGTCCAACATCTGTTCCATTGCCCAGAAGGCGGCCTTGGCTGCGCTCACGGGCGACGACGCCTGTGTCCAGAGCATGCGGCAGGCCTTCCAGCGCCGTCGGGATTTGGCCATGGACATGGTGCAGACGTGGCCCAAGGTGGTGTGTCCCAAGCCGCAGGGGGCGTTTTATCTCTTTCCTCGGGTGGACGCCCTGTACTCGCCGGCGGTGCCGGATTCCGCCGCCATGTGCGCCTATCTCCTCGAGGCCGCATCCGTGGCGTTGGTGCCGGGTGCGGCCTTCGGCGATGACCGCTGTATTCGCATTTCCTATGCCGTGGACGACGCCACGCTGACCGAAGCCCTTGGGGCCATAGGTCAGGCGTTGGCGCGTCTGTGCTAGGGGAGGTCGCTATGGGGATTCATCAGACACCCGCGTGGCAGGCGTTGGCCGAGCACGCCCGGCAGATGCAGCGCATCCATCTGCGTCAGCTCTTTGCCGAGGACCCGGATCGCTTTACCCGCTTCCACCGCCGCATCCCTGGGCTGTTGGTGGATTTTTCCAAAAACTGGATCACGGACCGCACCCTGGCCTTGCTGATGGACCTCGCCGTGGCCGCGGATCTTCCCGCGCGTCGGGACGCCATGCTGCGCGGCGAGCGCATCAATTCCACGGAAAAGCGGGCCGTGCTCCATACCGCCTTGCGCCGACCGCGAGGGGCGTCGCTTCTGCTGGACGGCCGGGACGTGGTGGCGGACGTGCACGCGGTACTGGACCAGATGGAACACTGGGTCGAGGCGGTGCGCAGCGGTGCGTGGCGGGGATACACCGACCGGCCCATCACCGATGTGGTCAATATCGGCATCGGCGGCTCTGATCTCGGGCCGCGCATGGCGGTACATGCCTTGGGGGCTTACGCCGCCAAACATTTGCGTTTCCATTTCGTCTCCAACATTGATCCCACCCACATGGCTCGGGTGCTGGAGGTGGTGCTCCCGGAGACCACGGTCTTCTTGGTGGCCTCCAAGACCTTTACCACCCAGGAAACCCTGGCCAACGCCCACGCGGCCCGTGCCTGGTTTCTGCGCTCCGCCACCGAGGCCGACATCGCCCGGCATTTCGTGGCCATGTCCACCAATACCGAGGCGGTGCGTGCCTTTGGCATCGACCCTGCCAATATGTTTGGTTTTTGGGACTGGGTGGGCGGCCGCTACTCGGTGTGGTCGGCCATCGGCCTTTCGGTCGCCTTGGCCATCGGCATGGAAGGATTCCGGGAGTTTTTGGCGGGCGGCCACGACATGGACACCCATTTCGCCACTGCCCCGCTTGCGGACAACATCCCCGTGATCTTGGGTCTGCTGCGGGTGTGGTACCGCGATTTCTGTGGTCTTTCCTCGTGCGCGGTCCTTCCGTACGACCAGTATCTCGAACATTTTCCCAGTTATCTCCAGCAACTGGATATGGAGAGCAACGGCAAGGGCGTGACCCATGCTGGAGTCCCGGTGCAGTATGCCACGGGCCCGGTGCTGTGGGGACAGGTGGGCACCAATGGGCAGCACGCCTTCTACCAGCTCCTCCATCAGGGGACGAGCGTGGTGCCGTGCGACTTCTTGGCCCCGAGAGCGCCGCTCCACCCCTTGGGCGACCAGCACCGCATGCTGCTGGCCAATTTCCTTGCCCAGACCGAGGCCCTCATGCGCGGCCGCACCCTGGAGGAGGCCCGGCAGGCCCTGCGCCATCTGCCAGAAGCGGAGCGGGAGCGCCTTGCCCCGCACAAGGTCTTTCCGGGCAACCGGCCGTCCACGTCCATCGTGTACGACCGCCTGACCCCGCGCACCTTGGGTCGGCTCATCGCCCTCTACGAGCACATGGTGTTCGTGCAAGGCGTGATCTGGGACATCAATTCCTTCGACCAGATGGGCGTGGAGCTGGGCAAAGAGCTGGCGGGCGCCTTGCTGCCGGAGCTGGTGCCCGGAGCGGCGGTGGGCGAGCATGACGCCTCCACCGCGGCCTTGGTGCGGTATCTGCGCGCCGAAGACGACACCCCCGCCGGGGACTAGGTCTGGGCCGGGCGGGGAAACCTTTGCCATACCATGCGCTATAATCCCTTTCGCGTCGATCCCGCCCACCCCTTCCAACTGGTCCGTTTTCTCTCCGCAAGCTCGTTGGTGTTGGTGCTCGGCGCCGGACTGGTGCTTGCCGCGGTGCTCACCAACACCGTGCGCGCGGCGTTTTTGGACAAGAACCGCGCCTTTGCCCAGCTTTTGGCGGAAAATCTCAATCACCAGATCTATCGGCGCTTCACCTTGCCGGTGGTGCTCGCCTTTGGCCGGGTGGAGCTCAAGCGCAAGGATCAGTACGAGCGCCTGGATCAGGTGGTCGAGTCCACCATCCATTCCTTCCATGTGCTGGAAATCCGCATCTACAACGACGCCGGAGAAGTGGTGTACGCCACCCAGCCCCATTTGGTGGGGCGTACGGACCTGAGTGATGGGGCGGTGCGCGCCGCGGTTGAGGCAGGCCGCACCACCATGGAAGAGGTCCATGCGCGCTCGTGGTGGGCCGCTTTTCTCGACCCCACCCCTGAGGCAGAGAGCGTGGTGCTGCGCACGGTCTATCCGCTGCGGGCGGAGGCGGATCTGCGGTTTCGGGAAAACCCTGGTCCCCTTTTGGGGGTGCTCGAAATCACCCAAGACATCAGCCACGATTCCGGCACCGTGGTGCGCCTGCAGCTCTCCATTTTGGTGGCGACCCTCGTCTCGTCCGCGGTGCTCTACGGCCTCATGGTCTTTCTCATCCGCAAGGCGGACCGGGTGCTGGTGGAGCGGGCCCGGGAGCGGGAACGCCTGGAGCGCGAGCTTGCGCAAAACGAAAAGCTGGCCTCCATGGGCCGCATGGTGGCGAGCATCGCCCACGAGATCCGCAATCCCTTAGGCATCATCCGCAGCAGCGCCGAGCTCTTGCGCAAGAAAGAGGCAGATCCGTCGAGCCCCAGCGCGCGCATGCTCGAGGCCATCTTCGAAGAATCCAAGCGCCTCAGCCAGATCGTCCATGACTTTTTGGACTACGCCCGGCCGCGGCAGCCTGCCATGGACGAGGTGGACCTCTATGCCCTGGCCCATCAGGCGGTGACCTTTTTGGGGCAGGATGGCCGCGTGCGCTTGGAAAACCGCTTGCCGGCGCCGTATCTGGTGCACGGGGACAAGGAGTTGATCTACCGCGCGCTCTACAACGTCCTGGCCAATGCGGTGGCGGTTTCCCCTGCGGGCGAGACGGTGACCGTGGAGCCGGTATGTCGGGAAGGATTGCGCGGCGTGCGGGTGCGGGACCGCGGCCCGGGTTTCGACCTTCAGATGCTGCCGCGCTACATCGAGCCGTTCTTCACCACCCGGGAGCAGGGGACCGGCCTTGGGCTCGCCATTGTCCACTCCGTCATGCAGGCCCATGGCGGCGAATTGCTGCTGGGCAATGCCGAAGAAGGCGGCGGTCAGGTGGACCTTGTGTTCTGTGAGCCGTGTTCGGAGAATTCCTCCTCACGTCCCCTGCTTTTTTCCTAACTCGCGCACGTCTCCCGCCAGCCCGACCAGGCTGTCGGAGCTGCTCCTCACGTCCCACGCTTTTTTTCCTCACTGTGCAGAGTCGTACGGGGATGGCTGCCAGAGCCGCTCTCCAAGCCCGGAGCTGCGCTGGGTGCGGCGGCTTGCCGCCTGAAGGATGCGCTCCGGATCGCCAAGGATGATGAGGCGAGAGCGGGCGCGGGTGATGGCCGTATAGACGAGTTCCCGAGACATCATGGGGTGATCGGCCTGGGGCAGGACGAGGACGACGGTTTCGGCTTCGGATCCCTGACTTTTGTGCACCGTGGTGGCATAGGCGCTTTCCACCGCGCCCAAGGCCGCCGGCGGCACCGAGCGCGGGCCGGCGAACCAGACGCGAAGTCCTCTGCCAGGAGCCGCCAGGGTGATCCCCACGTCCCCGTTGGCCAAATCCAGTTCCGGATCGTTGGCGAGTACGAGAATGAGGCGACCCGGAAACCATGGGTCCGAGGTGGTGCGGAGCATGCCCTCCAGGAGGGCGTTGGCGTGCTCCACGCCTCCGGGGCCGTGGCGCATGGGGCAAAGGATGCGCAGGCGGTCGATGGCGGCCAGGGCGGCATCGGGAGACAGGCGGCCGAGTGGTTTGAAGGCGGGAAGTGCATGACGGCCCAAGAGGGCTGCCAGTTCGGCTTCGGTGCGCCATGGGGAAATAGTGACGTCCGGCCAGGGTTGGGCGAGGATGAACTGCAGGCGCGGTGTATCGCCGGCGCGCAGGGCCTGGGCCAGGGCTTGGATGCCCGAGTCCTGGCGAAAACGGTAGGTGCGCCGCAAAGCGATCAGGTTTTCGGCAAGGGGCGGCGCGGGCGTGGGCAGGGCGGGAAGTTCCCAGCCGCAAAGCGTATGGGCCATGTCGGTGGTCTCCGGGCCCACGGCCTCGGGATCCGGGCTGCCGGTGAGACTTGCCAGCACCGCCCCTTCTTCCACGGAGGTGAGCTGGTGGGGATCGCCCAGGAGCACCAAGCGCGCCCCTTCGGGCAGTGCCCGTACCACATGCCAGGCGAGTTCTCCGTCCATGAGCGAGGTTTCGTCCACCGCGAGGAGATCCAGCGCCAGGGGGCGCGATGGGTCGCGCTGCGGCGTGCCGGATGCCCCCATCTCCAGCAGGCGGTGGATGGTGGAGGCTGTGGTGGGGATCAGACCCTGGATTTCCGAGGCAAGCGTGGGCCGCACCCTGTCGATGGCCTCGCGCATGCGCGCTGCGGCCTTGCCCGTGGGCGCGGCCAAAAGGATGCGGGGGCGTTTGCCCCATGCATGGACAGTGTGGGCGGCAAAGAGCGCCAGGGCCCGAGCCAGGGTGGTGGTTTTGCCGGTGCCCGGGCCGCCGGCGATGATGGTGAGTTGGCACCTGACCACCTGGAGGGCAGCCAGGGCCTGGAAGTCGGGTTCCGAGCCGAGGTTAGGGAAAAATCGCGGCAGGGCCGTGGCGAGCCAGGCCGTATCCACCTCGGGCCGGCATTGGGCCAGGTGGAGGAGGCGCTTCGCAAGTTCGGTCTCGTGGTGGTAATGTCGCCAGAGATAGAGGCGCCCCGAGCTTCGGGCCAGAGGGGCCGGATCGCCCTGGCTGCTGATCCACGGCATATTCGTGGCCGTCAGCTGGGGGGCGAGCCCGGCAGAGATGGCCTCCATCCGGGCGGTGAGTTCCCCTTCGGCAAGGCAGGTGTGTCCGCGTCGGGCCCCTTGGGAGAGCAGGGCTGCGGCCAGGGCCACGGCCAGGGGCGCGCCGAGGTGCGCGAGTGCCCCGGCGCTCAGGAGGTCTTGGGGGGTGAAGCCCAGCTCCGGGGCAAGGCGGGAAATCAGCTCTGGGGCAGGGAGCATAGGCGGCTGCGCATGGCGTGGATGGTTGGGGGATGGGCGGGGATATGGACGATGCCATGCCCGGGATAGCGGGGATGGATGCCGCGCACGAAAAGGAAGAAGGCCCCGCCCAAAAGTTCCAGGGGATCGCACCCTGGCATTCGTGCGGCGAGCAGGCGGTCGAGAGCGGCCAGATACAAGGCGGCCTGCAGATCGTAGCCGTGTTCCTCCATGATCTTGGCCATGGCGGCCGGGGTGTAGGCCTCCGGGGTTTCCCCCAACAGGTGGGTCTTCCAGTCCACCACGTAGTAGCGGCCGTGGATCTCCAGCACTGCGTCCACAAAGCCGGTGATCCATCCCGAGCCCACGTCGCGGGCAAAGGGGGGAGTGCGGCCATTGAAGGAGCGCGTCATTGCGGCGAGTTCCATGCGGCTGAGTCCTTGTGTGGGCAGAAGAAACTCCATCTCCGCCACCCAGCCTTGGTGCTCGCGCAGACACAAACCGCCGAGGTCGGCATGCAGCACATGCTCCACCATCTGGGTCAAGGCATCGGTCCAGCGCAAATCCAGCCCATATGTCTCAAGACCCCGGCGCACGGCGTCTTCCACCGGCATGTTGGCGGCAATGTTTTCCCAGATGGCATGGACGCAGGACCCGGCTACCGGACCGCGGGGAAACTGGGCAATATCCCAGATCTCGCGCGGCGTCTCCGGGCGCGCTGCGGCCGCTTTGGGCGGCTCGTCGTCCCATCCCGGCCGGGTTTGGGAAAGCCCTCGCATCAGGCCCGTGAAGCTGTGGATGGCGGGCGGCGGGGGGAGGGCCCGTGTCCATGGGGTGATGCGAAGTTCCCAGGCAGGCTGCGGCGGCGTCCATGGTTGGGGCTGGGTTGTGGGAAGCACCTGGATGGAGATGGTATGTGCCAGGGAAGCGAGATCGGCGTCCACGTCGGCGTCCCTAAAGCCTTTCCATCGCCCGCCACGGATCCTGTGCAGAACCCAGGCCAGACCCGAAGTGTCGGCCTGGTTGATGCGGCCCCAAGCGAAATAGAGGCGGTGGCTGGCCCGGGTGAGGGCCACGTAGGCCAGGCGCACGCCCTCGGCCAGGGCCTCTTCTCGGGCTCGGGTTTGGGCGTCGGCGCCGCCTTCCAGGTCCATGACGAGGCCGCGCTGGTCGTGGTAGAACAGCGGCGGGGAGCCCGCATCGGTTGCTCGAAAGAGATATGGACAAAAAACAATCATAAATTCCAAACCTTTACTCTTGTGCACCGTAAGGATGCGCACCGCCTCTTGGGCACCGATGGGCCGCAGTTTGGTGGTGTTGTTGGACGCTGTGTCGGGGCTGGCAACCAAACGGCACAGCGCTGCGGGCGTGGCCCCGCGGCTTTCGTGGAGCTGTAAAAGCTCCAGCAGGTGATCGAGGTTGGTCACTGCCCGCAGCCCCTGAGGCAGACGCAACAGGCGTTCTCGCGTATGGACCTGGGTAAACAGCCATTCCAGGGCCGCCACCACCCCTTGGCGGCGCCACACCTCCATGGCCTCGGCAAAACGTTCCTGCCAGATCTCCAACTCTTCGGGGTGGTCGTGAAGTTCCCGGATGGCGCTGGCGTCAAAGCCCATGAAGTCCGTGGCTAGGGCCGTGGCCACCCGGGCGCGGCATCGGGGCTCGCGCATGGCGAAAAGCAGGGCGAGCACCCCTTGTGCCTCAGCGCTGTCGAGCACCGAGGCGTCTTCTTCCAGGATGCAGGGAATGCGGGCGGCTTCCAGTGCCCTGGCAATGGGGAGCATCTGCGCGCGGGTATCCACCAGCACTGCTATGTGGCCGGGGTGGATGGGGGCGCCGTCCAGGCGCACGCCCCGGGCAAGCAGACGGCTGATCTCCGCAGCCACGGCCTGGGCAAGCAGGGGGATCACCGTCCCTTGGGGAAGGGGGGTGTCCGGGGCTGGCACCCGCCAGAGCACGCAAGCTGCGGAACAGTCCGGGTCCTCGATGCTGGGCCACGGGGCAGGCCGGGGCTGCACCGGGGAAAACGCCATCTGCGGGAGCACGAAGGCGTTCGCATGGCGGGAGAAGATGGCGTTGACAGCCGCTACCAGGGCAGGGGCGGCGCGGTAGTTGGTATCGAGGGTGGCGCGGTGCTCGCAGCGGTCGGCGGCCGCGAAATACACGTGGATGTCCGCGCCGCGGAAGGCATAGATGGCCTGTTTGGGGTCGCCGACGGTGATACGGCAATGCCCCGCATGGTCGAAGATGCGTGCGAGGATGTGCTCTTGCAGGGCGTCGGTGTCCTGGAATTCGTCCACAATGGCCACGCGCCACGTCTCTTGCGCCTGGCGGCAGATCTCCGGGTCGTTTACCAACGCTGCGGCCTGGCGGATGAGGGCGTCGAAGCCATGCATCCCCAGTTCCTCGCTGGCGGCGTCGATGCGCGCCATGGCCGTGGATGCGGCCCTGGCCAGGGTCTGGGTGCGCCAGAGGTCCGCGGCGCGATAGAAGTCTTGCGCCGCGCTCCATGCCGCGGCGAGGTGGACAAGGGGCGAGAAATTCGGGTCTGCGCCGGCTTTGAGGCACTTTCCCAAATGTTCGGGCAGGAGCTTGGCAAGGGCGTCTTGGTCCTGGGATGCGGGTTTTTTCCATGGCGTGGCGAGGAACTTCCGCCATGCATCCAGGGCGTTGGCAAGTGTTGCCTGGCGGATGCGGTTTCCCAGAAATACGGTTTGACGGTGCGTTTCGCACCAGGCCACGGTCTCTTCGATGGCGTCCCAATGCGTTTGCACGGCCTGGAGTGCGTCTTGGAAAGCGTCCTGGGTACGGAAGAGTTCATGGGTATCCGCAGGTGCAGCAGCAGGGTGGATGACCGGGTTTTGCACCAGGGCCGGGGTACGCAGCAGGGCTTCCAGGTCCTCGACGCGTAGGGTTTGGCGCAGGTATTGGCCGGCAAGCCCCGGCAGCGTGCAGAGCTCCTGGCGCCACAACTCCATGGCCGCGTGGTGGATGATGGGGGTGGCGTCGTCGGTGAGCACACTTGCCCCGGCGCTCAAACCAAAGCGGCTGATGAGGCGCTGGCAAAAACCATGGATGGTGCAGATGGGGGCCTGATCCATGGCCAGGCGTGCCGCCGCCAGACGGGCCGCCACGGGGATGCCGCGGGCCTCGGCCTCCTGGAGTCGGCGCGAGACGACATCGTCGCTGGAGGCGGTGTGCTGGTGCAGACAGTGTGTTAGACGTTGGGTGAGGCGGGAGCGCAGTTCCTGGGTGGCGGCGTCGGTGAAGGTGACCGTGAGGATGCGCTCTACCGGGATGCCCTCCAGGGCCACCAGGCGGATGAAGAGGACCTCCAGCGCGTAGGTCTTGCCGGTTCCGGCGCTGGCCTCCACGAGTACGCGGCCGGAAAGGGGGAGCGAGAAGAGATCCGTCATGGCGCGGCCTCGGGGAGCATGGGGACGAGCAGGCGCTGTGCCAGATCGTGGGATTCGTCCCAATGCGGGGTGTCGGGAAAGCAGAGGCGCAGATAGGGGTCCTGGTTTTCGGGGAAGGGGCCGTCTGTCCAGACTTTGACCATCTCGTGATGTGCCGAGTCGTGGCCTTTGGACGCGTATGTCTGGGCATACTTGAGGCACGCCTTGGGGAGCAGGGCCACAGGGCGGGTATGGGCCTCGAGCCAAAGTTCTATGGCCGCACGCAGGCGGTCTTTGCTTTCTTTCGGGTCGAGGACTGGCTTGGTGATGGTGTGGTCTTCGGTGATGAGGGTGACCTGATCGGCCGCGCGCGTCGCCCCGGCCACGATCCGCGTGAGGGAGAGGCGCAGGAGATCTTGGGTCTTGAGGGTGGCAGGCCGGTAGAGCACGATGCCTTCTGCGCCCAGAGGCAGCGTCCCGCAAAGCGTGATTCCCTCCTCTTCCACCCAAAAGGGCTGGGGCCGGATCCCGTGCGGGGCTCGAGCGCGGATGCGCTGAGCCATGTCCATCACCTGATCGATGGTGGGAGCGACGAAGGCGTCACCGCCTGGGGTGTCGGGGATGACCTGCCAGGCGTGGGCGGTCCGTATGAGTTCGGTGCAGGAAGCGCCGCTCTGGGCAAGCTCCAAGAGTGCGCCCTTGAGGCGGTGGAGTGTCCGGTGCGTCGGCGCGCCCCAAGGCTCGTCGTCGGGGAGGTCTTCTTCGCGCACCTGCGGCCGGATCCCCAAGGCGTGCAGAAGCGTACGGCAGGGGTGGGCGAGGTCGCGGATCAGGCGGTCAAGCTCCAGTTCCGCCGGCATCTGGGGCCGGGGAAGGGGGTGCCGGAAGAATGGCGGTCGGAGCCGCTGGGGACGGAGAAAGGCGTGCGCCTCCTGCAGACGGCAGGGGGTCAAGGTAGGCCAGGGAAACGAGACATCGAGGGCGCGGGGGTGGAAGGCGAAGACCGGGTGCGTGGTGACCAGGGCCGTGGAAGGGGGGGCGCCGTCTACGGTGGCGCGGCTATCGAGGTGTTCCAGGAGGCTGATGAGCACTGGAGACGGGCCTTGGGCCGAGGGCCCTGCGCTGGGGGCGAAAAGGAGCAGATGTTCACGGGCAGAGAGCAGTGCCTCCAAAAAGAGGCCGCGGTCGTCGTCGGTGGGGTTGCGGTCTCCTGGCTGGGGATGCGCGGCGGTTAGGTCGATGCTCGGGGCTGTTTGGGCACGTGGAAAGCTGCCCGCAGCCAGCCCCAAAAAGGCCACCACGCGGAAAGGCACGGCGCGCATGGGCCGCGGGGCGCAGAAGGTCATGCCGCGGGCGAGAAATTCCCCCTCCTGGGGTTCGCCGCCGAGGGTGCGCTCCAGGGCCAGGACCATGGAGCGGCCGCAGGCCGTAGGGCGACCGGCGTCTTTCCATGCGCTCAGGGTTTCGGCGATGCCTCGGCGAAGTTGTTCCGGAGCGCCGCTTCCTTGAGCAGGCCAAAAGGTTTCGAGTATCCAGGGCAGGATCCGCTCCCAGTCCGGGGCAGGGCTTTGGACCCATTGGCAGAGGCGCTCCAGGTGCTCCAGCCACAGGGCGCAGGCGGCGAAAAGCTCACGGTCCTCGCTTGGGCCAAGGGCCAGGGGGGCGACCCCTTGGATGGTGCCGTGGTGGTCGCCGGTGATGGCCCCGAGGGCCAGGCGCGTAAGTCCGGCGCGCCAGGTGCCGATGGCGCTGGGTGGCGCACCATGTCTTTGCCGGAAGGCCGCGTCGATCCCCCACGCAATGCCTGCCTGCGCGAGCCAGGTCTGCAGACGCAGGCAGGCGTCTTCGGAAAGTCCAAGAAGGCTCCGTGTGGGCGTGGCGGAGAAGAGTTCCTGCACGCGGCTGCGCTCCAGGCGGCCGGCGGCGGTGCGCAGAAGGTCCAGGAGGAAGCGGACTTCTTGATGGATGTGCCCATGGTCCGCCACGGTGTACGTGATCTCGGGGGAGTTGCTGCCGAAGACCGCATGGATGAGGGGGGCGTAGGTCTCCATGTCCGCCGTGATGGCCAGGATGTGGTGCGGCTCCAAGGAGGTGTCGGTCTGCAGAAGGTGCAGGACGCGCTCCCGCAGGACCTCCACTTCTCGGCGGGCAGTCGGGCAGAGGTGGACTTCCATATGGGTGCGGCTTCGAGGAAAATCTCGAATTTCTGGGGAAGGTGGCAGGTGGAGCAGGTCCGCGTGCAGGCAGTCCAAAAGGGTGTCTTGTGCTGGCGGCGCAAAGATGGGCACGAGTCCGGCGCGCTCCTCAAAACGATCTACGGCCTCCCGAAGCGAGGCGCCGAGCAGGGCGAGGAGCTGGGCCGCACTTCCTTCCTCCTGGGCGCGTCGCCGTCCCCAGGCATGGGGAGACGGGGAGAGCAGGTAGACGCGTACGGGCAGGTGTTCGCCCAGGGCCGCCAGGAGCTCTCCGAAATGGGGGGGCAAGCTGGAGATGCCAAAGACCGCCAGGCGGTGGGGCAGACCCTCCGGGGGTGGGCCGTGGCGCAGCACCTCGATCATGGCCAGGGTGAGGGCGGCGCGGTGGCTTTCTTCCTCGCCGCGCACCACGCGCTGCCAAAGCCGCCGCTGCCAGTCTTCGGAAGCCCGGTTTTCCGGGCCGATCTCGCCGCACGGCACGCCTTGCTGCCACTTGGCGAGCCAATGGGGACGAAAGAGCTGGTAGCGCTCGAAGACTGAGGCCAGGGCCAGGGCCTGTCCCATGCGCTGGCGCGGTAAGGAGGCGGTCGCCCCCTCACCCATCAAGGCGCCTTCGTCTTCCAGCGCCGCCATCAAGCGCCACAGCAGCCGGGAGGCGGAAAGCGGGCGCCGCGCGCCGGGAAGGCACAGCCGGCGGGCGAGATCGTGCAGCAAGGCCGCGGGGAAAGGGAAGCGCACCCCGGCGCAGATGCCGTGCTCCTGGGCCAAGGTCATGGCCAGGTAGCGTTCCATGCCCCGGGACTGGACCACCACGGTCTCCTGGGTGAGGGGCGAAGGGCTGTCCTTGAGGTGGTCGGCGAGGAGGGTTGCCAGGTATTCCAGGCGGTTGGAGAGAAAGACCGTCAGCGCCATGGGCTAGGTGAGTCCTACCTCGTCGGCGATGTGGTGGATGGCGGCGGTGGCGAGTGTCAGAAATTCGTCAAGGGGCAGATCCAGGTGGCTGCACTCGGCGATGGTCTTTCGGCATACGGCGGCGGCAAAACGTTTGTCCTTCATCTTTTTGCGCAGGCTCGATGCCGTAAGGCCTTGGGTGCGCTCTGGCCGCACCAGGGCCGCGGCGTGGATGAGGCCGGTGACCGTCTCCCCGCAGCGCAGGGCGAAATCCAGGGGGGTCGTCGGCGTCAAGCCGGTGGCCTCGTTGTGGGCGCGGATGGCGGCGAGCCCTGCTTCGGGGAGCATGCCGCCGAGGGTGTTGGCAGCGACGATGCCGTGGAGTTCCGGGGAATCTTGGGTGGCGGGATAGTCGAGGTCGTGCAGCAGCCCCACTCGGCCCCAGAGTTCGGGGTCGTGACCAAGGCGCTGGGCGAGCGCCGTGAGCACGGCCTCGGTTTCCAGGGCATGGATGCGCAGGTGCGGCGGGGTGTTGGCTTCGTCAAGGAGGAGAAGGGCCTGGTCGCGGGAAATCATGCAGTTCGCTCCGGGGAGGTGGTTTCGGGTCGTTGGGCGGGGAAGCCGGTAAACACCCGGTCCCATACCAAGTTCAGGGCAATGGCAAAGACAATGGCCAGGATGGCCAAGGCCACGTCGTACACGGGTGGCGCGGCCAGGGCCAGGCGGATGAACACGGTGGCCAGGGCATAGCCGGAGTTGCGAAACACCGCCTGGAACGATGGCCAGAAATACTGCGCCACCAGCACGATGAGGATGTCGGTGAAAACGAGCAGGGTGTAGAAGAAGGGAAAAAACTCCACGTGGGGCAGTCCCGCCAAGGTGATGGCCGCATTGGTCAGGCCAAAGCCCACAAAGACCGTCAGCAGCACCAGGGCGATGGCCTTTTTGATGGCCACGAAGCGGTAGAGGGCCGTGGCCGAGAGGGTGTCTTTTTTGTGTTTGGGCTGGATGCGGCGGAATATGCCGAGCAGGGCAAAGAGGATGAGGGCTCCGAATCCGTATGCCGCCAGGTGGAGTACGGGCGTGAGGTCGGCCTCCACGGTGATGGGCTCGCCGAGGAGGCTTAGCTCCTTGAAGGCGTTGCGCAAAAGGATCAGGGCCAAGATCTCGAATTGGGTGCCCAGGGATTTGGAAAAGGAACACGGTAGGGTGAAGAGAAAGCTCACCACCTCGAGGATGAGCACCAACGTGAAGGCGAGGTTGACGGCGTGGAAATGGTTGGCAGGGGTATGCTGGGCGAGGACTGGGGGCAGAAGCCCTTGGCGGCCGAGTTCGATGCCCGCCAGGGCCGCGAGAAAGACAACAACTAAAAGCGCCGCCGCCCGGCGGTGGAACCCTTCGCTTTCCCAGAAATGATGCAGGGGATCGAAGAGAAAGGTGATGATTTCGCAGATCCGGTCCACCCACTTCCCCATACTGCCTCCGGTCACCGAGCATGGCAAAAGCCCGCAACAGAGGCAAGCCCCGTCGCCTGCCGTGCGGCATGGGACGGGGGCGGGAAGGGAGGCATCTTGCTCCGCAGCAAGGCCCAGGAGGGTGGCGCTGCAGGCTTACAGGGAGCGATCCACCAGCACGCCTACGGTCTCTTCGATGGCCGCAGCCAGGCGCAGGATGTCGTCCGGCGGAATCTTGCGAATGAGTTTGTCGGTCTGCGGGTCGCGGACCTCCACCTGGAGACGATCCGTGGAGTCATCCACATGGAAACGGAGCTCCACACCGAGCGAGGCCATGTAGGCGCTCATGGCGTCCGCCACTTCCTCGACTTGCTCGCGGGAAGGGGGCAGCGACGGCACGGGCTGCCGTTCCACGTTGGGGTCACGCTGGGGCTGGCGGTCCGAGGTCCAATCGGCCGCCGGTACCTGGGGATTCTGAACAGCGATGGCGGCAAGAGGATTCATGATTGGCCTCCGTGTTTGAGGATATGGATGGGTTCGCCTCCTTTATCGGCCGCGAGGGACAGGACTTTAGGGGGTGCGGAAAAAATGACCGCACCGGCGGGGTATGGACGGGAGATTTTTGCTAGCAGCTTTTTTTCATTGATTAAAAAAAGTTCGGCATCTTTTCTGCAAAAGGAGGGGCACACCACACTAACAAGGAGGTTTTCCCCATGTCTTTGGTCATTAACCACAATTTGATGGCGATGAACGCCGCCAGAAATTTGACCCAGTCCTACGGCGCGCTGTCCACCTCCACGCGCCGGCTGTCCTCAGGCCTGCGGGTGGGCACCGCGGCGGACGATGCCGCGGGCCTTGCCATCCGCGAGCTCATGCGCGCGGACATCGCCTCCCTCAAGCAGGGCATCCGCAACGCCAACGACGCCATTTCCCTCATCCAGACCGCCGACGGCGCCCTTCAGGTCATCGATGAAAAGCTCATCCGTATGAAGGAACTGGCCGAACAGGCGGCCACCGGCACCTACACCTCGGACCAGCGCCTCATCATCGACTCCGAGTACCAGGCCATGGCCTCGGAAATCACCCGAATCGCCAACGCCACCAACTTCAACGGTATCTACCTCTTGAATGGCAATCTTTCGGCATCCACTCCGCATGTGGCAAGCTGGGCCAGCTCTCATAATGGTTCAGGACTGGCCTCCACCGGCCCGCTCAAGGTGCACTTTGGCACGGGCAACAGCTCTGCCGAGGACTACTACTACATCGCCATCCAGACGGCCACGGCTTCGGCCCTGGGTGTGGGCAACCAGGCGGATGTCAACCGGGACAACGGCTCCGGCGTAGCAGGGGCCGGCTTTAGCATCTCCACCCAGCAGGCGGCGCAACAGGCCCTGGAGGCCCTCAATGCGGCTATCGTCTCCAAGGACAACATCCGCGCCAATCTGGGCGCGCTCCAGAACCGGCTGCAGAACACCATCACCAACCTGCAGATCCAGGCGGAGAACCTGCAGGCTGCGGAGTCGCGGATTTCCGACGCCGACGTGGCCCAGGAGATGACCCAGTTCGTCCGCAACCAGATCCTCACCCAGTCGGCAGTGGCCATGCTCTCGCAGGCCAACCAGTTGCCGCAGATGGCCATGCAGCTCATCCAGGGATAGGGATAAGGAATCGGGCGCGTGCGCTGACGCGGAGTGTGGCAAGTGGCCAAAGACAGGCCGGGGTCCGTCAGGGCCCCGGCTCCAGAAGCCCTGGGCCATGGGCGTCGTTCTCGGTGAGTGCCTGGAGCGCCGCCGCTGCCGCCGCTTGCTCCGCCTTGCGGATGCTGGTCTCCCAGGCGCAAAAGCTCTGGCCGTCGGGCACGGTGACCTGCACGTGGTATTCTTTGGCGTGCTCGGGGCCGCGACTGGCAAGCAGGGTGTAGGTCGGCCGCTGCCGCCACCGGCTTTGCGTATATTCTTGCAATTTGCTTTTGAAGTCCGCCGGTCGGAAGGTCTCGGGCGGCGATGGCCATTTGCCGGCAAACAGATGGTCCACCAAGGCGCATGCCGGCGCCAATCCTCCATCAAGAAAAAGGGCGCCCAGCAACGCTTCCAGGGCGTCGCTGACTACGGAATTTTTTTCCCGTCCCCCTTGCGCCTCCTCTCCTCGCCCCAATAAGATCCATTCATGCAGCCCGATGGTGCGGGCCGCTTCCGCCAAGGCAGCCTCACTGACCAGGGCAGAGCGCATCTTGGTGAGGTGCCCTTCCTGGGCATGGGGAAAGCGGGTGTAGAGGGCGTGGCTCACGGCCAGTTCGAGCACGGCGTCCCCCAGAAATTCCAGGCGTTCATTGCTTTCGGTTTGGTGTTCATTGGCATGGGAGCTATGGGTAAGGGCCTGGATGAACAGCTTGACTTGCCGGGGTTGGTAGGCGAGCATGCGATGCAATTCATGTAGGACACGTTGGAGAGAATCCTCGGACATTACGGAACTCCATGCAAGACATTCATGTGGGAGCGCTTTTTTCCCCCCAGGCAGTGGCTGTCGTCGGCCCGTGCCATGAAGAAGGGACCGTGGCGGCACGGTTTTGGGCACGGCTGCGGGAGTGGGCCTATCAGGGCGCTGTGACGGCAGTCAATTGCCGGGACTGTCTGCCAGAAACCCTGACGCTTGCTGGGGTGGACTTGGCTGTGGTCTGCCTTCCACCGGAGCAAGTGCCCGGGGCCGTGGAGCGGCTTGCCCGTCTCGGGGTGCGCGCTGCCTTGGTTCCCGGCAGCGGCTTTGCCGATCGGGGCGGCGAAGGATATTTCTTGGAGCAACGTCTGGCCGCCGTGGCGCGGGAGACCAATATGGCGGTGCTCGGCCCGCATTGTCTGGGGGTGGTCTCCTGGCCGGAAGGGCTCAACGCCTCGCTTTTGGAAAAGCTTCCCCCATCGGGAGGGGTGGCGTTCTTCTCCCCATCGGCCACGGTGTCCGGAGCCGTGGTGGACTGGGCCGTGGCCGAAGGCGTGGGCCTTTCTCGTCTGGCGGCCCTGGGGAACCGTGCGGCGGTGGATGAGGCCTCGATCCTGCAGTATTTGGCGGAAGACGGAGAAACCCGCGTCATTGCCGGGTATCTCGAAGGGGTGTTTGCTGCCCGGCGTTTTGCCCGGGTGAGCCAGACCGTCACTCGGGTGAAACCCGTGGTCATGCTCCTTGGCGGGCTCACCGCCCCAGGCAGGCAGGCCGTGGCCGCGGCAGCCGGACCCCTGGCGGGTTCGGAGGCGGCGTATCGCGCCGCCTTGCGCCAGGCCGGCATCATCGGCGTTTCCGACCTGGAGACCTTTCTCGATACCGTCAAGGCCTTTGCCTTGCTGCCCCAACCTTCCGGGCCGCATGTGGCAATCCTTACCAATTCCGGTGGTGCCGGCGTCTTGGCCGCGGATGCCTTGAGTGCCACGCGGTTGGAGCTCGCCCGCTTCTCGCGGGCTACAGCCGAGGCCCTGCAGCGGCAGACCGGGGCGTGGCCCTCCAATCCGTTGGATCTTGGCGCCGAGGCCACGCCGGAAGACTTTGCGGCCGCCCTGCGCCTTGCCGTGGCGGATCCACGAGTGCGCCTGGTATTGGCGGTCATCGCCCGTCCTGTGGGGACGGACGTGCAGGCCGTGCTGGAGGCCATGGCGCAGGTGGATCGCCAGGATACCCCTGTGGCGCTCTGTTTGGTCGGGGAGCGGCCGGGGGCGTTGGTGCGGCAGGTCCATGCCCAGGGGATCCCATGTTTTTCTTCTCCTGCAGCCGCAGCCCGGGCGCTTGACGCCATGCTCGCATACGGCTGCTGGCAGGAGGAGCCCTTCCCAGTGGAGGTGTGCTATCGTCGGGACAGCACCAAGGCGGAGCTGTGGTTGCGGGAGGCCATGAACGCGGGCCATCGGGATCTGGGCGGGCCGGCGGTGTATCCCCTGCTCGAGGCGTACGAGCTCCGGCACCCGGTAACGGAACTCGCCCGCACCAGTAAGACCGCGGCCCGCATCGCCCGCCGTTTGGGGGGGGCGGTGGCGCTCAAGATCGCTTCGCCACATATCCAGCGCAAAAGCGATGTGGACGGCGTGGAGCTTGGCCTGACGGACCCCGAGGCCGTGCGTCAGGGCTTTGCGCGGCTCACGCACCGGGTACAGCGCTTGCGGCCGGAGGCTTTTGTTTCCGGGTGCTGGGTCCAGGAGATGGTTGTTGGCCCTGTGGTGGAGGCGCGGATATGGGCGGTGCGGGATCCTTTGTTTGGTCCGGTGGTTCGTCTGGGGTTGGTCGACGGCGACCACCACGGAGTGAATGCTCGGTTGGCGCCCATTTCGCTCACCGATGCCAGCCGTATGGTGCGGGAGTTCACCCCCCTGGCGGCCAGCCGCGGCGGCAGACAGCCCATGCATCTGCGGGCCTTGGAAGACGTGCTGCTCACTGTATCGCAGCTGACCTTGGATATGCCCGAACTCTATACCGTGGAGTTGGAGCCGGTGCTGGTCACCCCTCGGGGGGCATGGGTGGTGGATGCCCGGGTGTGTCTCGTGCCTGTGGAGTAGGATCAGTCAAAATCCTTTGCCAAGGAGAATGGGTATGGCCGTTGGAATCTATATCGGCTCGACATCGAGCTATTCGGGCAAGAACATGGTCGCCATGGGCTTGGGCCTGCGGCTGCAAAAGGAAGGCTACCGCGTGGGCTACATGAAGCCTGTGGGTGCCTTGCCTATGGAAAAGAATGGCGTGCTGGGTGATGCCGATGCCTTTTTCGTGCAGGAGATTCTTGGGCTCAGTGAAGACCCTACACTGGTGACTCCAGTGGTAGTGGATCAAGATTTCAAGATGCGCGCCTTTGGGGGACGTTGCGAAGATTTGATGGGAAAAATCGTCTCCGCATACGAAAAATTGTCCCAGGACAAAGACGTCATGCTGGTTGCCGGGTCCGGCAGCATGTATTCGGGCAAGTACTGTGGCGTGGACGGGGTGAGTGTAGTGCGGAGTTTGGGCATCAAGGCCATCGTCATCGATCGCTACATGAAGGAGCTCAACTACGACTTCCTCGTCGTGCTGCGGGAGATTCTCGGTGACTTGCTTTTAGGGGTCCTTTTGAACGATATCCCGCCAAGTTTCCGCGATGAGCTCGATACCCTCCTGCATCCCTTTTTGGAGAGTAAGGGGGTCAAAGTGCTGGGCAAGATCCCGTCGGATCCCCTCATGGGGGCCATCAAGGTGGCGGACTTGGCCGAGCGCCTGGGCGGCCGCATTATCACGGCCCAGGCCAAGGCGGACCGGGTGGTGGAGAGTTTTCTCATCGGCACCATGCAGGTGGAAAACTTTATGACCCACTTCCGGAAAAACAAGAAGTCTGCCATTATCGTGGGTGGAGACCGTTCCGATGTGCAGCTTGTGGCCTTGGAAGGCCAGTGCCAATGTTTGGTGCTGACGGGAAATCTCTATCCCAACGATATCATCATGACTCGGGCGGAAGTCTTGGAGGTGCCCATCGTGGTGGTGCGCGACGATACGTTTACTGTGGCCAAGAAGATGGAAGCTATTCTCTCGCGGCACAAGCTGCGGGATCTCATCAAGATTCAGCATGGGTCCCAGCTGGTGAGCTCCATCATCGATTTTGCGTATATCAAAGAGGCCTTGGGATTGAAATAACGGCCTGCATGCCGTGGGTTACGCCATGCCCGGGTCCTGGGGGAGTCCTGGGGCCTGGGCCGCCTGTTTGGCGAGCACGTCGCAGCGTTCATTTTCCGGATGGCCGGCGTGGCCCCGGATCCACTGGAAGTCCACGTGGTGGCGGTTGAGCAAGGCAATGAGGCGCTGCCAGAGGTCCTGGTTTTTGACGGGTTTTTTGTCGGCGGTTTTCCATCCCCGCTTCTGCCATGCCGGCAGCCACCCCTTGACGATGGCGTCGTGGACGTAGCGGGAGTCGGTGATCACCTGCACGTGGCAGGGCCGATTGAGGGCGGCGAGTCCCTCGATGACGGCGAGAAGTTCCATGCGGTTGTTGGTGGTATGGCAGAAGCCGCCGCAAAGTTCTTTTTCATGGCTCCCCCAGCGTAAGATGGCGGCCCATCCTCCCGGTCCAGGGTTGCCGAGGCTTGCGCCATCGGTAAAGAGGAGCACCTCGCTCATGGTCGGCCCAGTCTTTCCATGTGCTCCGTGATGGTGAGGACGATCTGTCCAAGGCCTTCCTGCCAGCGGCCGTTTTCCCAGTACGGAAGGAGCACCGGGCCTTCCAGTTCGGCTTCCAGGCCGGGTCGTAGCGCATGCCGCAAGAGGGGCGGAAACACCACCCGGGCCTCGCGCCTGGGGGGGCAGAGGGCGATCATGAGCGTCTTGGAGTCCATGGTGGGCAGCAGGATGCCCTCGCGAGTAATGCGGATGCGCACCGTAATGCCGTGGGTGTTTTGCATGACCCGGGCAAAGCGGATGAGCGTGTCTCGTTGTTCTGGCGAGAGGGATTTGGTTTGATCCCAAACAATGCCTTGGTCCGTGACAGATTCCAGGGATCGTTGGTGGTTGACCCAAAACAGATACCCGACGAGGACAAAGACACCAAGCACGCCCACGAAGCGGAGGATTTTTTCCGCGGGGCTCGAACCAGAGATGCGGGGCAGTTGCACAGGGCCTCCTGAAGGAAGAAGTGACGGAGCAGCTGCGGCAGCGCCTTGGAAACGCAAGGAGAGATCAATGACATGGGATTGGGAAAAACTCCAGCAGCGCCGGCAGCGGCCAGTGGGGCCGGGGCCGAATCTTGGGGATTTCACCGAGCGCGTCAAGGAGTGGCGCCACTTGCGGCCTCCTGCGGGGCGGTGGCTCGTCTTGGCCGGGGTATTGTTGTGGTTGGCAAGCGGAATTTACATTGTGGAGCCCGATGAATTGGGGGTGGTGCAGCGTTTTGGGGCGTATCACCGCACGACGGACCCTGGCCCGCATTATCACCTGCCATTCCCAATAGAAAAGGTACAAACACCCAAAGTTACCAAGATTCAGCGGGTAGAGATCGGCTTTCGGGGGAGCACCGCATTCGTGACCCAAGGTGGAGCGCAGATACGTCTCGTTCCGGAAGAGTCTTTGATGCTCACCGGAGATGAAAACATCGTTGATGTGCAATTTATTGTGCAGTATCAGATCGCTGATGCGGAGAAATTTCTCTTTCGTATATCCAATCCCGAAAAAACGGTGAAAGATGCGGCTGAGGCTGCTATGCGAGAGGTCATCGGCTATAACAAGATCGATTCTGCCCTCACGGACGGTAAACTTGCCATCCAAAATGAGACTCGAGCGCTGATGCAGCGTATCCTCGATGCCTATGAAAGCGGTATCCGGGTGGTTGCAGTGCAATTGCAAGACGTGCACCCGCCCAAACAGGTCATCGACGCCTTCAAGGATGTGGCTTCGGCCAAGGAGGACAAAAGCCGATACATCAACGAGGCCGAGGCGTATGAAAACGACTTGCTGCCGCGCACTCGGGGCGAGGCGGCCCGCCTCGTCAACGAGGCCGAAGCCTACCGCGAGACGGTCATCCGCAAGGCGCAGGGCGAGGCCGGGCGTTTTACCGCTGTCTTGGCGGAGTACCGCAAGGCGGAGGATGTCACCCGTCGCCGTCTGCTCATCGAGACCATGGAGGCGGTATTGGGAAGCGACACGGTCCATAAAATCATTGTGGATACCGAGGCCATGGGCCGCACCCTTCCGCTCCTTCCCCTTTCTCCTGGAGGTCAGCGCTAATGCGGATGCAGATTGCCGTGGTGGCCGCCATCATGCTGGTGGTGGTGGCGTGGGAGTGTGTGTATGTGGTGGATGAAACCCAGCGGGCCATTGTTTTGGAACTGGGCCGTCCGGTGGGTGAGGAACCCCAGGGGCCGGGGCTGCACTTCAAATTGCCCTTTATCCAAAAGGCAGAATACTTTGATGCCCGGGTGCTGGAATACGACGCCCCGCCGGCGGAGGTGCTGACCCGAGACAAGAAAAATCTGGTGGTGGACAATTATTCGCGCTGGCGCATCCTCGATCCGCTGCTGTTTTACCGCTCGGTGCGGACGATCCCCGGAGCTCTGGCCCGTATCGATGATGTGATTTACTCGCAGGTGCGCGAGGTGCTGGGGAGGTATCTCCTCACGGAAGTGGTGGCGCAGGAGCGGGCGACTATTATGGAGGAAGTGCGTCAGGCAGCCGACGACCGTCTCCGGGCATTCGGCATCGCGGTGGTGGACGTGCGCATCAAGCGCACGGACCTGCCGCCGGAAAACCAGAAGGCCATTTATGGACGGATGCGGGCAGAGCGGGAGCGCCAGGCCAAACAATACCGTTCCGAGGGTCAGGAAGAGGCGGCAAAGATTACTTCCGATGCAGACCGCAAGCGGGCGGTGCTCTTGGCCGAGGCCAATCGTAAGGCCGCGCAGCTGCGCGGTGAAGGCGAGGCCCAGGCAACGGCCATTTACGCGGGGGCCTTTGGCCAGGACCCCGAGTTTTATGCCTTCTGGCGTTCGTTGGAGGCGTATCGGAGAAGCCTGACCAATAGCACGGACGTGGTGCTCAGCCCGCAGAGCGAGTTCCTGCAGTATTTGCGCTGATGGCGATCTTCCCGGGCTGGGCTCCCAGGGGAACTTGCAAAGGCCTCAACGCGGATGCACGGCGTTGGGGCCTTTTGGGTGGGATCGTCCCGGTGCGCTTGCTTCTGGAGCGGCTTTCCAGGCGGCAGGGGGCTTACGAAAGCGCCAACATCCAGGCAATGACGGGAAGCAGCAGGGCTGTGCCCAGCAGGCATGTATCCAGTGCGCGGGCAAGGGGAGCGCATCGCTTGAGGATCCCGCCTGCCATAAGGCCGGTGATCAGCCCTGCCACATGGGCGGCAAGGTCGGTGTCTTCGTCTCCCATGCCCAGGAGGGCGAGCAGGGCAAGGCCTATGGCCACGATGGTGGGCAGACGGCGCTCGCTGCCCCACGCCGCAAGACCGACGGCAGCAAAGACTGCGGTGGAAAAGCCGATGGAGTCATGGGGACTTCCCAAGACCCAGGCCGCCAGGAGGTTGGCGGTGCTCGCGGCAAGCAGGGTGGCCAACCAGGTGAGTCCCGCCCCAAAGCGCCTGGCCGCCATGGCGACAAAGAGCACCCCGGCGGCGAGGTTGGCGATGAGGTGGGCGCCGTCGGCATGGAGGGTCAGGGCGGTGACGGCCCGCCAGATCTCGCCGCCTTGTATGGCCTGGGCCTTGGCGCTGCCTGCGGTGATCCAGAGGCTGCGCGGGATGGTTGTCAGGGGAAGGACATGGGTGGTGATCAGCCCAAAGACTCCCTCAGCCAGAAGCGGCAGAAAGACCGCGTTGGGAAGGGAACGGGAAGAAGGCGAAGCCGGAGGGTGCGCAGAGACCTCGCGCTCTATGGCCGCGATTTCTGCTCGAGCGGCAAGCGCCAGGGGTTCGGGGACCAGCACTCGAAAGCCGTGAGCCGAGCGCAGCGCGCGGTAGGGGATGTCCTTGGCTGCTAAGGCAAGCGCTGTGAGCCGCGCTTGGCTTCGGGAAAGATGGGTGGCCACGGGTACCCACGGCGTGCGGTCAGGAGAAGCAAACATGGGCTGGAAGACAAAGGGCTTGGAGATGTTCCCCAAGCCCTTGTGTTCGTATGGTCGGGATGGCGCGACTCGAACGCGCGATCTCTGCGTCCCGAACGCAGCGCTCTACCAGACTGAGCCACATCCCGAAAGCGAAGGCGCTCTTAGGCCAAGGAGTAAAACTTGGCAAGGACTTTTCCTCCCTTTTTCGCGCGTTGGGAGGCGTTAGCCGTAACGGCCGTTTTTCACAGTAAAGATATAGGGTTCCAGTTCGGGGTGATTTTCAGCGCTGGGCCCTTCGAGCTCGGGTTCGGCCCAATGCCATCCTGCCTCGTGCCAGCGCAGCCAGGCCAAGCGGGCCTTGAATGCGGCGTCCACATACACCACCTGTGCCCGTCCTTCTTCGGCCAGGTGCGTGTCCACGGCAATGCCGACCTTGCGGCCATGGGGGGAAGAAAAGGGGACTGGATAACCAGGCCGGAGCTTGGGTGGCATAGGACCTCCTGAGTGAGGATATCAGATATCCACTACCCTGAAGGAAGACTCGATGCAAGAAACGGACTGTTTCAGCCTGGTTTACTGGGCGTCATCGCTTGAGGGACGTGGTGGCTTTTCTGCTTGCTTCGACGATGCTGTCCCCGTAGCCATGGGGCGTATTTTGTGGACATGAAGAGTTGGAGGTATGCTGTGGCGCTGTATCCTGTGATCCTTGCCGGAGGCTCCGGCACCCGTTTGTGGCCGCTATCCCGCAAATTATACCCCAAGCAGTTGCTCCCTCTCTTAGGGAAAGATACGCTGCTTCAAATGACGTGGAAGCGTCTTGCTGGCCTTGGCGCCTCTATGGCGCTGGTGCTCTGTAGCGAGGAGCACCGTTTTATCGTGGCGGAGCAACTCCGGGAGATTGGCGCTGTCGGCCGCATCATCCTCGAGCCGGTGGCCCGGAATACCGCTCCTGCGGTGGCCGTGGCTGCCCTGGCGGCCACGTGTCAGGACCCCGAGGCAGTGCTGGTGGTGCTTCCGGCGGATCATGCGGTGGATGAAGCATCGTTTCAGAATGCGGTCCACGAAGCCTTGCCTTTGGCCGAGGCCGGACATCTCGTGACCTTTGGGGTCCCGCCTACCCGGCCGGAGACGGGGTATGGCTACATTCAGCGAGGAGAGGCGCTGCCCGAGGGTGGTTTCCGGGTGGTGCGCTTTGTGGAAAAGCCCGATGCGGACACCGCCCGGAGGTATTGCGACAGCGGCGAGTATTGGTGGAACTCCGGTATGTTTGTGCTGCGGGCCGATGTGGTCCTCGCGGAGTTGGAGCGCTTCGAGCCGGATATGGTGGCGGCGTGTCGGTCCGCGCTGGGCACCAGTTGCCAGGATCTGGACTTTTTGCGTTTGGATGCTGAGAAATTTGCCGCAAGCCCTGAAAAATCCATCGACTACGCCGTGATGGAGCGCACGGACCGGGCGGCGGTGCTGCCCCTTGCCACAGCCTGGAGCGATTTGGGCTCTTGGGACGCCTTGTGGGAGGCCGGTGCCAAGGATGCCTCGGGAAACGTGGTTCACGGTGACGTGCTCCTGGCTGACGTGCATGATTCCTTTGTCCATGCCGAATCCCGCCTGGTGGCTGCGGTCGGGCTCGCCGACCATATCGTGGTGGAAACCGTCGACGCCGTGCTCGTGGCCCCTCGCCACCGGGTGCAGGAAGTCAAGCAGTTGGTGGATACCCTCAAGGCGCATCACCGGCCTGAGGCGGTCACGCACCGCAAGGTCTTCCGGCCGTGGGGAAATTACGAGTCCATCGATGCCGGCGACCGGTATCAGGTGAAACGCATTACTGTCCTGCCGGGTCAGGTGTTGTCCCTGCAGAAGCATTTCCACCGCGCCGAGCATTGGGTGGTGGTGCGGGGGACCGCCATGGTCACCCGGGGACAGGAGCAGATCCTTTTGCGGGAGAACGAATCCATCTATATCCCGCTGGGGACAGTGCATCGCTTGGAAAACCCTGGCCGCATTCCTTTGGAGCTCATCGAGGTGCAAGTGGGCCCCTATCTTGGCGAAGACGATATCGTCCGTCTGGAAGATGTCTATGGGCGCAACCTCCAGCAGGCCAAAGGGTGAACGTCCGTCGCGTCATAGGCCCGCATGTCGCATGTTTTGCGGTTTTTTGGCGATTGACGCCGCATCTCTTTTCCCGTAGCTCCTCGCCACTTCCAGGATTGGCAAGATATATCGAATGATAATCGATAATTGAAAAAATCCTGGGGTGTCCCAGGTAGCGTAGGGTGTGGCCTTTGAGGCTGTGGATTCAACTATCTCCCGTAAGGAGGAGACGCATGAAACGCTGTTTTCTGCTGGCTGTGGTCCTTGCCGTATTTGGCATGACAGCTCCGGGTTTGGCCGCGGACACGGTGCGCATCGGTGTGTACCTGCCGCTCACTGGCCAGAACGCCTTTGGTGGGCAGCTGGAGCTCGAAGGGGTGCAGATGGCCCATGAGGAATTGGGCGAGGTGCTCGGCAAGAAGGTGGAGCTCTTCGTGGTCGACAACAAGTCCGACAAGGTGGAAGCCGCCAATGCGGTCAAGCGCCTCATTGAGAAGGAGCAGGTCCAGGCCATCATCGGCACGTACGGCTCCTCTTTGGCCATGGCCGGCGGCGAGGTGGCGGAGAAGGCCGGTGTCCCTCAGGTGGGCACGAGCTGCACCAATCCTTTGGTGACCCAGGGCAAGAAGCATATCTTCCGCGTGTGCTTTATCGATCCCTTCCAGGGCGCAGGCGCGGCGACCTATGCCTTCAAGGATTTGGGGCTCAAGAAGGCGGCATTGCTGGTGGACGTGGCCAACGACTATTCCGTGGGCCTGGCCAGCTTCTTCAAGCGCTCCTTTGCGAAACTGGGCGGCGAGGTGGTGGCTGCGCTCAACTATCAGTCCGGTGACCAGGACTTCACGGCCCAGCTGCAACAGATCATGGCCAAGAAGCCGGATGTGCTGTTCATTCCTTCGTACTTTGCCGAGGGCGCCATCATCATGAAGCAGGCCAAGGAGCTGGGCGCCACCTTCAAGATCATGGGCGGCGACGCCATGGATAATCCCGAGATCGTCACCATCGGCGGTGCGGCGGTGGAAGGGTTCATGCACACGACCTTCCCGTATGATCCCTCCATGCCGGATATGAACCCCGTGGCCCAGAAGTTCACGCAAAATTGGAAAAAGAAGCATCCGGACAAGGACCCCAATGTCAACGCGGCCTTGGGCTATGATGCGTACATGATCATCATCGACGCCATCAAGCGCGCCGGTTCCGCAGAACCTGCCAAGATCAGCGCAGCCTTGGCCGACACCAAGGGATTTGTGGGGGTCACCGGAGTGACCACCATCAATGAGACCCATGACGCGGAAAAACCTGTGGGCATCGTGGTCATCAAGAACGGCAAGAAGACGTACGTGGGCAGCATCCAGCCAGAACTGTAATCCCCACAACGAGGCCAAACCGGGGAGGGCGACCTCCCCGGTTTTTTGAGGTAATGGCATGACGATTGAAATTTTTCTCCAACACCTGCTCAATGGTCTCACTCTGGGGAGCCTCTACGCCCTCATCGCCATCGGCTACACCATGGTCTATGGCATCCTGCGCCTCATCAACTTCGCGCACAGCGAAATTTTTATGTTGGGCGCGTATTGTGTTTTTTGGGGAGTGACTCTGTTGCATCTGCCATGGCCCCTTGCGCTGGTGGCTGCGGTGGCTGCGGTGGCGTTGGTGGGTGTTCTGGTGGACCGGGTGGCGTATCGGCCCTTGCGTGATGCCCCGCGCATCTCGGCATTGATCAGCGCCATCGGCGTCTCCTTTTTTCTGCAGAATGTGGCCATTGTGCTTTTCAAGGCCATCCCGCGCGAAGTGTATCGCCCTGAGTGGCTGGAAAACCCCATGATCATGGGTGGGGTGCGCGTGTTGCCCCTTACGCTCTTCGTACCGGTGCTTTCCCTGCTCCTCATGCTTGGTCTCATGTACATCGTGTACCACACCAAACCGGGTTTGGGCATGCGGGCCATCAGTAAGGACATCGAAACCAGCGCCCTGATGGGCGTGCCGGTGAACTCCATCATTGCCCTCACCTTTGGGCTGGGCTCCGCCCTGGCGGCGGCCAGCGGCATCATGTGGGCGTTGCGCTATCCGCAACTGCAGCCCATCATGGGTGTCATCCCTGGGTTCAAGGCCTTTATCGCGGCGGTGTTTGGCGGCATCGGCTCCATTCCCGGGGCCGTCATCGGCGGACTCGTGCTCGGATTTTTGGAGATCCTCATCGTGGCCTTTTTTCCGGATTTGGCCGGCTACCGGGACGCCTTCGCCTTTGTGCTCCTGATCGTCGTTTTGCTCGTGAAGCCTACGGGCCTTTTGGGCGCACGTCCCGAGGAGAAAGTATGAAGCGGCATCATGTTTTTGCACTCAACCTCATGCTGGTGGGGGTGTTGGCGGCGCTCTTGGCCTGCGCCCAACGCTTTTTGGACGGATACTCCATCCAGATATTGAATCTGGTGGCCATCAATATCTTGCTCGCCCTGTCGCTCAACCTGATTTACGGCTTTACCGGGATGTTTAGCCTGGGGCATGCAGGGTTTATGGCCATTGGCGCCTATGTGTGCGCCATTTTGATCCTGTCTCCGGATCAAAAGGCCATGCTCTTTTTACTGGAGCCCGCGTATCCGTTCATCGAGAACGCCCACGCGCCCTTCGTGGTGGCGGTCTTGGCCGGCGGCTTGGCCGCAGCCGCCATGGCGGTGGTGGTGGGGTTTCCGCTCCTGCGCCTCGGCGACGACTATCTCGGCATCGCCACCCTGGGATTTGCCGAGATCGTGCGCGTGCTGGCCAACAACTTGCCGCGGATCACCAATGGCGCCCTGGGATTCAAAGGTATTCCGGCCTACGCCAACCTGTGGTGGAACTATGGGTGGTGCTTGCTCGCACTGGTGCTCATCGTGCGGATTCTGCGCAGCAACACGGGGCGGTGCTTCAAGGCCATCCGTGATGACGAAGTGGCGGCCCGAGCCATGGGGGTGAACGTCTTTCGCCTCAAGCTGCTCTCCTTCGCTCTGGGCGCTTTTTTCGCCGGCGTGGGTGGAGGCCTTTTGGCCAGCTTGCTTACGACGATCGATCCTAAGATGTTCCTCTTTGTGCTCACCTTCAACGTGCTCATGATCGTGGTCATGGGTGGTTTGGGCTCGGTGACGGGGTCGGTCATTGCCGGAGCAGCAGTGACCATCATTTTGGAGTGGTTGCGCTTCGTGGAAAATCCCATCACCTTGGGATCCGTGACCCTGCCGGGGATCCCGGGCATGCGCATGGTGGTGTTTTCGCTCCTTCTCATTGCGGTCATTTTGTTCCGTCGGGAGGGGCTGATGGGGACGCGGGAGATTTCCTGGGAAGGGATCGCCGCGTGGCTTCGGCAAAGGAGGAAGGCATGAGCGCCTTGGTGGAAGCGCGCAGCTTGACCATGCGTTTTGGGGGCCTGGTGGCGGTGAGCGAATTTTCCGCGGCCATCGCACCGGGTGCCATCGTAGGACTTATCGGGCCCAATGGGGCAGGCAAGACCACGTGTTTCAACATGATCACCGGGTTTTACCGCCCAACCCAGGGGCAAGTGCTGCTGGACGGCCGAGACATCACCGGGCTTCCTCCCCATGCCGTATGTGCGGCGGGCATTGCCCGGACATTCCAGAATATCCGGCTGTTTGGCAATGGCACGGCTCTGGAGAACGTGTTGGTGGGGATGTATGTACGCCAGAAGAGTTTCTGGTGGCAGTCGGCCCTGTTTTGGCCGCCGGCCCTGCGGGAGGAAGCGCGGCAGCAGGCGCGGGCCATGGAGCTTTTGGAGGCCGTGGGCCTGGCAAATGTTGCGGGAGAAAAGGCCTCCAGTTTGCCGTATGGCGCCCAGCGCCGTTTGGAGATTGCCCGCGCCTTGGCTACAGAGCCGCGGTTTCTGCTCCTCGACGAGCCGGCAGCTGGCATGAATCCGCAGGAATCGCAGGAGCTCATGGAGTTTATTCGCCATATTCGTGATGCGTTCTCCCTCACCATCCTGCTCATCGAGCACGATATGAAGGTGGTGATGGGGGTGTGCGAGCATATCTATGTGCTCGACTACGGCGTCACCATTGCCCAAGGTCCGCCTGCGGCCATCCAATCCAATCCCAAGGTCATTGAGGCCTACCTCGGCGAGGAGGCGCTCGCGTATGCTTAAAGTCACGAACCTTCACGTTTCCTATGGAGGCATTCACGCCCTTCAGGGGATTTCCCTCGAGGCCCCTGCCGGTAAGATCGTCACCCTCATCGGGGCCAACGGCGCGGGGAAAAGCAGCACGCTGCGGGCCATTGCCGGGCTGATCAAGTCCAAGACCGGCTCCATCACCTATGAGGGCGAGGAGCTGACCACCTTGGATCCGGCCGCCATCGTGCGTCGAGGTATTGCCCTGTCCCCGGAGGGGCGGCGCATCTTTCCCCACCTTTCGGTGCGCGAAAATCTGCTCTTGGGGGCCTATAGCCGTTCCGACAGTGCTGGTATTGCCCGGGACATGGAATGGGTCTTCGACCTCTTCCCGCGGCTTCGGGAGCGCAGCGAGCAAAAAGGAGGCACCCTTTCCGGGGGCGAGCAGCAGATGTTGGCGGTGGGCCGCGCCCTCATGAGCCGGCCGCAGGTGCTCATGCTCGATGAGCCGAGCCTGGGTCTTGCTCCACTTTTAGTCAAAGACGTGTTCTCCATCATTGAGCGCATCAACGCCGAAGGCCGCACCGTGCTCTTGGTGGAACAAAACGCCTTTGCCGCTCTGAAAATCGCTCATTATGCCTACGTCCTGGAGACCGGACGCATTACCCTCCATGGTACTGGAGAAGAGCTTTTGGCCGATCAGCGCGTCATTCAGGCGTATTTGGGAGGATAGCCCACTGCGACAGCAGTACGTTTCAACGCCCGGAATTGTTTTCGGGCGTTTTTCTTGTGAGGGGTTGCTCGGAGAGGTAAGGTCCCTTGGCGGCTGGCGCGGCGGAGCATAAAAAATCCCACGAGAGGTCGTCTCGTGGGATGGATTGTTGTGGCGTCCCCAAGGGGATTTGAACCCCTGTTATCGGCGTGAAAGGCCGGTGTCCTGGACCGAGCTAGACGATGGGGACCTTGGCTGGGCGACTAGGATTCGAACCTAGATTGACGGAGTCAGAGTCCGCTGTCCTGCCGTTGAACGATCGCCCACAACGGAGATGGCCATCTATGGAGAATGCCGGTGCCTGTCAAGCAGAAAAACGCTGGGTGTTACCGGACAATGCTCTTTGGTCTGGGTGCAGGCGTCTGCGATCTCCTTTGGTGGAGGGGTGTTTGCAGGATCGCTTGGGACCGTAGGACTGCTCGGTCCGTAGTTGTTCCACAGGGGTTTTGCGTCCTTCCGCGAGGCTAAGCGGCATCTTTGAACGCCAATGCCTGCCTGCGCCTGGTCTCGGCAGGGTTTGCCGAACTCGACGATGCATGGACGACCGGCACGGTCTATCTCAACCGCAACCGGCAACCCAGGGGGATGCCCACCGCTGCGAAAACTTGCCGAAATGGGGTGCCCCATCGCCGTACTCGGCAACGCAACGAAAAAGCCCTCTTGGCATTTGGGCCAAAAGGGCTTGATGTGCTGGTGCGCCCGGCATGATTCGAACATGCGACCTACTGATTCGTAGTCAGGTACTCTATCCAGCTGAGCTACGGGCGCGTGGTGCAGAGGTGCCTTTTATGGAAAGGTTTTCCCCTGTCAAGTTTTTTTGGTGCCGGAGGCGAGACTCGAACTCGCAAGGGGCCGAACCCCGGTGGATTTTGAGTCCACTGCGTCTACCAATTCCACCACTCCGGCACGCAGGAAGCCCTTTTTAGAGAAGAGCCGTGGGGCCGTCAAGCAGGGAATTGGTGCATGTGTTGTGGTGATGTCTTTGGAGGGGATGCTTGCCTTTCTGGGGGAGAGGAGTAGAAGAGAAATCTAGGTTCGTTTTTGGAGTGTCGTTAAGAAACAGTGGAGGTGTCTATGCGTTTGAAATTGTTTGGTGTTTTTTTGATGGCCCTTGTCCTGGCCGTCCCGGCGTGGGGTGCCGATTACGTGCGTAAGGTGGATAATTTTTTGATTCTTTTGGATACTTCGGGATCGATGTACGATAGCTTCCAGAAAGGCCCACAGAGCAAAGTGGGGCACGCTGCGGCGCTTTTGGCGCGCATGAATAAAGAGATCCCGGAGCTGGGCTACCTTGGTGGCCTGTACACGGCGGCTCCTTTCCGCGAACTTCAGGTGCTTTCTCCCTTTGCTCAGAAGACCTATGGCGAGGCCGTGGCCAAGGTGCCGGTGCAGTGCAAGAGTCTGCAGTGCGCATGGCCGACTCCCTTGGGCGTTGGCTTGGCGGCCCTGGAGCCAGCCATCAAGAGCGTCTCTGGCCGTACTGCGGTGATCATCCTTTCCGACGGCATGGAAAACCAGGGGCCGGCGACGCTGCCCATTGCCAAGATGCTGGCGGAAAAATACGGCGTGTGCTTCCATGTGATCAGCTATGCGGACAAGGCCTCGGGGCAGGCGCTGTTGGATGCCATTGCCAAGCTCAAGGATTGCTCGGTGAGCGCGAAGGCCGCACAGCTGGATGATCCTGCCGCCCTTTCCACCTTTGTGCGCAAGGTCTTTTACGATATGGTGAGCGATGGCGACGACGATGGCGACGGCGTGCTCAATTCCAAGGATAAATGCCCAGGCACCCCCAAGGACTTGGCAGTGGATGTCGATGGCTGTCCCATCCCGCTCACGGTGACGCTGCATGTGTTCTTCGACTTCGACAAATGGGATATCAAGCCGCAGTACCACAAGGACTTGGCGAATTTTGCCAATTTCATGAAGCAGTACCCTGGGGTGAAGGTGGAGATCGATGGTCATACCGACTCCATTGGTTCTGATGAGTACAACCAAAAACTCTCCCAGCGTCGCGCTGAGTCGGTGCGGATGTATCTGGTGCAGAAGCTGGGGATGAATCCCTCCCTGCTGACTGCCGTGGGTTTTGGCGAGTCCAAGCCCATTGCCAGCAACGACACCGAAGAAGGCCGGGCCAAGAACCGTCGCATCGAGGCGGTGCTGGATGGGGTGTACAAAAAGCGCTAATCCGCTTGATGGAGCAAGGGTACGGCCGCTCATGGTATGATGGGCGGCCTTTTTTATGCTATTTCAGTATAGTGAAAAAAGTATCGAAGTTTTTCGCCAAAAGCGTCCATGCGGCGGGAATATTCCGTGAATTATGTGACATGGTGCACGACGAAAAAAAGACTTGAGCTGGGGGGCGGGTTTATCCACAAAAGGGGGCATCGAAAATATTTATCCACAGGAGGGGACGATGACGTATACGGAGATGCAAGACCTGCTCATGCGTGAGCTGCGCTTGTACCACTATCCCATCGCAGTGAAGTTTTTTTATGACCAGGAGGCAGTGGATGCCTTCAAGGCCGCAGCAGACGAGTATGTCGTTCCAGTCAAACCCATGACGTTTTGCCAGTGGGAGATTGCCGCCCGTATGAAAGGGCAGGTGGTGTACTCGGAAAAAGAGGGGCTTGGATGTTCCAATGCCCACTACAGCTTTGGCTGGAAGCCTTTTGACGAAGGTGAGGTGAAAAGCCACGCCAAGTATACGCGGGATTTGGAGCAGGCAGAGCGTTTTGTCCGTTCCAAGGCGCGTATGCCGGAGGGGATGATCGGCATCGCCGTGGCGCCGCTTGCCAAGGCCGATCTTTTCGGTGGCCCGGATACCGTGCACTTCTATTGCGACAACATGCAGGCCTACCATTTGGCGGTGGATTACATGGCCGCCATGGATGCCCACCCCTTGCGTCCGGCGATCACCATGAATTCATCTGCATGTGGCGGCAATGTATGGACTTATGTGAATAAGGACTTCAACATGCTCCCCGCCTGCTCCGGGTCGTACAATGCCGGAAAGACTGAACGGGGCGAGATCAACGTCATTATCCCAGGTGAAGCCATTGGTGCGGTTTGTGATCGTCTGGTGGAGCGTATAGAGAAGCTTGGCAGCAGTTCCATTACCCGGCCTGGCGACGGCTTCCCGGGTGCGGATGTGTGTAAAAACTGTCCTCTCATTGTTTTCAAGAAAGCCTAACCCGTTGCAGGAGGAATATCATGCGTCGATTGTGGTTGCTTGGAGTTTTGAGTGTCATTCTGATGATCGGTGCGGGGCAGGTCTGGGCCCAGCAAGACAACGCGACTCCACCGTCAGCGCAAGTCAAGGCCGAACCTGCCGCTCCATCCGCCCCGGCTGCTCCCGCTGCCCCGGCGGCAGGGGGAAGCAAATTGGAGCGCGCCATCAAAACGGCACCGGTGGGCACGGAGCCTGGGCAGATTGATCCTAATAAGGCCCCAGGATTTTTGGGGATCCCGGGTGCGCCGCAGGTGAACCCCATTCTTGCCTTGCTATGGGCCGTCTGGGTGGGCTGGATCTTTTCCACCGTGGGCGCCTTTGGCGGCGTCATGGCAGGTGTGGGCCATATGTCGGTATTTGGCCTGGGCGGATATGCCAAGACGTTTAAAGGCACCGCACCGGAACTCAACAAGGCGATCACTGACTCTATTCGTGGCTCCAACCAGTTTTTGGTAGGACTTTCGGCACTGATTTCCAGCTTCAATTATTGGAAGATGGGGCGGTTGGTCATGCCCTTGGCCCTTGCCTTGGGTGTCGGCTCGCTCCTTGGAGCCTGGGGATCGGTGACCCTGACGGCGGGAAAGGTCAGCTTCTCGCAGTATCAGGGCTGGTTTGGTCTTTTTGTGCTGGTCTTGGGGTGCTATCTTTTCTGGGAGACATCTCCCGCTGGGCAGGCCAGTAAGAAGAAGGCCAAGGAAGCGGCTCAAGCCTTTGAGCGGGCTGTGAAGGAAAAGGGCGCTGGCTGTGAGATCGACACCAAGGTGAAGATCGTGAGCGCCAGTCTGACGCAAGTGCAATTTACCTTCTGTGGTGTGGAGTTTACCTTCAACCCGCTGCTTCCCATTGTCGGGGGCTTTGCCATCTCCGCAGTGGCCGCTTTCCTCGGCGTTGGTGGTGGCTTTCTTTTGGTGCCGTTTTTGACCAGTATTACCCAGCTGCCCATGTATTTGGCTGCCGGTACTTCGGCCCTGGCGGTGCTCATCAGCATGATCACCAGTATCGCCACGCTGATTTCCAAGGGGACGCCCATGGATTGGGTGCTCATCGGCACGGAATTGGTCGGTATCGCCATCGGCTCGGTGATTGGACCGCGCACGTCCAAGTATTTCTCGGACATTTGGCTCAAGCGTCTTTTCATCGTTCTTGCCCTGTATGTGGGTGTGGATTACGTGTTGCGCGGCTTCTTCAACTACAGACTGTTCGGCTAATGTCGGTCAGTCCATGGCCCAGGGGTTCCCTGGGCCATGGAAGAGGCGTGCATGCTTGCTTCTTGGTTCCATCGTGTTGATCCGTTTCTGATCTGGGCCTTCCGTCTGCTCCCGGCGGGGGCTTTGGCCTTTGTGGTGGGCTGCGCAGTCTTGGCGCTCCTGGCGGTGGTGGTGGGCGGCGTTTCGTCGCTGCTGGTGCAAGGGCTCAACCGCGGCTGGTATCGGCGGCAATACGAAGAGATGATCCGCATGCACAACATCTCCGTGGACGCCGTTGCCCATGGCAGCAAGGATGCGTACCTGGCGGCCAATAAGGAGGCCATGGAGGCCTTTGGGAAATATTTTTTCAGCCAGGCTGGGGTCTTCACCATATCACTGTGGCCGGTGCCGGTGATTTTGGCCTGGATGGATCTTCGCTTCCGCGATGCGCCGTTGGAGATATTCGGCTGGAATATCTCATACTTCGTGGTGTTTCTCGTGGTCTATATCGGGGTGCGGCTTGTGGTTGGGCCTCGGCTCAAGTTCCTGACCCCATACCGTCGCTTGTGCGCTTGGGCCGAGCATCGGGAGGGGATCACTCCCCGGCATTTTGAAGATATCGGCAAGGAGTAGGGTGATGGAGTTCCGGGGCCTGGCCCGGCTGCCTCTTTGCGCTTTTCCCGCAGGGACTTTGGGGGCGCGGCGTTTTCGCCGCGTTCGTCTTTTTTTTGCCGCGCTCCACGCGTGGCTGCGTCTCGTGGGGCGACTCAGCGCTGCCGCCGTCGCCGAACATCCTGTGGATTGGGCCGTGGTGGAGCAGGATGTGGAGCGACTGGCCGCAGCGACCATGCGTTCGGTGCGCCTTCTGCAAGCCTTGGAGCCCACCCGCTGGCTCGATGTGGAAGAATGGGCCGTGAAGCTCACCTTTTATGCCCGACTGATGGCCGGACATCCGGAACCCGAGATCTCCCCCAGCTTTTTTTCTCCCCTCGTGCCGGGACGGGGAATGGTGGTGGAAAACCACTTGTGGCGCTACGCTATGGATGTGGCGGATCTGCAGCGTCGTGTGGATGGAATCCTGCGGCGTTTGTCCGCGGTGGAGGACCCCGGTTGGCAGCGCGCCGCGCGTCTGGTGCAGGACATGCCCCTTCCCGAAGTTGTGGAGCGGGAGGCCGAGATTCTGGCGTTCGAGTGGCAGGCACGGACTTGTGCCGCGGTCGCGGTGCTCGAAGCGCCGGAAGGGCAGCGGGTTTTGGAGCCTGTACTGGTTCCGGTGCGGGAGTTGTGGGCCGGGGTGCGCCGGGCCTGGGCGTTGCGGTTCGCCCCGGACGCCGTGGCGTGGCGTCGGTTTTTGGGCCGCTGCGATGAGGAAGTGGGCTGCCGGGTGGTGGTGGTCGCTGATCCCAAGGCTGTGGCCTGGGAGGGGACCGTGCAGGGACTTATGGGCGGCGCGCCTCCCGAAGATGCGGCTGCTCCCGGCCCTGGCGTATGGATTCTGCAGGAAGGCGGAACATGGGTGCCGGTGGCTTCGCCCTCAAGAGCGGCGGCAGGCGCCCCCTGGCGGCAGCGCCTGGAAACGGTGCGCACTCGGATTGTGGGCGAGGGAGATCCCCCGGTGCGGCCGGAGCATTGTCGCAACCTGGAGGATATGATCGCCCTCGCCCTGACTGCGTGCTGGGATGCGGTGTTTTCCCGCCTTGGCAGTCCAGGGCCCGGGGTTGCGGGAGTGAAATCTTTGGCTTTGGACCCGTTGGGAGAGGTAAGGTTTTACTGTACCCCCGGCGCGGTCTTTCCTTCGGCCGCCGGAAAATCCCTTGTGGGCGCAGAGGACGTGCGCTCGCTGCCGCTCTGGTCCCTGCTCAACGGGTGGATCGCCTTGGCCGATCCGGTCGTTCGCGCGAGCAGCGCTCGGGCCGTCGTGGGCTATGGCATCGTGGGCGCCGATGCCATGCACCTGTGCCTCTTTTCTGGCCGGCATATCCTTTTCGTGGAGGGGGAGGCGCTCACTTCCGCCCAACGTCAGGTGGTGGTGCGCTGGAAAGTCCCGTGGGCGCTTCAGGAGGAATTGGGCGTGGTCGCGCAGGTCCTTGCAGAGCGAGGCTTTACCGTAACCCGCCAGGGCATGGTGCTCGACGCCTGGATCGGTCAGGGCAGCGAAGTGGTCATGCAGCGGGCCTTGGCGGTGTTTGGGGGGGTTGTGCGCGGAGTGCTTGGCGGCCAGGGCGCAGGGGTGTGGCGCCGCATCGTCGCGTCGTGGGGCCGGGGGTGACTTCGGCGGCAAGGGCCTTGCCAACGGACGGGGCTGGGACTAGGCCCCCAGTATGGCCATGCGTTTGGCGTGGTTTTTCCCCCAAGGACGTCCCCATGATTCGTATCTCCGAAATTCTCGAGAAGGCAGGCGCCTATCTTTCCAGCGCCGATACTGCCCTGATTCAGAAAGCATACGTCTTTTCCGCCGCCGCCCATGCCGGACAGATGCGGCTTTCCGGCGAACCATATCTTTCCCATCCCTTGGAAGTGGCGAGCATCCTTGCGGATCTCAAACTCGATGCCGTGACCATCGCTGCGGGGCTGCTTCACGATACTGTGGAGGATTCGGGCGTTACCGTGGAGCGCATCGCCGAGGAGTTCGGCCCGGAAACCGCCCTCATCGTGGATGGGGTGACCAAGATCGGCAAAATGCACTTCGAGTCCCGGGAGCAGGCCCAGGCCGAGAACATCCGCAAGATGATCCTGGCCATGGCCGAAGACATCCGCGTCATTTTGGTCAAGCTCGCCGATCGCCTGCACAATATCCGCACCCTGGATTTTCAGCGCGAAGAGCGCAAAAAAGCCATCGCCCAGGAAACCCTTACCATTTACGCCCCCCTTGCCAACCGCCTGGGACTCTACCGCATCAAGGTGCAGTTGGAGGACGAGAGCCTTCGGTACTTGCGCCCCGATGTGTACCAGCAGATCTTGGACGGAATTCACAATTACCGCGGCAAGGGCGAGACATACATTGAGAAAGTCTGTGCCATCATCGAAAATGTACTCCAAGAGAACGGCATTTCCGGAAGAGTCAAGGGGCGTATCAAACACATCTATTCCATATTTCACAAGATGGAGCATCGTGGGCTCAATCTTGATCAAATTTTCGATCTCATCGCCTTTCGTGTCATCGTCGATACTGTCAAGGATTGCTATACAGTTCTTGGTCTGGTCCATTCCCTCTGGAAGCCTATTCCTGGGAAGTTCAAAGATTATATCTCCATGCCCAAGGCCAATATGTACCAGAGCCTCCACACCACTGTGGTGGGGCCCGAAGGCGAGCGCATCGAGATCCAGATCCGCACCGAAGAGATGCACCGCTTGGCGGAATTCGGCGTGGCGGCCCATTGGTTGTACAAGGAAGGCGGTCAGGTCCAGGATGCGGATCGTTTCTCGTGGCTGCGCCAAATCCTCGATTGGCAGGGCGATCTCAAGGATTCCCGGGATTTTCTCTCCACCTTGCGTCTCGATCTCTTCCAGGACGAGGTCTACGTCTTCACCCCCAAAGGTCAGGTGAAGGAATTGCCGGAAGGCGCGACACCCGTGGATTTTGCCTACGCCATCCACACCCAGGTGGGCCACCACTGCGCCGGCGCCAAGGTCAACGGCCGTATCGTGCCTCTCAATACGCCGCTCAAAAACGGCGATACCGTCGAGATCCTTACCGATCCCAGCCGCCACCCCAGTCGGGACTGGCTCCAATTCGTCAAATCCGCCCGGGCGCGTTCGCGCATCAAGCAATGGATCAATACCGAAGAGCGGGCGCGCAGCATCACCTTGGCCAAGGAGCTCCTCGAAAAGGAAGGGCGCAGGATGGGGGTCAACTTTGCCCGCGCCCTGAAAAATGGCGACCTGGAGCCCGTGGCCCGGGAGTTTTCCTTGAAAACCGTGGACGATCTGCTTTCCGCGGTGGGCTATGCCCGGATCACACCGCGTCAGGTGCTCACCAAGCTCCTGCCCAAGGAGGTCCTGGAGGCCGAGCGCAAGGCCCAAGAGCGTCCGGCGCCGGGTCCGAAAAAGGCCACCGAGGGTGTGGCCATCAAGGGCGTGGACGACGTGCTCGTGCGCTTTGCCCAGTGCTGTACGCCCGTGCCGGGCGATCCCATCATCGGGTACATCAGCCGCGGTCGCGGGGTGACCATCCATTCCCAGAACTGCCCCAATGTGGCCAACATGGAACCGGAGCGGCTTTTGGACGTGCGCTGGGAGGGAGAGGAGGAGCGGCCGTATCCGGCGCGCATGCGCATCCTGTGCCGCAACCAGCGTGGTGTCCTCGCCGAAGTGAGCGCTTTGCTCGCCAAGGAGGGGGTGAACATCGACTCCGGTCAGTTCAGTTCCACCCCGGATGGTCTGACGGAAATGGAGTTTGTGGTGGAGGTGAAAAACGCCTCGCACCTCTATACCGCCATGGACAAGCTGCGGCGCCTGGCTTCGGTGCGGGAAGTGGTGCGCCTGACCACGGGGTAGACGCAAAAAAGCCCGAGGAGGATTCCTCGGGCAAGGTGTCGGGAAGGGCTGCGCGTCCGCTAGGCGTCGATACGTACCACTTCGATTTCAAAGGTCAGGTCCTGGCCAGCCAGGGGATGGTTGGCGTCGATGGTGACGGACTCCTCGCTCACCTCCACGATGGCCGCGGGGATTTCGTGGCCTTCGGGAGAGCGCAGAATGATCTGCTCGCCCACCTGGGCAGGGATGTGGCTCGGGAAGGACTGCCGGGGTACGGTGAGGACCATCTCCTCATGGTGCGGGCCGTAGGCCTCGGCGTAGGGGATGGTGGTGGTGCAGGTGTCGCCCACGGCGTTCATGGACCGCAGGGCCTTTTCAAAGCCGGGGATGACCATGCCTTGGCCGAGCGTGACCGAGAGGGGTTCGCGCCCGCGGGAAGAATCGAATTGCGTGCCGTCGTCCAGAGTGCCGGTGTAGTGGACCACCACGGTGGTGCCGTCTGCCAATGCCATGAAAGCTCCTTGGGGTTGGGGTGAATGAATATGGCGCGAGCCTACCCGCGGCGCGCAAGCTCGGCAACCCATTTTTCCAGATCATTGGGCGTGCCGGGCGTGTGATCTTCAGGGTAGAGGAGCGCGGACATGTAAAAGGTGCTGTCGAGGTCCAAGCTGCGCCGGGCGCTTTGGCTCATGGCTTCGAGACGCCCCTGGATGGCCTGTCGGCGTGGCTCCGGAACGTCCTGGAGAAACGCTGCGGCGTTTTGGGCAAGGTCCGCCAAAATTTGCGCCTTGTGGCGCATGTGCGCGCGGTAGCGGGCAGCGTCTTTGTCCTGGTGCAGGGCGATTTCCGCCTCAGTCTCGATGCCGCGAATGGTTTGGGCGGTGCTCTGCAAAAAATCGATCAAGGCTTTCATGGCGGCCCTCCAGGGAAGTAAGGTCTGCGGCCAGGGGAAAGATGATGCCCCGCTCGTGCAGGTCGTAGAAGCGGCGCTGGCGGCGGTGGAAATGGCGGATGGCGAAAAGGCGTTCGGCACCGATGGGGTCGTGCCCCATGGCCGCGCCATGCCGTGGGTCCGTGAGGGTTGTCCATACCAGGCGCAGGGCGAGGTCAAGGCTGTGCCGGGCCAGGGTGGCGGTGCGCGGACGCCGTGCCAGTGGTGCAAGATAGAGGTGTTCCAGGGTGCGCACCCCGTGCTGGAAGATGCCTTTCTTCAGGCGAAAAGTGACCGGGCGCTGGCAGGTGGCCTGGCGCAGCAGTGTGTCGGCCTCGGGAAATACGAGGGTGGCGATGGCACTGCCCTGGTGACTGGGGATGCGGATGTGGGCGTCTGCGAGCATTTCGGCATAGGAGTGGGCGAGCTTGCCGCGGCCTGCCGAGTATCCCAGCATGTTGGGGACGAAATAGTTGTGGGCAATGACATCGGCGGCCAAATGGGCCAGATACCCGTAGGCGTGGGCCGTGAGACGCGGCGTGGTCGTGTGACTGAGGAGCCGTCGCGCCACGTCCCAGTTGTGGGAGTGGTGGGGCGTCGAGCGGCTGCCTTTGCCTACGAGGATGTCCGCCGCCAGGGAGCCGTATAGAAAAGCCCGGGGATGGGCGGCCAGAACTGTGGCCACGTGCGCGGGAAGAAGCTCCACGGAGGAAAGGATATGGTTGCCGATGGCAAGGTGGGCGGCCGGCCCCCAGGCCAGGGCCTCTGAGGGAAATAGGGCCGCGGCGGCCACAAGAACGAAGGCAAAGAAAATCATATGCAGCGTTTTTCCTGAGTGGCGGCAAAGACGATGCCGGGCCACTTCTCGGCAATGTAGTCCAGTCGCCAGGCGCTGTCCACCAGTATGGCGAGGTTGTCTTCGGCATCCATGGCGAGCGAATGCTGCATCTCCCGCCGGAAGCGCGCAAGCTCGGCGGCATCGTTGCTGTGCACCCAGCGGGCGACGTTCCAGGAAGTCGGCTGATAGGTGGCGTCCACGCCGTATTCGTCCGCCAGTCGGGCGGTGATGACCTCGAACTGGAGCAGCCCCACTGCGCCCAGAATGAAGTCGTTGGAGGACAAAGGCCGGAAGACCTGCACCGCCCCTTCTTCGGCCAATTGGATGAGCCCCTTGTGGAGCTGTTTGGCCTTGAGGGGGCTTTGGAGCACCACCTTGCGGAAGTGCTCCGGCGCGAAGCTAGGGATCCCGACGAACTTGAGCTCTTCTCCCTGGGTGAAGGTGTCGCCGATCTTGATGGTGCCGTGGTTGTGTAAACCAATGATGTCGCCGGGATAGGCCACGTCCACGCCGCTGCGATCCTGGGCGAGGAAGATGAGGGCGTTATGGACGGCGAGGTCTTTGCCGAGGCGCAGGTGGCGCAGCTTCATACCCCGGGTGAATTTCCCCGAGCAGATGCGTACAAAGGCGATGCGGTCCCGGTGGGCGGGGTCCATGTTGGCTTGAATCTTAAAGACAAAGCCGGAGAAGGCCTCTTCGGTGGGGGCCACTTCCCGGGTGAGGGTGCGGCGCGGCTGCGGGGGCGGGGCGATGCGCACGAAGGTGTCCAGGAGTTCCTGCACGCCGAAGTTGTTGAGGGCGCTGCCGAAAAATACCGGCGTCTGTTGTCCTGCGAGGTAGCGGTCCAGGTGGAAGGGATTGCCTGCGCCGGCGAGGAGCTCCAGGTCTGCGCGCAATTCGTCGGCCTGGGGACCGAGGATGGCGTCCAGGCGCGGGTCGTGGACATCTTCAAACACCTCTCCCTGCTGGATGCGGCCGCCATGGGTGGGGGAGTAGAGGTGCAGGCGCTTTTCGGCGATGCTGTAGGTGCCGCGGAAGAGCTTGCCCATGCCGATGGGCCAGGAAAGCGGCGCAGTTTCCACCCCGAGGTGGGCCTCCACGTCGGCCAGGAGGTCGAGGGGCGGCAGGCCGTCGCGGTCCAATTTGTTGATGAAGGTGATGACCGGGGTGCGTTGGAGGCGGCACACCTCCATGAGTTTTTTGGTTTGGGACTCCACGCCCTTGGCGCTGTCGATGACGAGCAGGGCCGCGTCCACGGCGGTGAGCACGCGGTAGGTATCCTCGGAGAAGTCGTCGTGTCCTGGGGTGTCGAGGAGATTGATCACCATATCCGCGTAGTGGAACTGCATCACCGAGGTGGTGATGGAGATGCCGCGTTCCCGCTCCATGGCCATCCAGTCGGAGGTGGCATGGCGGGCGGCCTTGCGCGACTTCACCGCCCCGGCCATCTGGATGGCCCCGCCGTAGAGGAGGAGCTTTTCCGTGAGGGTGGTTTTGCCGGCGTCCGGATGGCTGATGATGGCAAAGGTACGTCGGCGAGCGGCCTGCTGCTGGATTTCTCGGGCAAGGGACATTGGTGGTCTCCAGAAAAAAGGTGCGCAGGGCACGTAGGGCCCGGCTGGGATTGCGTCAAGGTTGGCAGGCAGCGGGGGATTGCCACGGGGGATTTTCCTTGACCCGGGGAGGGCACATGCTAGGAGAAGCCAAAAACTCCACGTAATGCCGTGGAAAACCGGAAGCAGGAGGGATGAAGATGTCCTATTCGCAGAGTGATTTGCCGGTGCGGCTCCATGACGGGGAACTCCTGGTCCTGGACGATGGCACGGAGATCCGCTGGGAAAGCAATGGCGAGGCCAAGGCCGTGTTTTTGGGCGATAGTTTCGAACCTACCTTCGAGCTGTTTCCGGGCCAGGACACGGTCCTTGAGGCGGGCGGACTGAGGCTCAAGCTCACGGCCTTTTTCGAGGACGCCCTGGAAGTGCGGGAAGCCTGAGGGATGTGCCCCCTGGAGACATCCTTCAGGGGGCGGCTTAGAGTTCTCGGATGGCCTGGGTGAGCTTGCGCTGGTCGTCCTTGAAGAGCTTGTAGTTGATGGAGTCTTCCAGGGCCTGGCGGCTGGCCTCAATGATGTTGTAGGAGACGCCCACCGTGGTCCAGCGCGCCTTGCGGTCACCGGATTCGATGAGCACGCGCACGAAAGACGCCGTGCCGCTGGTGTCGTTTCCGTTTTTGGGCCGGGAAAGGACCCGTACCTTGAAATCGAGAAGCTGCATCTCCGCCAAGGCGGGGTAGAACTTCTCCAGACCCTTGCGCAGGGCGTTGTCCATGGCGTTGACCGGGCCGCGTCCGGTGGCGGCGGTGTGCTCCAATAGGCCGCCCACCCGAAGCATCACTGTGGCCTCGGTAAAGGGCTCGCCGTCTTCGGTGAAGAGCGAGTCGAGGATGCGGATGGCGGCGATGCGAAAATACGTTCTCGCCCGACCGAGAACGCGGTTGACGAGCAATTCGTAGGACGCCTCGGCGGCGGCGTATTCGTATCCCGCATCTTCGCGGTTTTTGAGCTCGGTGAGGAGCTCCAGGACAAAGGGATCGCCTTTGTCGAGCTCGAACCCGTATTGGCGGGCCTTGTAGAGGATGTTGGACTGGCCTGATTGGTCGGAAAGCACGATGCGCTGGCGGTTGCCCACGGCCTCGGGGGGGATGTGTTCGTAGGTGCGGGGATTTTTCCGCACTGCCGCCACGTGCACGCCGCCCTTGTGGGTGAAGGCCGACTTCCCGGTAAAGGGTTGGCGGGCAAAGGAGCGCAGGTTGGCCACGTCCGCCACGAATTCGGCGGTGTCCGTGAGGCGGCAAAGCCGGCCTTCGGGCAGGCAGGGCATACCCAGCTTGAGTTCCAGATTGGCGATGACCGAGCAGAGGTTGGCATTGCCGCAGCGTTCCCCATAGCCGTTGATGGTCCCCTGCACCTGGATGGCCCCATGCTGCACCGCCACGATGCTGTTGGCCACGGCCAGCTCGCTGTCGTTGTGGGTGTGGATGCCGAGCTTGGCGTCCGGCAGTTCACGCCGCACGGCATCCACGGCCGCGGCGATTTCATGCGGCAGGCAGCCGCCGTTGGTGTCGCAGAGCACGAGCACGTCGGCCCCGGCTTCGTGGGCGGTGCGCAGGCAGGCGAGGGCGTAGGCCGGATTGGCCTTGAAGCCGTCGAAGAAATGCTCGGCGTCGTAGAAGAGTTCCGCGGCATGGGGGCGCAGGAAGCGCAGCGAGTGGGCAATGAGCTCCAAGTTGCGCTCCAGCGGTATCTTGAGGGCGTCGGTGACGTGGATGTCCCAGGTCTTGCCGAAGATGGTGAGTGCCGGGGCCTGGCTGGCGATGAGTTCGGTGAGGTTGGTGTCTTTGTCCGCGGAGGTCTTGGCCGCATGGGTGGAGCCAAAAGCAGCGATGCGGGCATGACTTAGGGCATATTGGCGGATTTCTTGGAAAAAGCGTTTGTCTTTGGGGTTTGCCCCAGGCCAACCGCCTTCGATATAGGCCACGCCGAGTTCATCGAGCTTGGTGGCGATGCGCAGCTTGTCATCCGTGGAGAAGGAGATCTCCTCGCTTTGATTGCCGTCGCGCAGGGTGGTGTCGTAGATCTGGATCATATGGCCCCCGTCGTCATAAAAAAACCCCGGGCCGAGGGTCCGGGGTGGTGCTGTGTGGTCTATGTGGCTGTTACGCGCACGCCGCCCCGAACCGCCCGCTGGCGATACGGATCATGCCGATAATGGAAAGAATGGGGCATAGCGTGGTGTGCATGGCTCCCCGGTATGTGGTAGATAATCGATTGTCAAGCAGGGTGTTCGGCGAATTCGGCGCAGGGAGAAGAAGGGATGAAGAGAGGCAGGTGGTGGGCTTGGGCGGTGACGGGGGCGCTTTTGGCCTTGATTCTGCCGGCTCGGGCGGGGGCCGAGACGGATCTGCGCACCATGCTTGGCCAAATGCTTCTGGTAGGGTTCCGAGGGGCCGAGATCACCGAAGACGCGCCGATTGTGCGGGATATCCAGGCCTTTCATATCGGCGGGGTGATCCTTTTCGACCGGGACGTACTTTCTGGTGGCGCGCGCAATATCCTTTCCCCAGCGCAGGTGCGCACGCTGACCGCATCCTTGCAGGCGGCCGCGTCCATTCCGCTTTTCATCGGTGTGGATCAGGAGGGCGGCCGGGTACGGCGGCTGCGGGAGGAACATGGTTTCCCGGCGCTACCGTCCGCCTGGGAGATGGGCCAAGGGACTGAGGCCGCCACCCGCAGGTGGGGGGAGCGTACCGGCGCCATGCTGGCGGACGTGGGGATCAACCTCGATTTTGCCCCGGTGGTGGACGTGGCGGTGGACCCGCAAAGTCCGGCCATTGGGGCCTTGGGCCGCAGCTTTGCCGCAGACCCGCAGGCCGTGGCCCGCCACGCCCTGGCTTTTGCCCAGGGGCTGCGAAGTCAGGGGGTACTTGCCTGCCTCAAACACTTTCCCGGGCATGGCAGCGCCCGCACGGATTCGCACCTCGGCATCACCGACGTCACCGCCACCTGGAGCCCGGCCGAACTCATCCCCTATGCGCGCATCCTGCCCACAGGGGTGGCCTCATGCGTCATGACGGGCCATCTCTTTGTGCGCAGCAAGGACGCCGCCGCGCCGGCGACGCTTTCGGCCGCCATCGTCACCGGGATGTTGCGTCAAGAACTGGGGTTTGATGGCGTGGTCATCTCCGACGATCTGCAGATGCGGGCCATCACCGACCATTTCGGCCTGGAGGAAGCGGCCGTCCGGGCGGTGGCCGCTGGTGTGGACATGCTCCTGGTGGGCAACAACCTCCAGTACGCCCCCGATGTGGTCCCCCGCGTGGTACAGGCCCTGGAGGCCGCCGTGGCTGCGGGGCGTCTTTCTCCGCAGCGCATCGAGGCCTCGTGGCGGCGCATCATGCACCTGAAGGCGGAACTGCCTGCGGGCGGGCGCGGCCCGGAGGCGCGCACCCGCCTGGAGGATTAGTTGGCCATATTGGCCAGAATGTTTTCGTGGTGGAATTCGTACTCCATGTCCATGGTATGGCACACGGCGCAATTGCCTCGGGCGCCGATGGGCGCGGAGATGCCTTGGTACTGCAGCGGCTGGATGGCGTCCCGCTGGCTGGCGAAGGGGTTTTGCGCCGGATATTCGGCGTGCGTGGGGCCGTGGCAGACCGGACAGTGCAGGCCCGCGTCGTCGGTACGGCTGCGATAGAGCTCCTTTTCCCCTCGGGCCCAGGTGTTGAACGCCGAGATCCCTTTGTCCTGCGGGCGGGTGAAGTTCTGGTGGCAGGTGAGGCAATCGGGCTCGTCTTTCCAGGGCGTGCGCGGTTGGACGGCCTCCACCGAATCCACGCTCCGGGGGCGCACGCCTTGCATGAGACGCTTGGCCTTGGGTTTGCCGGCGTCGGCCTCGGCACGAAGGAGCGAAAGGGCGTGGTCTTCCAGGGTGCCGTGGCAGGAGACGCAGGTCATCCCGCGTTGGGCGTGGACGCCGCGGGCGCAGCGGCTATAGCTGGTGGGCCCGGTGGGATGGCAGGCGTGGCAGGGCTCGGCCCCAGGCCGGTCCGCCAGGTAGTGGACGTGGAAGCCGTGCAAGGCTGCCGGGAGGTTGAGGAGATCGGGGTTGCCCTTGGCGCCGAAGAGCGGATCCGGATGGCAGCTCTGGCACAGGACCGGGGCGCCGGCCTGGGCCGTGGCCATGAGCTTGGTCTGGTGGCGGCGGTCATGGCGGGCGAGGATGTCCGACGCTGTGGTGGCGGCAATGCCCATGGCCCCCTGCCGGCGCCAGGTGCCGCCATGGCAGTTTTTACAGCCGATTTCCGTGGATACGGGCAGGACCACTTGGGTGGAGGCCAGAAGCGAGCCGCTTGCCGCATCTCGGGCTTCCACGGTCCACACGGGATACGGGTCGATGACGCCGTCGTCGCGGTACGGCAGGGCCGGGATGCCGTTGGCCATAAAGAGCGCCTGCCCTTCCACCAGGTGCATCACCCCGGAAGGAGTGAGCCCCTTGGCGCTGGTGTCCGCAGGGAGCTCTTTGCCGACCAGGCTCTTGGCGTACTTCCAAAAATCCACCTGGCCGCTGGGGTGCTCGTGGCCTGGGGGCGCGATGTAGCGCAACTCGACGCCTTCGGAGACCAGTTGCGGTAGCGGGCCGCGTCGCACGAGCTGCGCCATGAGCGTGCTTCCGGGCGGCAGGAGCGAAAACTGGGCGTCACAATCGGAGATGCATTTTTCGCCCAAGGTGCACCAGGCAAGCAGCACGTATTCGGACGTTTCCTTGGAAAACGCAGGGATGGATTGGTCGAGGGCTGGCCGCGGCAGCATGGGTTCCTCCACCCGGGGGGTGAGGCTCGCCACATAACTGGCCAGGGCGTGGCGCTCGGCCGCGGTGCCCACAAAGCGCGGCATGTAGCCGTAGATCTTGCCCATGCCGGTAAGCAGGCTCTCCATGCCCATAAGCCCGAAGGAGGCAGAGAGCTTGCGGATGTCGTTGAGCGGCCCGCCGATGGAGTGACAGGCGGCGCATTGCCCGCGGAAGAGCTCTTTTCCGGCGGCCAGAGGATCGGTGAGATCCGCATACTGGTTCCAGGCCGAGGCCTTGAGGTAGCCTTGGGAGAGCATCGGGACATCGTCTTGGAGCACGCCGTTGGAAAAGAGGTGGCCGACGATGAGATACGGCCGGCGTCCGGCCTCGCGGATCCATTCGAAGCTCCCCAGGGAGGCGATGCCCATAACGAGCAGGGCCACTGCCGCCGAACGCTTGAGCTGCGCGGGCATGCGGATGGCCAGGATCAGGCCGCCGGCCACGAGCAGGGCGCAGACCCCGTACAAGGTGGTAAAGAGACGCGGGATCTCTGGATTGCCGCCAAGGATGAGCAGCCGTTGGGCCTCTGGGATGACCTGGAGATACCACCATCCTGACGGGAGCAGCGCGGCAAAGGGCAGGATGAGCCAGAGGGCGTTGAGGCGCACCAGGCGCTCACGGGCGGCGTTGTCCTTTTCCCATGCCGCGGTGACCAGACCGTAGAGGCCGGCCAGCGAGAGCGCAAAGGCCGTGCGGAAGACCAGCGCCGGCCAGAAGGACGGGTTGAAGAATCCGTCCCAGAAATTGCGGGTGGTCAGCCAGTCTCCAGGCGTGAGCATGAAGCCGATGATGCCGTTGATCATGAAGAGCGACATCCATCCGCACACAAAATAGACCCAGCCAATGGCCAAGTGCAGCCTGCGCTGGATCTTTCCGAAGAGATAGAAATAGAGAAAAAGAGAGATGATTTCGCCGGCAAAAAAGACCCATTCCGTGGCCCAGGCGAAAACGAATGTATGGATGAGAATGCTCGTGGCATGGGGGGAGAGCAGCGATATGATGAACCAAATGCCGACTCCAGTGATTCCTCCCAGTACCATGGTAACGATGAGGAAAAATTTGGTATGCCGCTTGATGTATTCCAAAAGATGGTTGTCGCCCGTGCGGTACGCCCAGTGTTCCATCGTCACCAAAAAGAGTCCGCCGCCTACGGCAAAGTGGGCGATGTAGACATGAAATATAGCAATGAGCGCTACGAGCAGTCCCCCGCCTGCTGCATTGAGTTCCCAGACTGGAAAGTTCATGACCGCACCTCCTTGTGCCCATCGGCAATGACTGCTCGGATCATCCATACGATGACGCCGATGCCAACGATGAATGTGGCAAGGAACATGATCAACGATCCATACTCATGGGTTACCGTGCGTTGGTAGACGGAAAAGTAGGGTTCGAGATAGAGATCACGGATCATATCCCGTAGAGCCACCATGAGGATGACTGTGGTGAGCAGCAGCCCGGTGGTGGTTGCCAGGCGTTTTTGCAAGGCCGTAGCAATACTGACAAGACCAAGGATGGCGCCGAGGGCGAAGGTGAGTGTGGGGAGCATCGTGCCGCCACCGATGGCGTGGGCGACGTGCTGGGGGAGTGCGGAGTAGAACCACATGCCCGTGGCGTATTGCCCCATGGAAGCACCGGCGTACCAGGTAAGGCCATGGGATACCCATTGGGCAGAGAGCCATCCCCGGTGCGCGGCCCAAGCCAGCCCCAGTCCGGCGACAGCCACTGAGGCCAGGACGAAGTGGAGGTAACGGGGAGCCAGGGTGGGGTCTTCCAGGTTGAGGATGGTCCCGTGGGGATTGTGGAAATAGGCCTGCCAGCGGGCGGGGGCGAGCATCAGGGTCATGTTGTTGGTGTAGATGAAGGCCACGGTGGCCAGGCATGCGGCCATGAAGGCAAAGACCGCCGTGCGGGCGCCGCCGAGCTCGTGGTAGCGGAAATCCACCAGATACGCGGCGAGATACGCGAGGATCACCAGCGCGATGACCGAGATCCAGGGCACGGCCATGAGCACGCTGCTGGTGTAGAGAAATTGGCCGTAGAGTACTTGGGTGAAGAGCAGCGGCGCCACGCCGAAGTTGACGGCAAAGGCGATGGTGAACGGGAGCTTGGTGGCCAGGGTTTCCGTGGCCGGTGCGGGGGCGCCGCCGCGTGCGAGACTTACGGCCACGGCGATGAGGCTTCCGCCGAGCATGAGGTTCATGAACAGGAAATGGACGACGAGGGTGACGAATTGCAGCACCACGAACCATCCTGGCTCTACCGGGACGGCGAGGGCTTGGGGAATGAGGCGGCTTGCATCCATACGCGCTCCTTGGAGGAAATAAGGACAGGATGACGCGCGCCATAGCAGAGCTTCTGGCCTTCCGTCAAAGGGCTGGGCGCATTGGGCAAAGGAGAGCCGGGCAGTGGGATTTAGGCCGCAGCGGCATCAAAAAAAAGGCCTTGCCGCGTGGGTGTGGCAAGGCCGTGGTCCGCTGTGGCGTCCCCAAGGGGATTTGAACCCCTGTTACCGGCGTGAGAGGCCGATGTCCTGGGCCACTAGACGATGGGGACCCGGAAGAGTGGCGTCCCCAAGGGGGTTTGAACCCCTGTTACCGGCGTGAGAGGCCGGTGTCCTAGGCCACTAGACGATGGGGACGCACGTGGTGGGCCGTGAAGGGATCGAACCTTCGACTCTCTGCTTAAAAGGCAGATACTCTACCGTCTGAGTTAACGGCCCGATGTCGAGAAGCCGCCCTTAGCGGGAGTGCTCGGCTGCTGTCAACCGATTTTGCATGCTCGCGTGGCCGCGGGCAAGACGGCCCTCGACCATCTGGGCCAAGGAGGACAGCACGGTGGTGAGAAGGAAATAGATGACGGCCACTGCGGTCCAGACCTCGAAGGTGCGGTAGGTGGTGGCCATGAGCTGCATGCCTTGGAAGGTGAGCTCCTGGATGGAAATGACCGCCATGATGGCGGAATCCTTGACGGTGGAGATGCCTTGCCCCGCCAAGGGCGGCACCATGACCCGCAGCGCCTGGGGCAGGACCACGTGGCGCAGGATTTGCCCTTGGGAGAGCCCGAGGGCAGAGCCGGCGTCCCATTGCCCGCGGGGGATGGATTCGATGCCGGTCCGGACGATTTCGGCCACGTAGGCCCCCTCCATGAGGCCCAAGATGCACGCTGCGGACCACAGGGCGTGCATCTGGCTCACCGGGCCGAAGGCAAATTCCAAGAGGCCCCGAATAGTGCCGGTGGCGGTGCGGGCGGCGCTATGCAGGTGGCTGAGCAACGGGATCTGGTCCGCGAGGAAGAAATAGCCGAGAAAGACGAGCACCAGCGGCGGGATATTGCGGATGCCGTGGATGAGGCATGCCGAGAGGGCGCGCAGATACGGCCAGTGGCTCACCCGGCACAGCCCGCCCACGGCGCCAAGGACTATGGCGATCAGTCCGCCCCAGCAGGAAAGACGCAGGGTTTGGGCAACCCCTTGGAGAAGCAGCCCCGGGGCAAGCGCAGGTTCGGTGCGTACGAGATAGGGGACAAGGGATTTCCAGTCCCAATCGTAGGGCACCTGGTGTTGGGCGCGCAGCGCGATCCCTGCCCCGGCGGCGGCAAGGGTGAGGAGGATGAGAAAGTCAGGCCACAGCCGGCGCCGTGGCCTGCGAGTCTTTTTCATTGGAGGCGCGACTGCCAATCCAGGGTGCGGAACCAGTAGGTGTAGCGCTCTTCCAGCCAGCCTTGGGTTTGCTGGATGGTGATCCAGTTGTTGAGGAAATTGAGGAAGTCGTGGTCGCCCTTGGGCACGGCGAAGCCGATGGGTTCGCGGGTGAAGGTCTGGCCCGCAAGGGGCAGATAGAGGCGGTCCTTGTGGCGTACTGCCTGGTGTTCGGGGAAGGGCGCCGAGGCCACCATGGCGTGGGCGCGGCCGGTGAGGACCTCTTGGAGGGCCTGGGCCTCGTCCTCGAACATGCGCATGGTGGCTTTGGGCATGAACTTCTGGACCGCGGCCACGGAGGTGGCGCCGGTCTTCACCGCAATGACGACGTCCGGGCTGTTGAAGGCATCGAGGCTTGTCTTGTGGGATGCTGTTTGGGCATTGGCCACGATGGACATGCCGGAGAACTCGTAGGGGATGCTGAAATTGACCTTGAGGTTCCGTGCCGGCGTAATGCCCATGCCGCCGATGATGATGTCGAACTTGCCGGCCAGCAGCGCCGGGATGATGCCCGACCACTTGGTGGGCACGAATTCCACCTGTACCCCCATGTCTTCGGCCAGCTTGCGGGCCACGTCGATTTCAAAGCCCATGTACTCGCCGTTTTTGTCCTTCATGGCCCAGGGGACGAAGGTGTCGAATCCGACCCGAAGCACCCCACGGCGCACGACTTCATCCAAGGTGTTTTGTGCCGAGCTTGGCGCGGCGAAACCCAAAAGAACCATGGCAAGAAGCAGCAAGGAACGTACACGATGGCGCATGACAACCTCCAGAAAGCGGGTTGAGGGATGAGGGACCGTGCATGCGGAATGCGACCCACGAGAGGGTTCCCGTGAGCACGAGATACATGCCGGCGACGAAAAACCAGGTCTCGAAGACGAGAAACGTCTCCGCCACCACGGCGCCGGCGCGCATGGTGAGGTCGTAGACCGCGATGGTGGACACCAGGGCAGAGTCCTTGATGAGGGAGACCCCTTGGTTCACCAATGCAGGAAGCACCGTGCGCACGGCTTGGGGCAGGACGACCCGAGTCCACAGGTGCCAGGAGGACAGGCCCAGGCTGCGTCCGGCTTCCCATTGGCCTTGGGGTACGGCCAGGATGCCGGCGCGCAGGATCTCCGAGGCATACGCCCCCTCGAACAGGGCCAGGGCCACGATGGCGGTGACGAATCGGTCAATGCCGAGGATCGGGGCGGCGACGAAATAGAGGAAGAAAATCTGGACGATGAGCGGGGTGTTGCGCACTGCATCCAGCACCACCCGGGAGACGGCGCGGGCCACGGGCGAGGCCGATAGCCGCATGAGGGCAAGGCTCACGGCTCCCAGGGCCATGCCGCCAAGCCCCCAGAGGCTCACCTGGATGGTTTGGGCAAGACCGAGGAGGATGGGGCCCGGGGCGAGACCGTCCTGGGTGCGGAGCACATACGGCCAGAGCCGGCTCCATTGCCAGGTGTAGCCCACGTGCTCCGCTCCACGTATGAGCAGCCACCCGAGGACGGCCAGGGTGAGCAGCACCCGCGCCCACACCCATCCCGGATGGTGCCACCAGATCCTCCAGCATAATGGAATGCGCACGCCAAACAGCATACCCTCGTAGTACGCCACAGGGTGGAAAAAGTCCATCATCGCAAAACTGGAGGCAGTCCCATGGGGAGCAGAGGTGCGCATGGGGGCGATGGTGCCCGGGGCGGGATTTGAACCCGCACGGCCCGAAAGCCAAGGGATTTTAAGTCCCTGGTGTCTACCGTTCCACCACCCGGGCAGGAAAGGCGACTGTAGGCGCAGTGTCTGCCTGGGTCAATCGCCTTGGGAAGAGAGGCTCTTTGAAGTTTTCTCGGAGCCTTGGAACACCCGGGCCAGTCCGCCTTGCGCGGTCTCCCGGTACAGGGAAGGAAGGTCGTGGCCGGTCTGCTGCATGGCCTCCACCACCTGATCGAAACTGATGAGATGGCGGCCGTCGGTGAGCAGGGCATACTCCGCGGCGGACAGGGCACGGATGGCGGCAAAGGCGTTGCGCTCGATGCAGGGGACCTGCACCAGCCCCAGGATAGGGTCGCAGGTGAGCCCCAAGTGGTGCTCCAAACCCATCTCGGCGGCGTATTCCACCTGAGCCGGAGATCCGCCGAGGATCTGCGCCGCAGCGGCGGCGGCCATGGCGCAGGCCACGCCCACTTCGCCCTGGCAGCCCACCTCCGCCCCGGCGATGGAGGCATTGGTCTTGACGATGTTGCCCACCAGCCCTGCCGTGGCCAAGGCCCGGAGGATGTCCGTTTCGTCCAGTTCCATGTCCTTGTGGAGATAGGCGAGCACCGCCGGTACGATCCCACATGACCCGCAGGTGGGGGCGGTAACCACCATGCCGCCTGCGGCGTTGTGCTCCGCCACCGCCAGGGCGTAGGCGGTAAGCAGGGCCGTGCGCCGCATGCTTCCACGCAGGTTCTTGGCGCGGGCAAGGACGGACTTGGCCTTGCGCTGGAGCTTGAGTCCTCCGGGGAGCACCCCTTCGGCCTTGCTGCCTTCGCTGATGGCGGCGCGCATGGCGCTCCACACCTTGGCCAGGTATTCCCAGATGTCCGGCTCCACGTCGTCCACCAAGGCCCAGAAGGGGCGGCCGGAGTCCTGCGCCCAGGCGAGGATCGTGGCCATGTGGCGCAGGGGGTAGATGGACGGCGCCGGTTCCACCTGGCCGCTTGGCTCGCGGATCTCTCCGCCGCCGATGCTGAACACCGTCCAGGTGGCCGTGGGGGTGCCCTGCTCCGAGAGGGTTTCGAAGGTCATGCCATTGGGATGAAAGGCCAGCGGCTTGGGATCCCAGAGGATTTCCGCCTGCAGGGGGGCAAGTCCCTGGAGGATGGCCTGGTCCGTCAAGTGGCCTTTGCCGGTGGCGGCGAGGCTCCCATGCAGGGTGACGCGCACGCGGGCGGCGTCCGGATGTTTTTGCCGAAAGACCTCCGCGGCCCGGCGCGGACCCATGGTATGGCTGCTGGAGGGGCCCATGCCGATACGGTAGAGTTCTCGCAGGGACTGCATCGTGGACTCCTACCATCGGGCTTCGACGGTGTAGCGGACCACCATCGGCGCATCTTTTGGCGTGGGCGCAAGGGTGAGGTCAAGGAGGGCCGTGCGGCTGTCTTTTTGGACAAAGGGATGGGACGGGGCTTGGATGGTCCAGTCGCCATGGAAGCGCTCCGAAAGCTCCAGCCGCTGCGGGGTGCTTTGGGCGCTCTGGATACGAAGCTCCCAGGTGCAGCGGGCGGCGTTGCGGCCGAGTTCCTGGTAGTCGAGCATGCGCCGCTCGATGACGACGTCGAAAGACTCTCCCAGGCGCAGTCGGGCCTCGGTGTCCACAGGGGTGTGGCCGATGGTGTTTTCGCCAAGGAGTACGGGACCGCTTTCCGTCTTTCCGTATACGCGCACCGTCCCTTGCGGTAGGGGGATGCCGAGGCCGCTTGCGGCACGGTTGTGCAGACGGAGCATGGTCCGGGGGTGGGTGGTCGTGGTGGCGCCGGACCAGCGTTGGGGCATGGCGTCGCTCGCCGCGGCGAGATACGGCTCCACCTGGATGGTGCGCGTGGCGATGAGCGGGACCTGCACGGTCTCGTTGGCGGCGATGTCCACGGGCTGCGGCAGGGTGTACATGTGGCCGCCGTGAATTTCTTCCCGGTGGTACTGCGGGCCCTCTTCCCGGACCATACTGGGGGCGGCGAGATATTTGCGGGAATTGTCTTCGTTGAAGTCCACATCGCCGGCGACCAGGCGCAGCTGCGCCCCGGCGAGGTCCAGTCCCGCATTGTTGGTGATGGTGGCCTGTCCCGTGAGCTCTCCGGTAGTGCCGTCGTGGTGGAGATAGAGGCTGTAGTCCATGGACCAGCGCATGCCGCTCGCCAGGTAGAGAACCTCTATGTCGTGGTGGTTGGGGCCGAGATTCTTGGCTCGCCAGGAGAGGGTGGGGGCAAGGACGAGGGAATTTGCCTGTGGGATCTGGATGCCGCGGTGCTCGCCCAAATAGATGCCGTCTTCCATCTGGAAGATGGGCGGGGTGGTGGCGGCAAGCAGTACCGCTTCCCGGGAGATGGTGCGCTCTGGGGTGGTGGGATCAGGCAGGAGCACGCGCACGGTGTGGCCTTTGAGGGCGTTGAGGAGGTTTGCCGGGGTGGTGATCCCGGGATGGAAACGGATGTCGGTGGCGGTTACAGTGCTCGGATCGGTATTCGAGCGCACGGTGACGGAGGAAAGGTCAAGGGTGGCGGCCACGCCGGGGAAGGTGACCGCGCTTTCGCCTTGGGGGTGCTCCACGCGGCGCAGGTGGCGGATGAGAGCGTGATCGGCGCTGTACATCGTGACCTGGGTGGAAAGATCGTGGGCCTCGGCAGACAGGGCGTTGAGCGTAAGACCAAGGAGGGTGATGAAGGGGAACATGGTCGGCTCCGGAGGGTTTAGGAGGTGTTGTGGGTGTGGAGGGCAAGTTCCGTGGCGCGGAGGTATTTGTGGAAGGCGTAGAAAAAGCCGTTGATAGCCAGCACAAAACCCGCACGGCCGTCGAGAAAGCCCGCACGCAACACATATATCTTGGCAAAGCGGGCGAGTCCATGGGCCAGGGCCGTGAGCACCGAGGGATGTTTTCCCTGCCGCACCAGGTCTTGGGCCGCGATTTGGGTGTAGGCGTTCATCTTTTCCACGTGCTGGGCCAGGTTGGCATAGGGGTAGTGGAGGATGTCGCCTGCAAGGCGTCGGGTGGGACCGTGAGGGCGAAAACCGTAGTGCGGGGGGGAGACGTGCACCTCGGTCTTTTCCAAGAGAAAGACCCGGGGCAGGAGGTCGGGATACCAGCCGCTATGGCGTAAGAATCGGTCGAAATAGAAGGACGCCCGCGGACAGAGAAAGGCCACGGCGTCGCCTGGGTCGGCGAGAGCCGCCTGAATGGACGCCTGCAGCGCCGGCGAGAGGATCTCGTCTTGGTCTAGGGAGACCACCCATGGGGTGTGGATCTCAGCAAAGGCAAAACGGAACTGGTCCGCCGGACCTGTCCAGTGCCGCACCAGCACCCGCGCCCCACAGGCGGCAGCGATGTCCCGGGTGCGGTCAGTACTCTCGGAGTCCACCACCAGGATCTCGTCGCAGAACGCCAGGGAGCACAGGCAGGCTTCCAGGTGGCGCTCCCCGTCTTTGGTGAGTACGAGTCCCGTGATCGGAGGGCGGCTAGACACGGCCGCGTTCTTCCAGCACGCGTAGAATGGCGTCGAATACCGTTTCCGGCGTCCCTGTGGCGTCTACCACGGCGATGCGCGCGCGGTTGAGGGCCGCCCAGGTGAGGTAGCCTTCCCGTATGCGGGTGTGGAAGGCCAGATCTTCGGCCTCAAACCGGCTTTCGTCCGGAGCCCCGGTGCTGAGGTTGCGGGCCAGCGCCCGGCGCAGTCCGGTTTCGGGGTCCACGTCGAGGACGATGGTCAGATCAGGCCATAGTCCGGCCACCGCCAGGTCGCAGAGTTCCGCCAGCCGGGCCGGGATCATGCCGCGGCCGTAGCCTTGGTAGACGATGGTGGAGTCCGCGAACCGGTCGCAGAGCACCATTCGTCCGGCACCCAGGGCCGGGCGGATGACCGTGGCTACATGCTGGGCGCGGTCGGCAAGGTAGAGAAAGAGCTCGGCCTCGCGGGTGATGTCCGTGGCCGCAGGATCGAGCAAAAGCCGCCGCAGTTCTGCGCCCAGGCGGCTTCCTCCGGGCTCACGGGTGGTGAGTACGTCGTGGCCGTGACGGATGAAATACTCGGCAAGCAGCCGCTGTTGGGTGGTTTTCCCGCAGCCTTCCATGCCTTCGAGGGTAAGAAACATGGGGATCTCCTGGGGTGCTGAGGCAGGGTGATCGCACAAGCCTTATGCCTGTGCCTTGTCGTTCGCAGGCGCGGTAGCGGCGGATGCAGGGCGCGGGGTGCGCAGGGGCTCGAACACGGCCCGGCCCAGCGCCGGGATGCGCTCCGACCAGGACAATGGGGGGGAGCCTGCCAGGGCCGCCCGGGTGGTGGCGATTTTGGCATCCAGGTTGTCGGCAAAGTGGAGGATGAAGGCCTCCACGGTCATGGGCTCTCGGGGAGTGCCGAATTCCGGCTGTCCGTGGTGGCTCACCACCAGGTGCCGCAGATGCAGGGCAAGGCCTTCAGGGAGTTCGGGTACCTGGGCGAGGAAGCGGTCGAGGATCTCCATCCCCAAAATCAGGTGTCCGACGAGCCGGCCGGCATCGGTGTACTCTCGCTCCAGGCCCGTGCGGATCTCAAAGGCCTTGCCCAGGTCGTGGAAGAGGGTGGCCACCAGCAGAATCTCTTGGTCCGCCTCAGGGTAGAGGGCGGCGATGGCTTGGGTAAGGCGCATGACCGCCAGGGTGTGCTCCAGAAGCCCCCCGACGTAGGCGTGGTGTACTTTTTTGGCCCCTGGGGCCTGAATCAGCGCCGTACGGATTTCCGGGTCCGTGAGCACCAAGGAGCAGAGGGTGCGCCACGGGGTGTAGGTGAGGCCGGCATCCAGGAGCGCTTCCAGCTGGGCGAGAAGCTCTGCAGCCGGGGTGGCGCTGGTGGTCATGAAGTCCGCAAGTTCCACGGAGGCTGGGTCCACGAGCAGGAACGAGCTGACATTGATTTGCGTCTGGCCGTTGTACCTGGTGACCGTGCCCTCCACCCTGGCGATGGTCCCGCGGGGCACGTCCGTAACGGCCTGGCTGGTAGGCGCCCAGATGCGGGCCTCCATCTGGCCGCTTTTGTCCATGAGGGTAATCTGCCAATAGGGGCCGTTTTTGGCCTCCCGGCGTTGGGCGGCGGTGACGGCGAAGAGATCCGCCACTGGGTCGCCTGGGGTAAGGTCGCTGAGATAGGTTTGCTTCATGGTCATGGAAGTTGCCAATCCTCAATGTCTGGCATAGGTGAGAGCACGTACGCATGGGTGGTGTCGCCGCCCGCGAAGCGTATGGTTTTTTGCCCAAAATGGTGCAACTGGCAAGCGACGATGGTGAGCCGGATTGGCGGCAGGAGGCGTGGATGACTGGCAAGCGAGGACGGGGCCAAACCCAGGTGCGTATCTATCCGGACTGGTGTAAAGGCTGCGGCATTTGTGTGGCCTTTTGTCCGGCCGGGGTGTTCGCCATGGGGCCGCAGGGCAAGGCGGTGGTGGCCAAGGAAGAATTGTGTATAGATTGTGGATTTTGCGAACTTCACTGTCCGGATTTCGCGGTGTCCGTAACCCCGCGTCCTGGGGGAGAGGGCACTTCCCAGGTGAGTCCCAAGGTGCACGAGGAGTCTAAGGAGGCCGAGCATGGCGAGCAAGAAACGCGCTCGTAAGGAACTCTTCGCCCAAGGCAACGACGCCGTGGTGGAAGGGGCCCTTTTGGCCGGCTGTACGTTCTATGCTGGCTATCCCATCACTCCGTCCACAGAGATCGCCGAGGGCATGGCCGCCCGGCTGCCATACGTCCCGAACGGGGTGTTCATCCAGATGGAAGACGAGATTGCGAGTCTTGGCGCGGCCATTGGCGCGTCCTTGGCCGGGCGCAAGGCCATGACCGCTACCTCGGGCCCGGGGTTTTCCCTCATGCAGGAGCATATCGGCTACGCCTGCATGGTGGAGGCGCCAGTGGTCATCGTCAATGTCATGCGCGGTGGGCCGAGCACAGGGCTCCCTACGAGCCCGGCTCAAGGCGATGTGCAGCAGGCCCGCTGGGGGACGCACGGGGATCATTCCATCATCGTGCTCTCGGCAAGTAATGTCCAAGAATGTCTGGAAATGACCGTGACGGCCTTCAATTTCGCCGAAAAGTACCGCACTCCGGTGATTCTGCTCCTCGATGAGGTGACGGCCCATACGCGCGAGCGGCTGGTGATTCCGGAAGCAGGAGAGGTGGAGATCTTTTCTCGGGTGGCGCCCTCCATGCCCCCGGAGTGGTACGTGCCCTACGAAGACGGCCTGCGTGGGGTGCCGCCCATGCCGGCCATGGGCTCCGGCTACCGCTACCACGTCACGGGGCTTACCCATGACCGCAACGGATTTCCCACCTCGCGGCCGGACGAAGTCCAGGCCCTCATTTCCCGGCAGTTCCGCAAGATCGACCAGTTCTTCTACGACATCCAGCTCACGGAGTCCTACTGGTGCGACGACGCCGAGGTGGCGGTGGTGGCCTACGGGTGCGTGGCCCGCTCAGCGCGTTTGGCCGTGGATCTGGCCCGAGAACAGGGCGTGCGGGCGGGGCTTCTCCATTTGAAGACCCTGTTTCCTTTCCCGCGGCCTGCGGTGGAGGCGGTGCTGCGCACCTGCTCCCGGGTGGTGATCCCGGAGATGAACATGGGACAGATTTCGCGCGAGGTAAAACGGGTGAACAACGGCCTGGCAGCTATCCGTACCGTGAACCGCATCGATGGCCAGATCATCACCCCCCAGGAAATCCTCAAACCCCTGCTGCGAGGCTGAAATGGCGGCCATTACCGAACTCATTCACGACTACTTGCGCCACAATAAGAAGTTTCCACACGTGCTCTGCGCTGGCTGCGGGCATGGCATCGTGCTCGGGGCCTTGATCCGCAGCATCCACGCCCTGGGGCTCTCCAAGGACGACGTGGCCCTGGTGGCAGGCATCGGTTGTTCGGGCCGGGTGGCGGTGTATGTGGATTTCAACACGGTGCACACCTGTCACGGCCGGGCCCTCACCGTGGCTACAGGCATCAAGATGGCTCATCCGAAGCTCAAGGTCATCGCCCTCATGGGTGATGGCGATGCCTTGGCCATTGGCGGCAACCATTTCATCCACGCCGCTCGGCGTAACATCGGCATCACCGCCTTGGTGCTCAACAATTCCATCTATGGGATGACCGGCGGTCAAGCGTCGCCGGCGTCGCCCCTAGGCACCATGTCCACGACCACGCCGTTTGGCCAATTGGAGCGGTCTTTCGATGTGGTGGACTTGGGTCTTGCCTGTGGTGCGGGGTATGTGGCCCGGGCTACAGCCATGCATGCCCTGCTTCTGGGAAAACTCCTGGAAGAGGCACTCACCCGGCCGGGTTTCTGCCTGGTGGAGGTGTTCACCCCCTGCCCCACGCAGTATGGTCGCAAAAACGGCTTCAAGAGCGCTGTGGATATGTACCGTTGGTACAAGGAGCGGGCCGTGAAGCGGGATCGTTGGGATACCTTGTCCAAGGAGCGCCAGGCCCAGTCCTTTCCCATCGGCGTGTTCCGGGATGCCCCCCAGCCGGGCCTTGAAGAGCGCTACTATGCCGCGTGTTCCAGTTTGCAGGAGAAGACGTCATGCCAGCCACATCAATAGATCGTTTCGAGATCCGGCTCTCTGGCCTGGGCGGCCAGGGTATTTTGACCCTGGGGCGCATTCTTGGTCAGGCCCTGGCCTTGGAGCACGGCTATCATGTGGCCCAGACGCAAAGTTACGGTCCTGAGGCCCGGGGCGGGGCGAGCCGCGCCGACGTGGTGGTGAGTTCTCGTCCCATCAGCTATCCCAAACCGGTGAATCTGGACCTCTTGGTGGCCTTGAGCCAGGAGGCCTGTAACCTGTATTATCGGGATCTCAAGGCGGAGGGCCTGCTCTTGGTGGATGCGGACATGGTGCCGCAACCGCCCACTAACCGGTTTTGCGCGCTCCCCTTTACCGCCCTTGCCCGGGAAAAGCTGGGAAACGCGCAGGCCATGAACATCGTGTGCCTGGGGGCGTTGGTGCATGTGCTGCCCATGCTCTCCCTGAAGGCGGTGAAGGCAACACTCCCCGCAGTATTGCCCCCTAAGATCGTGGAGCTCAATCTCAAGGCCGTGGAGCTGGGGCACGCACGGGCCAAAAAACAGTATCCGGATATTGCCAAACAATGGACATTCTCCTCACCAACGACGACGGCATCAATGCCGTAGGGCTGCGCGCCCTGTACCGCACCTTGCTCAATGGTGGACACAGCGTGCGGGTGGTGGCCCCAGTGACCGAGCAAAGCGCCGTGGGTCATGCCATCACCTTGTTTTCTCCCCTGCGCGTGGTGGAGGTGCAGGAGGTGGGCTTCGAGGGATTAGGCGTGGTGGGCACCCCGGCCGATTGCGTCAAGCTAGCGGTGCATCACGTGCTTGCGCGGCGGCCCGATCTGGTGATCTCGGGCATCAATGCTGGTGCCAACGTGGGCGTGGACGTGCTCTATTCCGGCACGGTCTCTGCGGCGACGGAAGGGGCCTTGGCCGGGATCCGCGCCTTGGCCGTATCCGTGGACGACTTCCGTCCCTGGGATCTTTCCGCTCAAGCCCTGTGCACCGCCTCCTTCGTGGCGGACTTTCCCTGGGCGTCGCTGCCGCCGCTCACGGTGCTCAACCTCAATTTTCCGGCAGGACCCTTGCCCTATCCGCCGCGTATCGAGGTGTGTCCGCAGACCAGCGCCACCTATCGGGATTGGTACATCGAGCGGGCCGATCCCCGCGGTCGGCCGTATTATTGGCTCGGAGGCGTCATCCCCGAGGAGTTGGTGCAGCCAGGTACGGACCGGGCCTTGCTCTCCCAAGGCTGCATCACCCTGACGCCACTCACTTTTGACCTCACCCATTGGGCGTTTTTGAACGTCTTGCGAGATACCCTTCGTCAACCCGATCAAGGAGGAGCCCATGCCCCTGACCACACCGAAAGCGATGTTTGAGCGGGCCTACGCTGAAGGCTTTGCCATCGGCGGGTTCAACGTCAACAACATGGAAATCGTCCAAGGCATCATGGAGGCGGGTGCCGCGGAGAAATCTCCTTTAATCCTCCAAGTTTCCGCAGGCGCTCGGAAGTATGCCGGCCAGGCGTACATCATCAAATTGGTGGAGGCGGCCTTGGCCACCGTGGATTTGCCGGTGGTACTCCATCTGGACCACGGACAGAACTTCGAGATCTGTAAGGAAGTCATCGACGGGGGATTTTCGTCGGTGATGATCGACGGCTCGCATTTGCCGTATGAAGAAAATATCGCGCTCACCCGCAAGGTGGTGGAGTACGCTCACGACCGTGGGGTGTGGGTGGAGGCGGAACTAGGCCGCTTGGCGGGGGTGGAAGACGATGTCCATGCTGCGGAAAGCGTCTACACGGATCCGGATCAGGCCGCAGAGTTCGTGGGGCGCACGGGCTGCGATTCCCTGGCCATCGCCATCGGCACCAGCCACGGGGCCTACAAGTTTTCCGGAGAGGCCCGTTTGGATTTCGACCGCCTGGAGAAGGTGGGCAAACTCTTGCCCGGATTTCCCATTGTGCTCCACGGGGCGTCCTCGGTGCCCCAGGAGTTCGTGGCCATGGCCAATGCGTACGGCGCGCAGATCGGCAGCGCCCGCGGGGTGCCGGAAGAGCTCTTGCGCAAGGCCGCCAGCATGGCGGTGTGCAAGATCAACATCGACACCGATATCCGTCTGGCCATGACTGCCACCATCCGCAAATATTTCGTCGAACATCCGGATCATTTCGATCCGCGACAGTATTTGAGCGCAGCCCGGGATGCGGTGCGGGAGATGGTGCGGCACAAGATCCGCAACGTCTTGGGTTCGAGCAATAAAATCGCATAAGGAGAAAAGAGATGGGTGTGCGAATCGCTCTCAATGGATTTGGCCGCATTGGCCGCTACATGGCCCGCGTCCTTGCTGGCCGGGAAGATTTGGAGCTGGTGGCCGTCAATGCCCGGGGCGACAACGCTTCTTTGGCACATTTGCTCAAGTACGACTCCGTGCACGGGACCTTCCCGGGCGAGGTCGTGGCCACCGAGGATGGGTTCACCATCAACGGCCGGCTGGTGCGGGTGACCCGCAACGCCCCGGATGCCTGGGACTGGGCCTCCGTGGGGGCGGATATCGTGGTGGAGAGCACGGGCAAGTTCACTGACCGCGAGAGCTGCGAGCGTCATTTGGCGTGTGGGGCCAAGAAGGTGATCGTCTCGGCCCCGGCCAAAAATCCCGACATCACGGTGGTTATGGGCGTCAATGACGACGCCCTCACCGCCGAGCACCGCATCATCTCCAACGCCTCGTGCACCACCAACTGCCTGGCGCCGGTGGCCAAGGTGCTGCACACCACCTTTGGCATCAAACACGCCCTCATGACCACCATCCATTCCTACACCATGAGCCAGCGCATCCTGGACGGCACGCACAAGGATTTGCGCCGGGCCCGGGCTGGGGCCATGAACATTCTGCCCACCACTACGGGCGCGGCTCGGGCGGTGACCCTGGTGATCCCGGAGCTTGCGGGCAAGCTCGACGGCATGGCCGTGCGCGTCCCCACCCCCAATGTCTCGTTGGTGGACCTGGTGGCTGAGGTGGAGCGGCCCACCACCGCAGCCGAGGTCAACGCCGCCCTCAAGGCTGCGGCCGCTGGCCCGGAAGGCGGCCCCATGGGCTATACGGAACTGCCTTTGGTCTCCATGGACTATGTGGGCAGCCCCTACGGCGGAGTGGTGGACGGCCTGTGTACGGCAGTCATGGACGGCACCATGATGAAGGTCATCGTCTGGTACGACAACGAGGCCGGTTTTACCCACCAATTGGTACGGCTCACCGCCAAGGTGGCCGCGTTGCTCTAATTGTCGGCAATCCCGGGGCGGAAAGCATAGGATGCCTGGCTTCCGCCCTGCTTGTGTTCGCGATGCATACCTTTGTCCATCTCCATTGCCACACGGAATACAGCCTGTTGGACGGCGCCATCCGCTTGCGCGACCTTTGCGCCCGGGCCGTGGACTATGGCATGGGGGCTGCCGCCGTGACGGATCACGGCAATCTTTTTGCCGCACTGCCTTTTTACTTGGAAGCCAAGAAGCACGGCATCCGGCCGATTATCGGTTGCGAGGTGTACGTGACGGAGGACATGCGCGATCGCAGCGACAAAAAGCGTTTTCATCTGGTGCTGTTGGCGCAAAACCTCGTGGGCTACCACAACCTGGTCAGATTGGTTTCCGCAGGGTTCTTGGAGGGGTTTTACTACAAGCCGCGTGTGGACAAGGAGTGCCTCAAGCGCCATGCCGAGGGGCTCATTGCCTTGTCGGCCTGCATCAAGGGCGAGATCCCGTGGACCCTCACCCAGGTAGGCATGGATGCTGGTCTGGAAGTGGCGCGGCAGTATGCGGCCATTTTCCCGGGGCGTTTGTATCTGGAGCTCCAAGAAAATGGACTCCCGGAGCAGGAGGAGGCCAATACCCGGCTTCTGGAGGCCGCTTCCGCCTTGGGGCTGCCGCTGGTGGCCACCAATGACTGCCATTACCTGGAACGGGAAGACTTCGAGGCCCATGACGCTTTGCTGTGCATCGGCACCGGCAAGACCGTGGACACCCCCGGCCGACTGCGCTTTTCGTCCGATACGTTTTACTTCCGCCCCCCGGAGGAGATGGAAGCGGCCTTTGCCCACGTGCCCGAGGCCTTGGAAAACGCCGTCCGCATTGCGGACCTCTGCCAGGTGGAGTTCGATCTCGGCCGCCATCATTTTCCGGTCTATACCGCGCCGGAAGGCCGTTCCATGGAGGAGGAGTTCCAGCGCCTGGCCCGCGAGGGACTGGAAGCGCGGTTGCGCCAGCTCCCGTATGCGGTGGATCCCCAGGAATATCGCGACCGCTTGGAGCATGAGCTTTCTGTCATCACGGAAAAAGGTTTCGCCCCGTATTTTCTCATTGTGCAGGACTTCATCAATTGGGCCAAAAGTCAGGGTATTCCGGTGGGCCCAGGTCGTGGCTCCGCGGCCGGCTCCCTGGTGGCCTACGCCCTGCGCATCACCGACCTCGACCCCATCCGCTACCGCCTCTACTTCGAGCGTTTTCTCAATGCCGAGCGGGCCTCGCTGCCGGATATCGACGTGGATTTCTGCTACAACCGCCGCGACGAGGTCATTCGGTATGTGACGGAAAAATACGGCGCGGACCGGGTGGCGCAGATCGTGGCCTTTGGCACCATGAAGGCCAAGGGCGTGGTGCGGGATGTGGCCCGGGTGCTTGGGATCCCGCTCAAGGACGCCGACCGGGTGGCGAAACTCATCCCCGATGACCTCAAGATGACCTTGGACAAGGCCCTGGAGCAGGAGCCGGAACTGCGGGCCCTGGTGGAAAACGACCCGGTCTTTGCCAAGCTCTTCCATATCTCCCGCCGCCTCGAGGGCCTTGCCCGGCACCCGTCCCAGCATGCGGCAGGCATCGTCATCTCCCGCGAACCCATGGTGGAGTACCTTCCCCTGCATGTGGGCAAGAACGGCGAAGTGGTCACCCAGTTCGACATGAAGAAAGTGGAGATGGTGGGGCTCATCAAGTTCGATTTCTTGGGCCTCAAGACCCTGACCGTGATCCACGACGCGTTGCGCCTCATCGCCCAGGGGGGAGGGACCCCGCCGGACCTGGAGACCTTGCCTCTGGACGATGCGGCCACCTACGCGCTCTTGTGCCGGGGCGAGACCGACGGCGTGTTCCAGCTGGAATCCGAAGGTATGCGCCGGGTGCTCCGCAGCCTCAAGCCTTCGTGCTTCGAGGACATCATCGCCTTGCTCGCCCTCTACCGCCCGGGGCCGCTGGAAAGCGGCATGGTGGACGACTTCATCGACCGCAAGCATGGCCGTAAGCCCATCGAATACGCCTATCCCGAGCTGGCGTCCCGCCTGCACCCCATCCTGGAGGACACCTACGGCGTGATCCTCTACCAGGAGCAGGTCATGAAGATCGCCTCGGAACTGGCCAACTACTCCATGGGCGAGGGCGACATCCTGCGCCGGGCCATGGGTAAGAAGAACCCCGAAGAAATGGCCAAGCAGCGCTCGCGGTTTCTCTCCGGCGCCCGGGAAAACGGCATCAGCGAAGAGGCCGCAGGCTGGATCTTCGACCTCATGGAGAAGTTCGCCGGTTACGGCTTCAACAAGGCCCATAGCGCCGCCTACGCCCTTATTTCCTACCAAACGGCGTATCTCAAAGCGCATTTTCCGGCGGAGTTCATGGCCGCCACCATTACTTCCGAGGTGTCCAACTCCGACAAGGTCCTGGCGCATATCAATGCCTGCCGCGACATGGGGCTCACCATCCTGCCGCCGGACGTGAACCAGAGCCGCTACGAGTTCACTGTGGAAGCAGGGGCGGTGCGCTACGGGCTCTCCGGGATCAAGGGGGTGGGCGAGGCCGCAGTGCAGGGCATGGTGGCGGAACGGGACGCCCACGGTCCCTTTGCCAGCCTGCTGGATTTTTGCTGCCGGGTGGATTTGCGCAAGGCCAACAAAAAGGTGCTCGAAGCCCTCATCAAGGCCGGGGCCATGGACACCTTTGGCTGCCACCGGGGACTGCTGCTTGCAGCCGTGGAGCCGGTCATGGCCATGGCCCAGCGTCAGGCCAAGCGCAAGCGCTCCGGCCAGCTTTCCTTTGCGGCCGTGGTGGATGCCTCCACGTGCCGCCTGACCGGCATTGGCGCGGACGTCCCCATAGAAGGTGCGGTCCGCGTCCCGGATGACGCGGAAAAGCTGCGTATGGAAAAGGAGGCCTTGGGGTTTTATCTCATGGGGCACCCCCTGGAGCCGTACCGGGAGGAGCTGCGGCGCATGGACCTGACGCCGCTGGCTGCGTGCGCGGAGCTTGGGGAAGGCACGCCGGTGCGGGTGGCGCTCCTGGTCACGGGACTCAAGGTCATCACCACCAAGCGGGGGGACCGCATGGCCTTTGCCGAGGTGGAAGACCTTTCCGGCTCCGGCGAGTTGGTGCTTTTCAGCGACGTCTTTGCCGCGTGCCGGGAGGTGCTCGCCGCCGAGGAGCCGATGCTGGTGGAGGCGGAGGTGGGCCGCATGGAGACGGACGAAAACGGCCAGGTGACGCGTGTGCAGCTCGTCGCCCGGGACATGCGGCTTTTGCGCGCCGCCGTGGCCGAGAGCGCGCAGCCGGTGCGGGTGGAAGTCCCCTTGGCGGACGCCGTGGACTGGGCGGGGCTCGCCCAGGTCTTTTCCCGCCACGCGGGCCCTGCCCCGGTGGTCCTCGAGGTGGTGGCCCCGGAATTCGTCTGTCAGCTGCAATGCGGCCCAGACGTGGGTGTGGCGGCGGGGCCCCAATTTTGGCGCGATCTTGAGAGCTGGCGAGGAGGGCGGTGATGGGGGTATGGCGACTGCGGGTGTGCGGGGGGTTTGCCGCTGCGCATCAGATTCTCCATTATGGCGGGCCATGCGAGGCCCTGCATGGCCACAACTTTGCCGTAGAGGTGGAGGTGGAGGGCCGTGCGTTGGACCCCAAGACCGGCATGCTCATGGATTTCAAGGAGCTCAAAAGGCATCTGGCGGCGGTGACGGAGGGATTGGACCACACCCATGTCAATGCACTGCCGGAGTTTGCCGGGGTGAGCCCTTCCTCGGAACGCTTGGCGGAATACATCTTCCGCCGCCTTGCCGCGCGTCTTGAGGGATTTGGGGTGCGTCTGGTGCGGGTGCTCGTTTCGGAAAATACTGGCGCTGCGGCGGAGTATCGGGAGGAGTAGCGTGGCGCAGGCTTCACCTGGGTTTGATGCGCCCGTGCGGGTCATGGTGGTGGACCGCGATCCGGTGCTGCGCCGCTTGGTGCGCCACGCCCTGGACGCGCGCTTCACCCTCGCCGAAACCCAGGACGGCTTCGATGCCTTGGATGCCTATTTGGAAGAGCGCTTCGACATCATGGTGATCGGCGAGCGCCTGGGCTCCTGTGACGCCCGGCAGGTGGTGGAGTACATCCGGGGGCAGGCCAACGACAGCCGTACGTTCATCGTGGTGTTTTTCTGGGACCTTTCGCCGGTCGGGGAGTTCGCCTTGCTCCACGCCGGGGCCAATGAGTGCTTGCGCCTGCCGTTTTACCGGGAGGTCTTTCGCGCGCGTATGGAGGTGGCCCTGCGCCACATCCGCATGACCCAGCAACTCGAGCAGGCCTACATGCGCATCGAGGCGCAGATGCGGACCGTGGCGGCCCTGCAGAAAAAGCTCGTGCCCTCCTTGGCGCAGGAAGTGCCGGGTTTTCGGGTGCGGCACCTCTACCAGCCCTCCGGCCTGGCCAGTGGAGATTATTACGATTGTTTGTCCTTGCCCTCGGGAGGCGTGCGGGTGGTGATGGCGGATGTGTCCGGCCACGGGGCCCGGGCGGCCTTCATCATGGCCATGGTGCGTACGGTGGTGCGCGCAGGCACGGCCCGGGGAGCGAGCATCGAGTATATCCTTGCCACCACCAACACCCAGCTCCTGGAAACCGTGGGGGATGAGTCGGATTTTGTGACCATCTTTCTTGCGGACGTGGACCCGACACTGGGGCAGCTGCGCTTTGCCAATGCCGGCCATTGTCCGGGGCTGTTGCGCGTGGGCGCGCGGGTGGAACCGTTGGGCGCGTCCACTCCCATGCTCGGATTTTTCCCTTTGGAGTTTCGCGTTGAGGAGCGGCCGTTTCCGCCGGGATCGGGCCTGTTGCTCTACACCGACGGGCTGTACGAGTGGGAGATGGCCTCCGGCGAGCAGCTGGGGGTGGAGCGGTTCGTGGAACTCGCCAGCGAGGTGATTTGCGAGCCCACGGTGTATCTGGACGCCTTGATGCACCGGCTGGAAGAAGCGGGCGAGATATCGCCGGTATTTACCGATGACCTGACGGCCCTGTGGGTGGAGACGGATCCCGCCTGGCGCAGCGTGGTCTTCCGCACGCAGGCGGCGCCGGCCGAGGTGCGTCAGGTGGTCCGTCGGGCGATGGAGTGGACCGCGCAGATGCCGCCGGAGATGCGGGCGGCGGTGGAGCTTGCCATGGTGGAAGCGTGCGCCAATGTCGTCCGGTATGCATACGGCGAGGAAGGTGGCGTCCTCGAGTTGCGGGTGGCGGTGGCCCCTGGGAGCTTGGTGCGTTTTCAGGTGGTGGACCATGGCCGCCCCTTTGATCCCCCGGAGCGCTGGGGGCTGCCGGAGGCCACATCCACGTCGGGACGAGGACTTTTTCTCATTCATACCCTCATGGACCGCGTGCATTATGGGCGTGTGGAGGGGGCCAATGTGTTGACCTTGGAAAAACGATGGGAGGGCGCATGCCAGAATTGCGTATAGAGACCAAAGGCACCGAGGTGTGGGTGCGCTATGACGGGGAGATCACCTTTGACGTGGTGGAGGACCTCAAGGCCCGCATGGAGACGGTGTTTGCCGCCCCGCATTGGAAGACGCTCATTTTCGATTTGGAAGGGGTGGACTTCCTCGATAGTTCCGGCATCGGCTTTTTCGTCATCCTCAACAACCGCTGTTCCCAATCCGGGCAGAAGCTCATCCTCTTCCGCTTGCGGCCGCAGCTGCGCAAGACCTTGGCCCTCGTCAATATGTTGCACTTTTTTTGCATAGCCGACGACGAGGACGATGTGGACGCCAACCTCGTGGACTAGCCCATGCCCTATTTCCTCAAGCACCATTTTGATCCCGATTTCGACCACTTGAACCTCAAACCGCGCCAGCGGGAAGACGGCTCCGTGGACCACCAGAACATGGGCTACGTGCAGAATGTCATCGAGGGCCAGGTGCTGGCGGAGATGGTTCCCATCTCCGAAGAGGCGGCGCGGGCCTTGCCGCCGCAGTCGGTGTTTGCCGAGCCTCGTTTCCCCATGGGCCGCAACTGCGCGGTGCACCCGCAAAATCCCCTGCAGCTTTTGGCCTCGGCCAATGGGTATGTCTTTTACGACGGCGGTCTCATCCATGTGAAGCGGGTGCTCAACGTGCGCCAGGACGTGGGGGTGCGCACGGGCAACATCCAATTTGTGGGGGATGTCATCGTCCATGGCTCGGTGCGCGCAGGCTTTGAACTGGTGGGGCGGGACGTGCGGGTGCAGGAGGGTGTGGAAGCGGCCACCGTGCAGGCGGGCGGCAATCTGCAGGTGGACGGCGGGGTGCGCGGTGCCGGGCTGCTGCGGGCCGGCAAGAACATCCGGGTGGGGTTTTGTGAGAACGCGACCCTCTGGGCCGGGGACTCCATCCTGGTGGACAAGGTCTGCATGCATGCCCAGGTGTTTTGCCAGCGCAAACTGGCGGTGCGCGACCGGCTGGTGGGCGGGCGCATCTGCTGCCAGGCGGTGGTGTTTGTGGGCGGGCAACTGGGCGGCGGGCTGGGCACCCCCACGGAGTTGGTGCTCGGTTTCGATGCCGAACTCATGGGCGAGGTGGAGCGCTTGGAGCGGGAACTTGCCCGCTTGGGGCCGGTGAGCAGAGAGTTGCAGCGGGAAATGGCCAAAAATGCCACCTATGCCGCGGAATACGCCCCGCGCCTGGCCACTGTGGAGCGCAAGATGCGCGCTTTGCAGAACAAGGTGGTGGGCATGCGCGAGCGGCTCCACGAGCGCTTTTTTGCCCGTGCCATGGTGGTGGCGCCCGGCGAGGTGCGGCCTGGGGTCACCATCTCCATGGGCACCGCCCGGCTGCAGGTGAATGATTTTTTGCGCAACGTGCGCTTTGAGTTGGCGGACAACGAGATTGTCGTGCGCAGCCCAGCCCTCGGCAAGAAAGAGTAAGTACCATAAGGTGACCTATGGATATCGGAACCCTTATCGGCATTGTCGCAGCGTTTGGCCTGATTTTTGGATCCATCCTCATGGGCGGGAGCATCGGCCCTTACGTCGATATCCCTTCTGTGCTTATCGTGTTCGGCGGCACCGTGGCCGTGACCTTCATCATGTACCCCATGGGCGCGGTATTGGGCATGGTGAAGGTCATGCTCAAGGCCTTTTTTGCCAAGGACCCAGACCCCAAAGAGCTCATCAAGAAGATCGTGGAACTGGCGGAACTTGCCCGACGCGAGAGCCTCGTGGCCCTGGAGAAGGCCAGTGTGGACGATCCCTTTCTCAAGAAAGGGGTGCTCCTCGTGGCGGACGGCACCCAGGAGGGGCTGGTGCGCTCGGTGCTGGAGACGGAGATCAACTTCATGCGCCAGCGCCATGGTTCCGGCCAAGCCATCCTCAAGAGCATGGGCTCCATGGCCCCGGCCTTTGGCATGATCGGCACCCTCATCGGCCTGGTGGCCATGCTCCAGACATTGAGCGATCCTTCCGCCATCGGTCCGGCCATGGCCGTGGCCTTGCTCACCACCCTCTACGGTGCGGTGCTCGCCAACGTCATCTTCATCCCCATCGCCACCAAGCTGGGCGAGCGTTCCGCGGCCGAGACCTTCTACATGGAGATCGCCGTGGAAGGCATCTTGTCGGTGCTGCGTGGGGAAAATCCGAGAATCATCCAGGATAAGCTGGAGGCGTTCCTGGCCCCGGCCTTGCGCGAAGGGAGCAAGTAATGTCCGAGGAAGCCCCCAAGAAATGTCCGGAGTGCGTGTGTCCCGACGGCTTGCCCGAGTGGCTGGCCACCTTTGGGGACCTCATGTCCTTGCTGTTGACCTTCTTCATCCTGCTCCTTTCCTTTGCCAACATGGATGTCCAGAAATTCAAGGACATGATGGGCTCCATCCGGGATGCCTTTGGCGTGCAGACCGAGCGACCGCTGGACACATACGTGGCGTACTCTCCCTCGCAGTACGAGCGCGAGGAGGTGAAGCTCGACACCGAGTCGCGCAAGATCATGCAGCTTTCGCTGCAGATCTCCGCCATGTTCCAGGAGGATGCGAATCTCGCCAAGCAGGCCCAGGTGACCCCGGACGACAAAGGCGTCTTGGTACGGGTGGGAAGCGGTGCCCTGTTCGCCCCAGGATCGGCAGCGATCAAGCCCGACGCCACCCGCATTCTGGAGGAGGTCATCACCATCCTCGTCAACTTCAATTTCGATGTGGTGGTGCGCGGGCATACCGACGACTCCGAGCCCCTGGGGGGCTTTGGGTCCTACTGGGAGCTGTCTGCAGCCCGGGCCGCAGCGGCCCTCAATTACATCGTCACCCATGGCCATATTGCGCCCTCGCGCCTCAAGGCAGTGGGCTATGCCGACACCCGGCCTTTGGTGCCCAATACCTCGGAGACCAACCGCGCCACCAACCGGCGGGTGGAATTCTATTTTCACCGCGCCGCAGAAAAGGGGGCCTGGTAGCCCATGCAGGTTTGGCCCGTGCCCAGGGAAGACGGCGCGCTCGTGGACGCCGTGGTGGAGGTGGCGGGCAAGCGCTGGCGCATGAACGGCCGCCGGGGACCGGCCCTGGAGGAAGATCTGTTGGCTGCGGCGCGGCCCCAGGAAGGCGAGGCCGTGGTCTTCTTGGGCGCGGGCCTGGGGGCGGGCATTGCCGCTGCCTTGCGCATGGGGCTGCCGGTGGCGGTGGTGGACAAGGAGACCGGGCTTGCCGAAGCCTTGGGTATCCGCCTTCCGCACGAGGTCTTGTGGTGCCGGCAGAGAGACCCCCAGGCCGTGCTCGCGGCCTTGACGCGCTGGCAGATGGACCTGGGAGGCCCGCCGCTGGTGCCCATCGTGCACCCGCTCTACGCCCGCCTGGATCCCGCCTTTTACCGCACCCTGGCCGAGCACCTGACCGCAAGCCGCAAGGCCTGCTTTTGGCAGCGCGCCCGGGCCCCGCGCCTCGGGAAAGACACACCGCGCATCCTTTTGGTGGCGAGCGCCTATTTTCTCCATGGGGAGCTGCTTTCCGCCTGCGCCCGCTTGGGGTACGCGGTGCGGGTGGTGGAGCTTCCCAGCCAAGAGGTGGGCAGGCAGGAGTTCGTGGAGGCCATCTTGCAGGCCGTAGTGGAGTTCCGGCCCCATTTCGCCCTCACCGTCAATCACTTGGGCGTGGACCGGGAAGGGGTGCTCACCGACCTCTTGGCCCGGCTGGAGCTCCCCCTGGCTTCGTGGTTCGTGGACGATCCGCACCTCATCATCGGGCTCTACCAGAGCGCGGTTTCGCCCTGGGTGGCCCTTTTTACCTGGGATGCGGACACGGTGGAGGGCCTGCGCGCCATGGGCTTTGCCCATGTGCGCTACCTGCCGCTGGGGACCGATCCCACCCGGTTTGCGCCCCAGGGCAGTGCCCGTCTCGACGTGGCCTTTGTGGGCAACTCCATGGTGCACAAGACCCGCACCCGTCAGGGGATCCTTCCCCGGGAGCTTACCTCCTGCATTCCTCAGGTGGCGCAAGGTTTTGCCCAAAGCCCCATCCGCACGGTGCGGGCCTATATGGCGCTCCACCATCCAGACATCGTGGCCCACATGGAGGCGCTGCCCACGGAAAGCCAGCTCGCCCTGGAGACCGCCATCACCTGGCATGCCACGCGCGACTGGCGGCATGCGTGTGTGCGCAGGCTTCTGCCCTTTCACCCCCACATCGTGGGGGACTCGGGGTGGCGGCGCCTGCTTCCGGCGCGCGGCTGGCACTACCATCCCGAGGTGAGTTACTATAGCGAGCTTCCCCAATGGTACCCGCAGGTACGGGTAAACTTCAACTGCACCAGTTTGCAGATGAAAGGGGCGGTGAACCAGCGGGTCTTCGATGTGCCGGCCTGCGGGGCCTTTCTGCTCACCGACTACCGCCGCCAGATGGAAGACCTGTTCACCTTGGGCCGGGAGGTGGTGTGCTACGGTGACCCGGAAGAAATTGGCGACTTGGTGCGCTATTATCTCGCCCACGACGCCCAGCGTCAGGCCGTCACCCAGGCCGCCCGCGAGCGGGTGCTTGCGGAACACACCTACGACGTGCGGCTTGCCACCTTGGTTTCCGCCATGCGGCAGTGGTATGGCACGTAGGTGGTGCCTCCAGCGTCTTTCCGGCACGTTGCGCCCCGGCGACCACGGTGCCTGCGGACCTGCGGCGCCGGGCCCCCGTCACGCCCATGGCTGAGCCTCTCGTTGTCCTGCAGATGCAGCGCTTGGGGGATGTGGTCCTCTCCTTCCCCCTGCTTTTGTGGCTCATGCGCACTTTTCCCGGCCATCCGCTGTGGCTGCGCGCAGAGCCGCAATTTGCCGCCCTGGCGCAGGGGCTTATGCCTTCCGGGGTGCGGCTTTTGGGCCCTGCAGACGATGCCGAGCTGCGCGCCACCCCGGCGCATCTCGTGCTTCACCTGGGGCATGCCGAGGCTGGGGCGGCCTTGGCCGGCGCCATCGTTGCCCAGCGGGTGCTGGGGCTTGTGCGCCGCGACGGGGTGCTGCGCATCCACGGATTTTGGCACCGCTACCGGGCAAGCCTGGTGCACGCCAACCGCCATAACCGCTTCCATTGGGCCGACCTCTACGCCCTGGACGTCGTGCCCAGGGAGCGCATGGCGGCCACCCGCTGGGATGCGCCGCGCCGTCCCCTTTCGGACAAGATCGGCCTGTTTCTCGGGGCGAGCACTGCGGCCAAGCGGCCGGATGCCGTCTTTTGGGCCGGGGTCTGCGGTCATCTGCGGCGTTTGGGTTTTGCCCCGGTGCTTTTGGGCGGCCCGGCGGAAAAACCCCTGGCCGAGGCGGTGCGCGGGCTGGTGCGCCGGCCGGTGCTCGATCTCTGCGGCGCCTTCAGCCTGGAGCGCCTGGCCTACTTCGGGCAGGAGCTGGCGCTGCTCATCACCCCGGATACCGGCCCCATGCACGTGGCGGCCTGGACCGGGCTGCGGGTCCTCAATGTGAGTTTGGGGCCGGTGTGGCCGTGGGACACCGGACCGTACCAGCCGGGGCACCTGGTGCTGCAGGCCGCCTGTTCGTGCCGCGGGTGCTGGGCGTGCACGCGGAAGGCCGAGCCCTGCCGCTCTCCCATGACCCCGCGTCAGGTGGCCCAGGTGGCTGCGGCTGCGGTGCAGGGCGCGCCGTGGCCATGTGTGCGGGGGCTGCGGCTTGCCCAAACGGGCCGGGACGCCCAGGGGCTGTACCTCCTGGAGCCGCAATGCGGCGCCGAGCCCTGCGCCCGGGAGCTTGTGTCCGGCTATTGGCGCGCCCTGTGGCTTGCCTGGGGCGCTGGGGGCGATGCGGCCTTTTGCCGCGCCATCCGCCAGCGGTTGTGGAGCGCCTATCCTGCCCTTGCCCGGGCCATTGCCCGCGAGAGCCTGCGCCTGGTGCGCTGGCTCTCCAGCACTTCGCCGCCCACCCCGCTTCCGTGGAACTCCTTTGTCCCCGCCCTGCGTCCTCTGGCAAGTTTCCTGGCCGTGAGCCTCGAAAACGAAGATTTTTCGCCAGCAAGCCTGCGTCATGCGGCCGAACTGGTAGAGCGCCACCTCGCCTGCTTTGCCCCGGAGGCTTGAGCCCGCGCATGGGGCGTTTGGAACGGCTTTTGATTGGTGTCCTCGGCAAAGGAGGCCACCATGCAATTTTTTCCCATCGCTTTGCAGCACGGCGGCGTGTTTTCCGTGCTGGCGGGCAAAGGAGCATCCGCCAAGGCCGGTTCCCTGTTTTCCCAGCTCTTGGGGCGCAGCACGGGCGCGCCTGCTGCGGGCCTGTGGGAGCATATCCTGGCGCTGCGCGAGCAAGGCGGCATTGACGACGACCTGTGGCAGCGCCTGACGGACTGGAAAAAGAGCGGCGAGGACGGCCGCTTGGGCGCGTGGCTGGCGCAGGTGTGCCCGGAGCTTTTGCCTGCGGGCTGGATTTCGCATTGCCGCCTGCAATCAGACCCTGCTGGAGCAGAACCGGTGTGCCCGGAGACCTTGCCTGCCGGCCGGATTTCGTCTTCCGGGGTTTCCATGGAGCAGGTGGACAGTGCGGTCGCGATGCACGACGACGCTCAGGCCGCTGTATCCGCCAAACAGGGGGCAGCGTCCCTCTGGGCGGCCCAGGGGAAAAAATTTCGTGGGACCAACGGCCAATGGATCCACGGCAGGCAAGATGCTGGGGCGCACCAAGAAAAGCCCCTGGACGCGGGCAAGGATCTTCCTGTGGCGCAGGAGGCTTCGGCATCGTCGCGTGCCCATGGAGCGAATGGGTGGGCCGGAAAAGTCAAGGGGGCTGATGCTTTGGGGCACGAAGGCGCCGCCGCTTTGCGGACCGCATCCCGACCGGCGAGTTCGGTCTTCGGTGCCACTGGGCAAGAAGCCATGGATGCCGTGCGCAGTGAGGCTGCGGACGGGGCCCAAAAGCCAGGGTCTTGGGCGGCGCATGGGGGGCACTTCGCCGCAAAGGATGGGCTCGGGCAAAGCCCACGCGGGAACATGGGGCATGGGGAGCCCCCTTCGCTCTCCCCTGTGGAGGGTCTGTGGCAGGCGACGTCCAAGAAGGTCGGGCAATCTCTCGAGGCCCAAAGCCTGGCAGGCGAACCCGAGGCGCGGCGCCCGGGCAGATCTGGGGATGAAGACCGCATCCGTTCCGAGCACAGGCGCAGCAGCCTCGAGGCGGCCTGGGTGGAGGACCCCCAGGAGCTGAGCCCCCGCGCGGTGCCTTTGCGCGGCAGCGGTTTCGGGGCAAAGGAGGGGAGGCCCGAGCACCAGTCGCCTGACGAACGTCGGGGGCAAAGGCCCCTGGCCGCGCAGGGCGGGCAGAGCACAGGCGCCGAAGGGGCTGGCGCCGCGGCCTTCTCCCCCGCAGGGCCGGTGGCCTCCCGCGCCGAGGCCCTGGCGCCTTCCATCGTGGAGCAGACGGCGCAGGCCATGGTGCGGCAGCTCTCTCCGGGCATCAAGCAGCTCACCATCCAGATCGAACCCCAGGACCTGGGGCCCATCCACGTGGCCCTGCAGGTGCGCGGCGGCGAGGTCCACGCCGTGCTGCGGCCGGCGCACCCGGAAACCAGCCAGATCCTAAACGCCCACCTGCCCAGCTTACGTCAGGAGCTGGAGCGGCAGGGGTTTCAGGTGGCGCGCCTGGACGTGCAGGCCGGTCTTGCGGACTTGGGCTCCCACAACGCCTGGGATGGGGCCAGCCAGCACCAGCGCCCGCAGGGGGACGGCGCGGGCACTGGGTTTTGGTGGCGGCGCTCCGTGGTCCCGGAGGAATCGTTGGCGCGCAATCTGCAAGAGGAGAGGACACCCGGCCTGCACACGGCACTTCGTGCCGACGGGGCTGTGGATCTCTTTGCGTGAGGCATCCGTATGATCGAATCCATCCTGCACAACCAAGGGGCTTTTGCCGGCAGCGAGGCCAAAGGCTCCAAGGCCCTGGACAAGGACGCCTTCTTGCGCCTGCTGGTCACCCAGCTCCAGCATCAGGACCCCTTGAACCCCATGGATGACAAGCAGTTCATCGCCCAATTGGCGCAGTTTTCCAGCCTCGAGCAGATGAACAACATTGCAGCGGGCATCACCAAGCTCACGGAGCAGGCGGCAAGCCAGGACATGCTCTCCGCCGCGGCCTTCATGGGCAAAGAGGTGGTGGCCGCAGGAAGCGGCCTGTCCAAGGAAAAGGGCGCGGTCTCCAGCGTGGATTTCACCCTGCAGGGCACCGCCACCGAGGTACAGGTCTTTGTGTATGACAGCAGCAACAACCTGGTGCGCACGGAAAAACTTTCCGGCCGTGCCGCCGGTACCTATTCCTACGCTTGGGACGGCAAGGACGACCAAGGCACTAGCCTGCCCGATGGCCGCTACAGCGTGACCTTTGCCGCCACCGATGCCGAGGGCACACCGGTGCTCGTGTCCACGGCCGTCTCCGGCCGGGTCACGGCCGTGGAGCGTACCGAAGACGGCGTCACCCGGCTGCGTCTGGCCGATGGTCGTACCGTGGCCTTGAGCGACGTGCGTACCGTGACGGAAACGAGCACTGCTGCCACAGAGCAGGAGTAAGAAGAAGAGGAGGGACCTATGGGCCTGTCAGCTTCCATGTATGCGGGGACCAGTGGACTGCGTGTCCACGGTGAGGACATGTCGGTCATCGGCAACAATATCTCCAATATCTCCACCATCGGGTTCAAGGCCTCGCGCTCGTACTTCGAGGACACCTTGAGCCAGACCATCTCCGTGGCCAACGGCGTGGGGCAGGTGGGCCGTGGCGTGGCCATGGGCGCGGTCATGGGGGATTTCTCCCAGGGCTCTTTGGAGACCACCAACGAGGCCACGGATTTGGCCATTGGCGGGAACGGCTTCTTCGTCGTGGTCCCGCCTGGGGAAGAGACCAACTACTACACCCGGGCCGGCTCGTTCCGCTTCGACAAAGACGGCTATCTCGTGGACCCCCATGGCTACCGGTTGCAGGGCTGGGCCATCCAATCGGACGACACGAGCGAGGTGGTGTCCACCACCGAGACGTCCGCCCCCAGCGCCACGGTGAAGATCGTGGGCGTGCCCACGGACATCAAGCTGGAGAACTTCCAGTCGCCCCCCCAGGCCACCAGTCGGGTGGACCTCATCTTGAACCTCGATTCCCGGGCCGTGGACCGCTCCGTGGAGGATGGGGACCCGCCAACCACGACCCCGTTTGATGGCACGCCCTTTACCGCCATGTTCGACGCCTACGACGCCAACTCCGTGGACGGTGTTCCTTTGGGCGATGCCCGCTATGCCTACCAGACCACCATCAAGGTCTATGACGAAAACGGCGGCGCCCATAACCTTACCGTGTACATGGACCCCATCAACGACCCTGACGTGACGGACAATGCTGGGGGCAAGCGCTATTGGGAATACATCGTGGCCGTGCCCCCCAATGAGGACAACCGGGAGTTTTGGGCGGTGCAGACCGATACCTCCAAGCGGGGCATCCTCATGGCCGGCACCCTGACCTTCAATGCCACCGGTGAGCTGGAAGGCATGAGCGCCTTTACCATCAATAACCCCTACAACGGCACGGGCGGCACGGAACCGACGCCTGGCCCCCCGCCCACAGCGGGGACGTTTGCCACCGATGCCAGCGCCATCACCAACTGGACGCCGGCCAATTTTTCCAAGAACGGATTTCCCGTATGCACCGCCAACTTCTTGGGCAAGGCCAATGGCAGCATCACGGCTACGGACGATAGTGCGGCGACGCCCAATATTCCGCCCAAGGATCTTACTTTGACGGACAACTCTCCGGCCAACATCGAGATCAATTTCGGACTGCGCAACAAGGCCACCAACTGGTCCGGAGGCTTGGCTACTTTGGATGCACTCAGGCAATTGATGCAGACCGGCAATAGCGGCGGCCCGGTGACGACACCGGCCCAGATGCAGGCGGCCCTTGCCACCATCAACAATTTTGCCTCGGTGGAGGCCAATGCCCTGCGCACCACGAGCTACAGCTCGGCGTCCACCACGGTGTACCAGTCCCAGAACGGCTATGCCGCGGGCTTTCTCCAGAGTATCTCCGTGGACCGGGATGGCGTGCTCACCGGCCGCTACTCCAATGGGCAGGTGCAGCAACTCTACGCCCTGACCCTGGCCACCTTCAACAACAACTACGGCCTGTACCGGGAGGGCGGCAATCTCTTCTCCGAGACCCGCGCCTCGGGCCCGGCCATCACCGGCCTGGCCAATACCGGCGGCAAGGGGAGTATCGCCTCCAACGCCCTGGAGCAGTCCAACGTGGACCTTGCCACGGAATTCGTGAAGATGATCACCACGGAAAAGGGCTTCCAGGCCAATTCCAAGACCATCACCACCACGGAAAACCTCATGAACACCCTCATCCAGCTCAAGCGCTAAGACCTGGAGGACAGGCCAACACAAAACCCCGGGGCTTGCCGGGGTTTTTTTGTGCTGGTGGCGGGGCTGATGGCAGTGGCATGGTCCATCACGATTACTGCATGGTGCGCTTCCGGGGTGTTGTGTTGGTGGCAGGGCTGATGGCAGGGTTAGATGCCCATGATGTGGTAGCCGCTGTCCACGTAGATGACCTCGCCGGTGACGGCGCTGGCCAGATCCGAGGCGAGGAAGAGCGCCACCTTGCCCACTTCCTCCTGGGTGATGTTGCGCCTTAGCGGCGCCCGCTCCTCGATGGTCTGCAGGATGCTGCGAAAGCCGGAGATGCCCGAGGCCGCCAAGGTCTTGAGGGGCCCGGCGCTGATGGCGTTGACCCGGATGCCCTTTTCCCCCAAGTCCATGGCCAGGTAGCGCACGCTGGCCTCCAGGGCTGCCTTGGCCACGCCCATGACGTTGTAATTGGTGATGACCTTTTCCGCGCCGTAGTAGGTCATGGTCATGATGGAGGCCCCAGGGGAGAGCAGCGGCTCGAAGGCCTGGGCCAGGGCCACCAGGGAGTAGGCGGAGACGTCCAGGGCCAGGCGGAAGCCCTCGCGGCTGGTGTCGATGTAGCGGCCTTTGAGGTCGTCGCGGTTGGCAAAGGCGATGGAATGCACCAGGATGTCCACGCTCCCCCAGGCCGCGCGCACCGTATCCACCGCCGCGGCGATGGCGGCGTCGTCCGTGACATCACACGGGAAGAGCAGTTCGCCGCCCAGCTCCGCGCAGATGGGCTCCACCCGTTTCTTGAGGGCTTCGCCTGCGTAGCTCAGGCCGATGGTGGCGCCGCCCTCCTTGAGGGCCTTGGCGATGGCGTAGGCGATGCTCTTGTCGTTGGCCACGCCGAAGATCAGGGCTTTCTTTCCGTGGACGAGCATGGTGATCTCCTATGGGTTGGGGATGGCAAGGGGGCTACCGGTGAGGATGCGGTAGGCGTCCAGGTAGCGGCGTTGGGTCTGGAGGATGATCTCTTCGGGCACTTTCGGCGCTGGCGGCCGCTTGTCCCAGCCGGAGGCCGACAGCCAGTCGCGCAGGTATTGCTTGTCGAAGCTCGGCGGTACCAATCCCGGCGCATACCCTTCCTTGGGCCAGAAGCGCGAGGAGTCCGGGGTGAGCACCTCGTCGATGAGCATGAGGTCCCGGTCATGGAGCCCGAACTCGAATTTGGTGTCCGCAATGAGGATGCCGCGCTCCTCCGCATAGGCCCGGGCCCGTTCGTACATGGCAAGCGCGATCTCCTGCACCCGGCGCACCAGGCCCTCGCCCACCCGGGCCTTGGCCGAGGCCACGGTGATGTTTTCGTCGTGTTCGCCCAGTTCGGCCTTGGTGGAGGGCGTAAAGAGCGGCGGGGTGAGTTTGGCCGCCTCGGGCAGCCCTTCGGGGAGCTTGTGGCCGCACACGCTGCCGGTGGCCAGATAGTCCTTGTAGCCGGAGCCGGTGAGGTAGCCGCGCACGATGCACTCGATGGGCAGGGGTTTGGCGCGGCGCACCACCACCGCCCGGCCCTCCAGGTCATCGGCGAAGGCCGCCAGGGCCGGTGGAAAATCCGTCACTTCCGTGGCCACCAAATGGTTGGGGGTGAGGTCTTCGAACATCCGCATCCAAAAGACGGTGATCTGGTTGAGGACCACGCCTTTGTAGGGCACGGGCTCGCCCAGCACCACGTCAAAGGCGGACATGCGGTCCGTGGTGACGATGAGCAGGTGCTCGGGGTCCAGGGCGTAGATGTCCCGCACCTTGCCGCGGGAGAGGAGTTCGAGTCCCGGAAACCGGGTCTGGGTGACGACGCGCATGGCTACTCCTTGAAGCGGGATTCGATGCTGCGGGCATGGGCCTCGAGACCTTCCAGCCGTGCCAGCCGGGCGATGGTGGCCCCGTGCCGGGCCACGTACGCGGGGCCGGTGGCCACGAGGCTCGTGGTCTTGCAAAAGGTCGCTACCGAGAGGGCTTGGGCGAAGCGGGCCGTGCCCAGGGTGGGGAGCACGTGGTTGGGGCCGGCGAAGTAGTCGCCCACGGGCTCCGGGGTGGTGTGGCCGAGGAACACCGCCCCGGCGTGGCGCACCTGCGGCACCAAGGCCCATGGGTCGGCCACGGCCAGTTCCACGTGCTCCGGGGCCAGGGCATTGATGCACTCCATGCCCGTGGCCAAATCCGGCACCAGGACGATGGCTCCCCAATCGGCCAGCGCCTTGCGGGCGAGCTCGGCGCGGGGCAGTTCGTCCAATTGGCGCTCCAGCTCCGCGGCCGTGGCCCGGGCCAGGGACTGATCCGGGGTGAAAAGCAGGGCCGAGGCCAGGGGGTCGTGCTCCGCCTGGGAGAGCATGTCCGCGGCCAGGTGCTGCGCTGTGGCCGAAGCATCCGCCAGGATGGCGATCTCGCTCGGCCCGGCGATCATGTCGATGCCCACGCTCCCGGCGACCAGACGCTTGGCCGTGGTCACGTAGATGTTGCCCGGCCCGGCGATGACGTCCACCGCAGGAATAGTCTCCGTGCCCAAGGCCAGGGCCGCGATGGCCCAGGCCGAGCCCATGCGGTAGATCTCGGTGATGCCCAGCATCCGGGCCGTGGCCAGAAGATACGGGTTCAGCGTGCCGTCCGGCCGCGGCGGGGTGGCCACGGCAAGGGAAGGCACCCCGGCCACCTGGGCGGGGATGGCGGTCATGAGCAGGCTGGAGATGAGCGGGGTGTCTCCGCCCGTGCCGCCCGGGACGTACAGCCCGGCGCGGCCTACGGGCAGCACCAATTGGCCGAGGATGGCGTCTGGGGCGTGGGTGAACCAGGAGTTTTGGCGCTGGCGCTCGTGAAAGGCGCGGATGTGGGCTGCGGCTTCGGCGATGGCCGCGGCGTCGGCCGCGGGAATTGGTGCGGAGGCGATGTCCGCCTCGGGCACGCGGATGGTCTGGGCCGTGGCGCCGGACCAGTCGAAACGGGCCGTGTACCGGGCCACCGCGGCGTCGCCTTCGGCCTGCACCGTGGCGAGGACCTCGCGCACCTGGGCCTCGAGCGCCGCCATGTCCGCCCCCGGCGCCCCGCGGCCGGCAAGCCAGGCTCGCAGCTCGGGCAGGGGAGGATGGGAAAGCACACGAATGGGCATGGGGTATCCTTGGCAAAAAGATGGCGTGTTGCTGGAAAGCCCGCCTTCTATGCCGTCCGGCCGGGGCAAGTCAAATGGCGCAGGGTAAACGGCCCTGACGCCACGGGCGTTGCCTGCGGCACCACCGCGGCCTGCGGAGCGTGGCACAAAAAAAGGCCAGGGTTTCCCCTGGCCTTGGGTGTCAGAGTCCCAACGCTTAGAACTTGTACTTGAAGCCCGCGGCCACGAAGGCAGAGGGATCTTCGTCTTCCATCTTGTCGTCGTTGAAGCTGGGAGCGAAGTAGTCGAACTCCACGATGGCCGAGAGGTTCTCGTAGATCTTGTAGGTGTTGGCGAAGTACACTTCCCAGGCATGGGAATCTTCGTCGAAGAGCTGGGCGGAATCCTGGTCCGAGGTACCCTTCAGGTAGGCAATCACCAGGGTGTGGGTCAGGTTATCGATGAATTTGATCTTGTCGAGCTTGAGGCCCACGGTCCACATGCCAAGGCCGGCTTCCTGCGGCAGACCGGTAAGTCCCCAGGTATCCCAGGTGGTGGAGAAGGCGCGGGCACCGGTCATGGGCGAGATGGCCCAACCTTCGGAGAGCGTGGGCATGATCTCGGAGCCGTCGGTGGCGTCGTCGTCGTCACCCGAGGCATAGGTGAAGAACAGGGTGGGGGTGACCATGTCGAACTTGTAGGAAGCGGCCAGGGCGCCGTACCAACCGTGGTCGTTCTCATCGAGCCCGGAGGTGGAGCCGTACATGAGGTCCGCAGCAAAGGTCAGCGGATCGAACATGGTGAGTTCGGCATTGGCGCCCAACCACCAGACGTTGTAGGCCTCGGAAGTTTTGTAATCTTCACCCACCCAGCCGTAGGCGAAGTAGGGGGTGATGGCAAAGCCGTCGAGCTTGATGGGAGCCGCCAGGAAGGAAGCGTCGAGCTCTTTGTCTTTTGGCGTGGAGACGATGTTGTCGGTGTTGGTGTCCTGTCCACGCATGAAGCCTGCAGTAAGGGCGAACATGTCGTTGATGGGCGCGCTCACCACGATGGCCGGGGCGTCGTCGTCAAAGATGGGGGAGCCGAACACGCCGGGCAGGGCCACTGCCTGCATGCCCGCTTTGATGTTCACCACCGAGTCTGGATAGGTGAAATCAATATAGGCGTGCTTGATTTCGACAGAGCCGGTGGTGCTGGTGCTGGAACCACGGTTGGACTGGTCGGTGCCGAAGCCGGCGTCAAAGCCCCAGTCGGTGTCGATCTCGAAGCCCACCACACCCTTGAGGTTCTGGCTGGCCACGTAGTCGAAGTACATGCGCACGCGCTGGTTGATGGAGTGGTTGTCGGGATCGGAGACATCCGAGTTGAAGTCATAGAGGTTCTGGGACCACTGGCCGTACACATCAATGCTGCCGCGGGTTTTGAGCTCAGCGGCGGAGGCGCTCCAGGCCGCGCCGAACAGCATGCTGGCCAAGAGAGCGGCACAAGCAAAACGTTTCATGGTGTTCCTCCTTTTGCAATTGGGGTTGCGTTACGAAAAACTTCGGCTGACGCCGTGGCCTCACCTTTAGGGGAAGGCCGGTCCAAAAAGCAAGCCCTTTTTTGCGTTTTTTTGGGCTTTGGTCCAATTTTTTTTACTGCCCCCGGGCTGCGCCCACGCCGCTGGTATCCAGGGGATAGGCCAGGAGCACTGTGCGTTTGGACTGGGTGCCCAGGAGCCCGGTGTGGGTGTTGACGAGCACGGTGAGGTCCAGGCGGCCGTCGCCGTCCAGGTCCGCCAGGGCGTAGTCGGTGATGGTCCCCTTGATGATGCTCGTCTTCCACTGCAGGGCCAGGCCCACGCCGTCCCAGTAGAGGCTGTGCATCTCGCCCTGAGGATAGTCGCGGTAGTTGGAGAAGATCTGGGCGGACACCGAAAGCCCTCGGCCCACCAGGAGTTCAAAACGCTTGTCGCGGTCGAGGTTGGTGAGGAGCATGCGCATGGGGATGAAGAGCGCGGCAAGGGGCATGTCTTTTTCCGTGTACGGCCGCAGTCCCGGCGCGGCCTCCTGCTTGTCGATGGCGATGTTGGAGCCGGCGTAGGTCTCGTCCGTGACCGCCAAGAGCGAACCTGCCGGCGAGTACACCCGGAGCTTGTCGCTACCGTCCACGAGGATCACCTTGTGGGAGCCTTCGTCCGGCAGGAACTGCACGTTGAAGATGTTGCCGTCCGCGGGCAGGGCCACCGGCGGGCCGAGGGTGAGGCTGCCGCCGCTGCGCACCACGGTGTTCACCTGGCTTTCCAAAAAGCGGGTGGTGCCGATCTTCTGCCCCACCAGGGTGGGCGTGAAGTCGGGCGGCAGATTCAGCGTGGCCAGGAAGAAGGGGATATGGTCTTCTTTCACCTGGAGGGCGCCCCCCTTGAGGGTGTAGATGGTGGAAAAGGCCGCCTTGCCGTCCATGCCGGTGAGGATGATGTCCGTCTTGCCGTCGCGCTCGATGTCGAAGGCGGAGATGCGCAGCACCTCGAGGCGTCCGGGGTATTGGGTCTCCGCCACCTTGCGCAGCTCGCCACCCGTTACCCGGTAGGCCAAGAGCGCCTCTTCGGTGACGATGAAGACTTCATGAGCGCCGTCGCCGTCGGCGTCCGCCACCACCATGCCGCGGGAGGCGAAGGGCAGGGCCTGGCTGCGCCAGCGGCCCTCGGTGGTGTCGGCGTTTTGGTACTTGAGGGAGGGGTTGGCGTAGGCCCCGGGCTGGGACTCATTGACGATGATGGCTGGATTGGGCGCTGCCACGGCGGTAGTGGCTGCCGGCGGCAGGGCGCGGCCGTGGATGTGGGCATCCATGCGGGTGGCGACGCCTTCGAGCGCCGCAATGACCCCGGACAGCGGAGTCTGTACCGCAAAGGGCGTGGCAGCGCCCTGGGCGTCCACAAGCTGGATATCCAGGCTGCAGGAGTCGCCCATGATGGTGGCCGCTCCCCACACCAGGTAGTCCACGCCGAGTTTTTTGCCGATGGCCGCGGCGGCCGTGGCGTCCGCAGGCGCCGTGGGGGCTGCGGCACGCACGCGGCTCGCCTCCGCTGCATCCAGGGAGCCTGGCCGGGTGAGGCGCGAGGTGAGCATGCTGGGGATGCCCTGGGAAAGGTATTGGTATTCTTTGGGGCCGTGCACGGTAAAGGGAAGCACCGCGAAGGTTTTCGCCCACAGGGGCGTGGCCCATGCGAGGGCCGCCACGAGAAGCAGGATCAAGCGCTTGAACATGAAGTCCTCCCTGGATAGCACAAAGGCGGCCCGATGCGGCCGCGAAGCGTTTTTCTTCTTGGAGGGGTTGGCGATGGTTGTCAATTGCTCGCTGCGACGGAAGTGTTTGGGCGTGTGGACGCAGGCATGCTTGCAGTCCGGCGAGGTCCTGCCATGGTGACCCGGCGGGAGCTGCTTTTCGGCTTGGTGCGGCGTGTGGCCCCCCAATCGCCGCTCTCCGGCCTCGACGCCGAGGTGCGCGCCGCAGACGCGGCCTTTGCCAGCGGGGATTTCGCCCTGGCCCGGGAGCGCTACCGTGCGGTGCTGCGCACCCAGCGCGATCACCACGAGGCCCGGGTGCGCCTGGGCATCTGCTTCTACAAGCTGGGGGATTTTCTCCAGGCCAAGGACACCCTGGCCCTGGCCGTCCGTCACCGTCCGGCAGATCCCCTGGCCCGAGCCTACCTGGGGCTGAGCTACGCCCAGCGCGGCCAGGTGGAAAAGGCCCTGGCGGCCTGGGAAGGCTTCATGGACCCGGACAATATTGCCCTCACCCGCGAAATCAACCTGTGGCGCGCCCTGGCGGAAAGCGGCGAGCCGGTGGATGTATCGGCCATGGTGGCTGCAGTGGAACCCCTGGTGGGGTGAGGTGGGGTGGTTTTCCCCGCATGGGGCGTTTTTCTCCAGGGCTATGGATGCGCCCGGTGCATCGAACCATCGCATATTCTTCGATTTTGATGGGTGTGGTGAGAGACGTGTGGTGACGAGGCGTTTGGGGGTTCTGTAGAATTTCCTGAAAGTTCAACGTGTTGTTCTTTTTTGGCACAGCCTTTGTTTGGGTGAAATCAAGGAGGCGTCATGCTTGTTGCGGCCAATGTCCTGCTGGTGGATGACGATGCCCAATTCACCGAGATCATGCGCAAGCGTTTGTCGGTGCGCGGCATGCGGGTGCGCACGGCCCACAGCGGCCTGGAGACCCTGGCCTGCCTGGCGGCGGACCCGGAGATCGAGGTGGTGGTGCTCGACGTGCGCATGCCGGGCATGGACGGCCTGGAAACCCTGCGCCGCATCAAGGCCGAGCATCCCTTGGTGGAGGTCATCATGCTCTCGGCCCACGCCACCATGGACGATGCCGTGGACGGCATGATGCAGGGTGCCTTCGACTATCTGCTCAAGCCCTGTCCGGTGGAAATCTTGGATGCCAAGATTCGGGCCGCGGTCAGCCGCAAGCGCGAGCATGAGGAGAAGATCCTCGACGCCCGGCTGGCGGCCCAGAGCTGCCGTCAGGACTAGGAAGACGCCTACGGGAGGTATGTGGCGGTTTTCGCCCAAACAGCAAAGGAGGACGACATGGGATTTTTTCGGGATTTCGGAAAATTGATGGTGGAGGGATCACGAAGTTTCGCCCGGTGGGAGCTGGACAATGCCCGCGTCATCATGGGGGACCGTCGGCGTCTGGCCCTGTTGGGGCTGCTCTTGGTGCCGGTGATCGTGGGCAGCGTGGCCTTTGCCGAGGAAGTCAGCCAAGCCCTTCCGGGGTTCATTGGCGGCAAAGAGGCGTATGGGCCGTCGTACTATAGCCTGTTCATCTTTTTGGTGTCCATCGCCGTGGGTATGGGCGCCGGGCTCATCTCCGGCTGTATCGGCGCCGGCGGCGGCTTCATCATCGCCCCGGCGCTCATGAGCGCTGGGGTGAAGGGTATCCTGGCCGTGGGCACGGACCTCTTTCATATCTTTGCCAAGGCCATCATGGGCTCCGTGCTCCACCGCAAAATGGGCAACGTCTCGGTGCCCCTGGCGGTGATCTTCATCATCGGCGCCGTCATCGGCACCACCGTGGGCGCAGGCATCAACCGGGCGCTCTACGACATCAACCCGGTCTTGAGTGACGCCTTCATCACCATTGTCTATACCTTCATGCTCGGGTTCTTGGGCTTCTACGGCATGTACGACTACTTCAGCGCCAAGAAGGGCGGCAAGGCCGCCGGTCCGCATGAGGGCCGCGAAGGCGCTGGACTCACCCCGTTGGCCCAGCGGCTCCAAACCGTGACCCTGCCCCCCATGGTGACCTTCGACCAGGGGATCATTCCCGGCGGCCGCAAGATCTCGTGCTGGTTTCTCATCCTCTCCGGCGCTCTCGTGGGCATGGCTGCCGGCATCATGGGTGTGGGCGGCGGTTTTCTCACCTTCCCCATCTTCGTGTACGTGCTGGGCGTCTCGTCGCTGACCACCGTGGGCACGGATATCTTCCAGATCGTGTTTACCGCCGGCTACGGTGCCATCACCCAGTACGCCATCTACGGCTTTATCTTCTACACCCTGGCCATGGGCATGCTTTTGGGTTCGCTCATCGGCATTCAGGTGGGCGCCTTGGTGACCAAGGTGGTGCCCGGCATTACCATTCGCGGCTTCTTCGCCCTCTCGGTCATGGCCGGCTTCGTCAACCGGGCCTTTGCCCTGCCCAAGAAGCTCGTGGCCATGGGGTGGATCTCGCTCGACAAGGCCACGGCATCCATGATCGACACCGTGGGCATGTGGCTTTTCTTCGTGACCATCGGCTTGTTTGGGCTGTGGGTGTTCGGTGCCTTTTTCATGAACATCAAAACCCTCAAGGGGGAGGCCTAAGCCATGCACAGCAAGAAGGAATTCACCTTGGGCTTTGTCCTGCTGGCCCTGTTTTTCGTAGTGCTCTTTGCCATGTTCATGCCGCTGTGGGACGGCCATAACGCCATGGCATATCTCGACAACCTCTATAACTCCATTTCCAAGGGATCTGCATATTATGTCCCAGAAATGAAAGAGAAATCCGCTTCTTTGGGCTCAGAGACTCTCGATGCTGTCGTCTCCATGAAGAGTGAATCCCAGGCACAGGCCATGGCCACTATTCTGCAGACCTCTGGAGTTACGGCGACAGCGCAAGGAAGTAAAATCAATGTCCAGGGAAATTACAAGGCGATTATCGATTCCTGCCTTGCTGATGCCGATGTCATGTATCACAATGATGGCGCATCGTTGCAGAAGAAATATCCTGCGTATGCCCAGAAGGATGAACGCCAGGCATTGTACGATTGGTTCGTGTTCTTGGAAGGACTCGACAAGGCGCTCAAGGATCAGAAACGCTTCGCCGATGCCAAGGTTGCCTATTCCGTGAAATCCAAGGTTGTGGAGCCGGCATACAATTACTACAAAGTGCAGGCGGAAAAGATCGGGGATAAATGGGGAATCGTCTTCTTCTCTCTGGCATTCTACGTTGTCTACACCATGTGGTATGGTTTTTCGATCCTCTTTCTCTTCGAGGGTTGGGGGCTCAAGATCAGCCACTAGCCGCAAGGAAAGTGCGGTGCGCGGCGCGGGGGAGACCTCGCGCCGTGTGCTTTTCAGGGGGGCGGTTGCGTGGTAGGAGCTTGGGAATACCAGGAGAGCGATGCCTCATGCCGCCATCCCCATCGTATGCGTGTACCCCGGCCCAGGAACTTGCGGCCGCCCACCGCGCCTTGGCGTGCCTGCACGCCTTGACGCTGCACTTTCTCGATTCCGAGGCCGAGGTGAGCGCCGTGGTCGCCCAGGTGCCGCCAATGGTGCGGGAGGCCTTGTCCCATCCGCAGGCCCTCGCCGTGGCCGTGCGCTTGGATGGCCAGACATGGACCGCGGGGGACATGTCCGAAGATGCGCACCACCTCGCGCCGCTGGTGGTGCAGGGTGTGCGCCGCGGCAGCCTGCGCCTGGGCGGGGAGGAGTGTTGGGTGCGGGCGGAAGACCGGCGCCTTCTCGATCAGGTGGCCCTGCAGCTCTCTTCCCTCATCGCCAAGAAGGAGGCGCAAACGGCCCGCCGCAAGCTGGAGGCGCAGGTACGCCGGGCCGACCGGCTGGCCAAGGTGGGGCAACTGGCCGCAGGCCTTGGCCATGAGCTCAACGAGCCCCTGGCCAACATCCTCGGCTTTGCGCAACTGGCCGCCGCCACTCCAGGGGTACCGGAGTCGGTGCGCCGGGATCTGGCGCGCATCGAGGCTGCGGCCATGCAGTGCCGGGAGATCATCAAGAAACTCCTCGTCTTCGGCCGCCAGATGCCGTTGCAGCGGCAGCGGGTGGAGCTTGCCGACGTCATAGGCCAGGCGCGGGACTTGGTGGCTGCCAGCGCCGAGCGGCATGGCGTCGTGCTCGAGGTGACGGTGGATGGTGCTCCGGTGGTGCAGGCAGACGCCGGCCAATTGGTGCAGGCCGTGGTGAATTTGGCGGTGAATGCCATCCACGCCATGCCCACGGGCGGGGTGTTGCGTCTGGTCGCCTACGCGGAAGCAGGCAACGCCGTGGTGGCGGTGGAGGACTCGGGCATGGGCATGAGTCCGGAAGTTTTGCGCCAGATCTTTCATCCTTTTTTCACCACCAAGGGACCGGACGGCGGCACGGGCCTAGGGCTGGCGGTGGTGCATGGCATTGTCTCGGCCCACGGTGGGACCATCGATGTGCAGAGCACGCCCGGTGTGGGCTCGCGCTTTGAGATGGTCTTTCCGCTGTGGGAAGAGAGCGTCGGTGCGGAGGGCGTGTGAGCGAGGAACTGCGCGTTGTGGCCATTGATGACAATCCCGCCACCCTGGAGGTCGTTGCCCGGGTCTTGGCGCCCCACGGCTACGTGGTCCGCACGGCGGCAGGTCTTGCCGAGGCCATGGCCCTGCTTGCGCGCGAACCGGCGGACGTGGTCATCACCGACATGCGCATGCCCGGGGAAGACGGCCTGGCCGTGGTGCGCACGGTGCGCGAGCACTTCCCGGACACGGAGATCATGATGCTCACCGGCTATCCTTCGGTGGAGGGAGCGGTGCACGCCATGCGTGATGGGGCCGCGGAGTATCTGGCCAAGCCCTTTACTGCCCAAGAGCTCGTGGCTGCCGTGGAACGCTTGGCGCAGCGGGTGCGCCGCCGCCGGCTCATGGCGGCGGATGTCCCGGCCCCGGATGGGCTTTTGGGGGCCTCCGAGGCCATGCGCCAGGTGTTTGCCCTCATCCACAAGGCCGCGGCATCTGCGGCCACGGTGCTCATCTCCGGGGAATCCGGCACCGGCAAGGAACTGGTGGCCCGGGCCATCCATTACCAGAGCCCGCGCCGCGCCCAGGCCTTTGTGCCGGTCAATTGCTCGGCCATCCCCGAAAGCCTCGTGGAGAGCGAGCTTTTCGGCCATGTGCAGGGGGCCTTTACTGGGGCCACCAAATCCCGGGCCGGTTTTTTCGAGATTGCTGCAGGAGGGACCATCTTCCTCGATGAAATCGGCGACGCCAGCCCCAGCCTTCAGGCCAAGCTGCTGCGGGTGCTGCAGAACAAGGAGTTTTGCCTGGTGGGGTCGTCGCGGCCGCGTGTGGCCGATGCCCGGGTCCTGGCCGCCACCCACAAGGACTTGGCCGCCTTGGTGCGCCAGGGGGTGTTTCGGGAAGACCTGTTCTATCGCATCCAGGTGCTGGAAATCCGGGTGCCGCCGCTGCGGGAGCGCGGCGAGGACGTGCTGCTCCTTACGCATTTTTTCTGCCAGCGTTTTGCCCAGGAGCTGGGGCGGCCGCAGCCGCGCTTCGACGATGCGGCCTTGGACGCCTTGCTGCGCTATGCGTGGCCCGGCAACGTGCGCGAGCTGGAAAACCTCGTGCACCGTCTGGTGCTTTTGGTGGATCGCGACACCATTGGATGCGGGGACTTGCCTGCGTATATGCGGGCCGTGCCGCAGCGGGAGACGGCCTTTGTGCCCCGCAGCCTTGCGGAAGTGGAGGCCGAACACATCCGCGCGGTACTGGCGCATGTGGGCGGCAACAAGTCCCAGGCAGCCGAGATCTTGGGCATTGACCGCAAGACCTTGCGGGAAAAACTGCGCCGCCTGGAATCCGGCGGCGCTGCTGCGTAGCCACGGCGTGGCATCGAGGTTGCTCGGGGCCTGTCTCTACTGGGCGTTTTCGAGATAGGGCCGCATGGCCTCCATGAGGCTTTGTGGAGTAAACGGCTTGTTCACAATGGCGTTGACCCCGGCCTCCAGGGCGGCCTTGTGGTCGTTCATCTCGTTTTGGGTGGTGACCATGAGCACGGGCAGGGCCTCCTTGGGGAAGCGCTCGCGGATGCGGCGGGTAAGCTCGATGCCGGTGATATCCGGCATGTTGAGGTCGGTGAGCACCATGGCTGGGGTGTTGCCTTCGAGCCATTCCAGGGCGCTGGCCGGGAATTCGAAGAGTACCGGCTCGAAGCCGAGTTCGTGCAGGGTGTTTTTGTAGATGGAAAGGATCATGCGCGAGTCGTCCACGGCCACGATGGTGGGGCGGGGCTGCGCTGTGGCTTCGGGGGCCGCCAGGCGCAGGGCGAGTTCCGAATACCCGTTTTCCTTGAGCAAGCCGTAGAAGTAGTCCTTGGTGTCCTGGTGGGCGTGCTGCACTGCGTCGAGGAGCATGGCGGCCAGGCGCTCGTCGTCCACCAAAGAAAGGAAAACCCGGCCGGCATGGGCCTGCACCACGGTACGGACGATGCGGGCGGCGTCGTCGTCGGCCGCAGCCATGTTCTTGATGCCTGCGCCCAGGATGGGGGTGAAATTGCGGTCCACGGCCCGGGCCGCGGCCACGGCCACGTGTTCTACGGGGTCAAGCAGCCCCTGGGTGAGCACGTAGGCCCCTTTGTCCAAGGGGAGCAGCCCCAAGGCCTCGTAGGCGGCGAAGCGCACGTTGGGGTTTTTGGGCTGGGTATGCAGGAGCTTGCGGATGGGGGCGATGGCCGCGGCGTCACCGATGTCCCCCAGGACGTTCAGGGTATGGATGACGAGGTCCGGGTCGTCGTAGCGCAAATTGTCGGTGAGCAGCGGCACCGCCTTGGCGCCGATCTCCACCAGGGCCTTTTTGGCGTAGGTGCGGATGTGGGCGAAATGGGAGCGCATGGCCTCATTGAGTTTTTCCAGGGATGTGGTGTCCTGCACCCGGGCAAAGATGTCGAGGATGAGGATGTCCAGCTGGTTGTCCGTGCCCATGCGCTCGGCCAGGCGGCGCATGGCGGTGGGGGTGGCGACTTTCCCCAGGGCTCGGATGGCGGCGATGATGAGTTTGCGGTTGCCGGAGTAGAGGAAGTCGCCCAGGGCGTTGGTGGCCACCGGATCACCGATCTCGCCGAGGGTGCGGATCACGACCTCGATGCGGTCGGGCTCGGTGAGGGTTGCCATGAATTCCAGCAAGGGCTCCGTGGCCGCCTCCAACTTGAGCTCCGCCACAATGCCGAGCACCAACTCCAAGGCCCGCGGGCCGAGGGCGGGCAGCACGGTTTCGAGCACGTGCGGTTCGCCAAGGAGCTTGATGGCGAGGATCTCGCGCACCACAACGTGGCGTTCCACCAAATCCGGCTGGGTGTCGGCGAGTCTTGCCGCCAGGGGGACGGCCATGGCGGGGCGCGCCTTGGCGAGGATGCCCAAGGCTTGCGCCTGGGTGGCCTCGTCGAGATGGGGGAGGTAGTCGAGGACCAATTGCGCCTTGATGGCGTCGTTTTTGGCCACGTTGTCGGCGATTTCTTTGAGTACGCAGGCGGCTTCGCTCATGGGGCTTCCTCCAGGGTGGGGATGAGGTGATCAAGCAGGCGGCGAAGGGCCTTGCCCGCTTGGGCGGCCTGGGCGAGGATGGTCTCGATGGATACCGCTTCCATGCAATCGGGCAGGTTTTGATTGGCGATGCAGGAGATGCCGAGAATTTGCATGCCCATATGGTGGGCGGCAATGGCTTCGAGCACGGTGGACATGCCGATGGCGTCTGCCCCCAGGGTGCGGAACATACGTGTTTCCGCCGGGGTCTCCAGTTGGGGGCCGGTGATGCCCACGTACACCCCGCACTCCAGGCGGATCTGGGCCTCCATGGCTGCGGTGAGGGCACGGGCGCGAAGGCGCGGGCAGTAGACCTGGCTCATGTCGGGAAACCGCGGCCCCACGGCGTCGTCATTGGGGCCCGTAAGCGGGCTGTGGCCAGTGAAGTTGATGTGGTCGGTGATGGCCATGAGGCTTCCTGGCGCAAAGAGCGGGTTGAGGCCGCCGGCGGCGTTGGTGAGCACCACGCGGCGTGCCCCGAGAAGGCCCAAAGCGCGCAGCGGCCGCACGATTTGTCGGGAAGTGTAGCCTTCGTAGAGGTGAAAGCGGCCTGAGAGCAGGGCCACTGGGGTATGGCGCAGGCGCAGTACTATGAGTTCCCCGGCGTGGCCTGGGGCCGTGGAGCGGGGGAATTCGGGGATTTCGGGATACGCCATGCGCTCGAGGATTTCGGCGTCTGCGCTGAGCACTTCCCCGAGCCCGCTTCCGGCCACCACCACCGTGGCCGGACAGGGGTGGTGGAGGTGTTCACGCAGCCACGCGGCCGCGCGCCGTGCACGGGAAAAAGGGGGCGCGTCTTCTGGGAGGGGGATGCTGGACAGCACTGTGGCTCCTTGGGTACGGATCAAAGAAGCATCTTCGTGAGTATAAGGATCTTCCCATGGATTTTGCAACGCTTTTAGGGCTCCTCTTTGGGCTGGCCCTGGTCTTTGGGGCCATTTGGTGGGGCGGCGCGGTGGCCATCTTCATCAATATTCCCAGCCTGATGATCGTGGTGGGCGGGACGTTGGCCGCCATCTGCGTCAATTTTCCGCTGCACGAGGTGTGGCAGGCGGTACTCTCGGTGGTGAAGGTCTTTGGCCGACGCCGGGTGACGGCCAACGACGTGGTGAACGTCATGGTGCAGGTGGCGGAGATCAGCCGCCGCGACGGGCTCTTGGCCTTGGAGCGCGTGGAAACGGACAACAAGATTTTGCAGAAGGCCTGCCAGCTCATTGCGGACAATGCCGATCCCCGGGTCATCCGCGATGCCGTGCGCTTCGAGATCGCCTCCATGAACCGCCGCCACAGCAACACGCAGGACGTATTTAAACGCGCCTCCATGTATGCCCCGTCTCTGGGCATGATCGGCACCCTCATCGGCTTGGTGCAGATGCTCACCAACTTGAACGACCCCAACAGTATCGGCCCGGCCATGGCCGTGGCGCTTCTGACCACCTTTTACGGCGCCTTCATGTCCACCATGATCTTTTTACCCATCGCCGGAAAGCTTCGGTCCATATCCCTGGAGGAGCGGCTGCATTTGGAGATCATTTTTGAAGGCGCCAAATGCATTCTCGAGAATAACAACCCAAGGCTGGTGTATGAAAAACTCTCGTCCTTCGTCCCCCCCAAAGAACGTCGATCCGTCCGATGACGAGCCCCTGATCCCCGAGGAAGAGGAGGTGGAGGAAAAGGCCGCGTGGGAGACCACCCTGGCGGACCTCTCCATGCTGCTGCTCACCTTTTTCGTGCTCCTCTATTCCATGAGCACCCTGGATTCGCGCAAATTTGAGCAATCGTTTTTCTCGGTGCGCGTGGCCCTGGAGGAGATGGGGGGCAAAGGCTCCGGGGTGAAGGTCCTGGAGAACGAAGGCGGGGTGTTCGTGGACGAGGTGCGCATGCTGCGCGAGCTCGAGCAGCACCAGCAGCAGGTGTTTTCGGATTTCAACATGTACGCCACCCAGCATGGTCTCGCCGGCATCGTGGGGGCCCGGCTGGAGGCCGGCAAGATCACCCTGGTGCTTCCCGAGGCGGTGCTCTTCCCCAAGGGCCAGGCCGAGCTCACCCCCGAGGGGCGTCGGGCTGTGGCGGGACTGCGGGATTTTTTCATCCAGGTGCCGGACCAGCGGGTGCTGGTGGTGGGACACACGGACTCGACCCCCCTGGCGCCGGGGTCTCGGTTTCGGGACAATTGGGAGCTGTCCACCTTGCGGGCCGTGGCGGTGCTGCGGACCCTCATGGAGATGGGGATTTCCGCCAACCGGCTGTCCGCCATGGGGCTGGCGGATTCCCAGCCGATCCTCCCCGAAACCGACGAGGCAAGCCGCGCCCGCAACCGGCGCGTGGAATTCGTGCTGGAAAAAATGATTGGAGGTCGGTGATGGTGGATGAACTCGACGGACTGTGTCTCAAGTACCAACCGCAGACGTCTTACCCGCGTCAGGCCTTTCGTGTCGAGCGCCCGCAGGGGGTTGCGGCGCGCCTGAACGGCGCTTGCTTGGTTGCCCTCAAGGATATAAGCGCCTGTGGCTTCGCCGTGGAAGAGGTGGGCCCCTGGCACGAGGGACAGAGCGTGCAGGTGGACCTGCTCGAGGACGGCGAGGTCCGCTTCCGTCAATTGGCCGCGCAAGTGGTGCGCGTGGGGGAGCGGACCACGGCCTTTCGTTTTCTTCATCCCCATTGGCGCGCCGAGGCCGCTTTGGACGGGTTCGTCCTGGAGTTGGAAAAGGCCGCCATCGCCCGCCGCAAGGCGCAAACCGAAGATGGATAGCTATGCAGGAACGACATACCATTCTCATCGCCAACCGCGGCGAGATCGCCATCCGCATCATGGAGGCGTGCCGCAAATTGGGCCATGCCTTTGTGGCCCTGTTCACTGAGGCCGACCAGGACAGCGAGCACTGCACCTTGGCCCGCACCTGGGGCGGCGCCCTGTACCGCATCAGTTCCTATCTGGATGCCAACGAAATCTTTGCCGTGGCCGATGCCAGCGGCGCCACTGCCGTGCATCCGGGGTACGGGTTCTTTGCCGAGGATTTTCGTTTTGCCCGCCGGGCGGTGCAGCGGACGCGCAAGCTCCAGTTCATCGGTCCGTCCTGGCAGGTGATCCGGGAGCTGGGAGACAAGATCAACACCAAGCGTCTGGCGCGGCGGTTGGGCGTGCCCACCGTGCCGGGGTCCGATCGCCCCATCACCGATGACCTCGAAGCCGAGGAGATGGCGGAGTCGCTTTTCGCCTTTCAGGCGGAGATAGGGGTCAAGCAGCCGGTGGTGCTGGTGAAGGCCTCCGCCGGCGGCGGCGGCATGGGGATCGAGGAGGTGGACGACCTCGGAAAATTCCGCACCGTGCTTCGGCGCATCAAAAACTACGCCCGCCGGCAATTCCGGGACGAAGGGGTGCTCATCGAGCAGCGCATCTTCGATTTCAACCACTTGGAAGTCCAGATCCTTGCAGACCGCACCGGCAAAGACCCGGTGCATTTCGGGACCCGCAATTGCACCGTGCAGTCCACAGGGCGGCAAAAGCGCATCGAAGTGGCGCCGGGGTTTGATCCAGGCAGCCTGCGCTACGCCTTCGACGCGCAAAAGGTCCTGGACGACATCACGGAATATTCCCTGCGCATCGCCCGCGAGGTGCGCTATGACAGCGTGGGCACCTGGGAGTGGATCGTAAGCCCCACCGGCCAGCCCTTCCTCATGGAGGTGAACACCCGCATCCAGGTGGAAAACGGGGTGTCGGCGCGTATTGCCCGGATCCGCCGCAAAGGCGGGGTGGACCTCATCGCCGAGCAGATCCGCACCGCCCTGGGCGCGCCCCTGGGCTACACGCAAAAGGACATCTCCTTTGAGGGCGTGGCCATCGAGTACCGCATCATCGCCGAAGACCCGGACAACCGCTTTGCCCCCTGGGTAGGGCGCATCACCCGCTTTGCCTGGCAGCCGCAGCCGTGGCTTTCGGTGCACACCCAGGTGCCTCAGGACCGGCCCTATGAGATTCCCACGGACTTCGATCCCAATTTGGCCCTGGCCATTGTCTGGGGCAAGGACCTGGCCGAGGCCAAGGCGCGCGGATTGGAGTTTTTGGAGCACTTGGAGCTTTTGGGCGAAAACGCCGCCGGTGAGCCGTTGCGCTCCAACATTGCCTTTTTGAAGCGCCATACCCTGGATCTTCTGGCTTTTTAGCCCCGATTGAGGAGCTTTGCATGGACCGTGACAAACGTATCCAGGAGCTGGGTACCCGGCTCCGGTATATTCAAGATATCTTCGCTTGCGAACAGAATCCGGACGTGGATCTGCTCACTGCCCGGTATGAGGAGTATTGCGCCCGGTATATGCACTTGTCTGCCGAGGAAGCCGCTCGTCAGCTCAAGACCTTGGAGGACCTCTTTGGGTTTTTGGAACGCAAATTGGAGCGGCAGCTCACTCCGATACATAAGGTGCGCATCGTTCGGCACCCGCAGCGCATCTGTCTCAAGGATATCCTGGAGAACGTCTACGACAACTATACCGAGATCGGCGGCCAGGATGAATATAGTATTGATCCCAGCATGCTCATCGCCCGTGCCTACATCACCCGCAAGCGGGGAAAAAAGACCTACAACCAGGCGGTGATGGTCATCGGCCAGGAAAAAGGCCATGGCCAGGAATTCCGCAACGGCGGCTCGGTCAAGCCGTGGGGCAACGCCAAGGCCCTGCATTACATGAAGGTGGCCGAGACCGAGAACATCCCCATCCACACCTACATCTTCACCCCCGGCTCATATCCCATCGAGGACTACCCCGGGGCAGCGCAGCAGATCGCCCGCAATCTCTACGAGATGGCGGGGCTCAAGGTCCCCATCGTGGCGGTCATTTCCGAGGGCGGCTCCGGCGGGGCCGAGGCCATTGGGCTGGCGGACACCCGCATCATGATGTCCCATGGCTACTATTCGGTCATCTCGCCCGAAGGCGCGGCCGCCATCGAAGGCCGGCTCAAGGAAGGCCAGCGCGCCACCCCGGAGCTCATCGCCCGCTGCGCCGAGGCCCTCAAGATGACGGCCGACGACAACCGCGCCATGGGCTACGTGGATTGGGTGATCCATGAGCCGGAACTGGGGGCCCGGCCCGAGCATTACGAGTTCTTTCGCAAGCTGCGCAAGGCGGTGATCGCCTCCACGGATGAAATCGTCCTCGAGGTGAGCAACCTGCGGCTCTTCCGTTCCTGGGCCCTCAAGCGGCACCGGGGCTCCGACGTGCTCGATGTGTATGTGCGTTGGAACCTGGACGCTGCCGCCAAGGAGCGGCTTTTGTGGCGTCGGTACAAGAAATTCCGGCGCATGGCCCAGCATGCCTACAAGGAAGAGCGGCATGTGTGGAAAAAGGCCATGACGCAGGCGGCCGATGCCTTGGGCGGTATCTATTCGTATTTCCGCTATGAGCTGCTGGGCCGACACCAGAAAAAGGTGACGGAGCTGGCCGAAGACGTGCATGCGGAGATGCAGGTGGTCATGAGCTGGCCGGCGCGCTGGTGGAACCGTATCCAGGAGGCCTTCTCGCGCAAGCCGGAGCCAGCGGCGGAGCTGGTGCAGCTCTCGGCCTGGGACGAGGGGCGAGGTCAGGAAGGCTGGCAGTACGTGAGCCCTCAGGCCAAGCAAGACCGCGCCATCCCGTGTCCTGGGGCGCGCAAACACGGCTGCCTCGATCAATGGGCCCCGGACCTGTTTGGCGACTTTGCCGGGGTGTGCAGCTTTTGCGGGCACCATTTTCCCATGGAGTACCAATGGTATCTCCACAATGTCTTCGATCCCGGCTCCATCGACGAATTCTTCGCCGATGTGGAGTCCATCAATCCGCTGAAATTCCCCGGCTTTGACGAGCGCCTGGCCGAGGCCAAGAAGAAGACCGGGCACAAGAGCGCCTGCATGACCTTCGAGGCGCGCATCGAAGGCACCTTGGTCATGGTGGCCATGCTCATGGCGGCCTTCCGCGGCGGGTCCGTGGGCGCGGCCGAGGGGGAAAAGTTCATCCGCGCCATTGAGCGCGCCCGGCGCAAGCAGCTCCCCTTTTTGGCGTATGTGCACGGCACGGCCGGTATCCGTATCCAGGAGGGGGTCAACGGCGTCATCCAGATGCCACGCTGCACCATGGCCGTGCGCCGCTACATCGAGGCCGGGGGCCTGTATCTGGTGCTTTATGACACCAACTCCTATGCCGGGCCGGTGGCCAGCTTCCTCGGGTGCTCGCCGTACCAATTTGCCGTGCGCTCGGCCAATATCGGCTTTGCCGGCCGTGGGGTCATCCGCGAGACCACGGGAATGGATATCCCCCCGGACTATCATAATGCCTTTCAGGCCCTCTCCCGCGGGCATATTCAGGGGATTTGGGATCGCCGCGAGATCCGCGCCAACCTCATCCAGTCGCTCAAGACCATGGGCGGCCGTAACCTGTACTACCGCTAGGAGCTCCCCATGGATGTCAAAGAGATGTTGCGTCGTCTTCACGAGTCTCCCTTCGAGGAAATCGTCGTGCGCGCCCCGCACTCGGGGATCGCACGTTTTGCGCTGACAGCGCCAGGGGCGCAGGTGTCTGGGCCTTCGGGGACGTGGCGGGAAAAGCCGGGCACGGCCATCGTGCGTCTGGAGCGCGAAGGGGCGGTGCGGCCGGTGTGCGCCCCGCAAAAAGGGGAGTTGATTGCCCTGGCCACGGACAAAGACGGCGCCTTTGTGCAGGCGGGCGAAGAATTGGCGCGTATCCGCCACTTTCTCACCAAGGAAGAGGTGCTCGATCGCATTTTGCGTGAGGCCTTGCACCTTTTTTGCGCTCCGGAGAAAGGCAAATATTATTTTACCGCAGAAGTGGACATCAAGGTCAAGGCCAAGGGGAGCCGCAGCGTGCGCGTGGAAGACGGGATGGAGCTCTTTATCCTCTCGCGCATGAAGCGGGAAACCACCTTGCGGTACAGCGGCCCATCCGGCATTGTGTACGCGGTCTATTTCGAAGGCGGAGAGTCCGTGGATGCCGGGGCGCCGCTCATCGGGGTGTGTGCGGAATCCGAACTCCCCACCATCGAGGACGTGGTGGCCCGGGTGCAGAGCGAATGGGAGGAAGTCTAGATGGGGCGCACGCTGGCTATCCGAGTGCAGGCAAGCACCTCCTCGGAAGACGAGGTGCGGCGGCGTTGGCCGCGGCTGTGGAATCTCGCCTTCGAGGAGCATCAGCCTGCATTTCCGTGTCCCATGCGTGGGGTCCTCGAGCTGGTGCAGGCCTTGGATGACCTGCGGCAATTTGGTCGCTGGGACGCGCGCACCGGCGAGGTGGCGGCGGTCTTGCAAAAGGGGGTGCCGACGGCGGTGGCCGCCCGGCGTCAATTGGAAGACGCCTTGAGCCGGTGGGACGTGTACGCCGCCCTGGCGGCCACGGACGCGGTGGAAGACGCCCTGGACCTTGTAGAGCGGCAGATGCCGCGGATGGCATAAGGAGAATACCATGGCTGGAACGTTGAACAAAGTGATGCTCATCGGCCGTCTGGGCCGGGATCCGGAACTCCGCTACACCCCCAGCGGGCAGGCCGTGGCCAATTTCTCGCTGGCCACGGATGAGTCCTACACCACCAAAGACGGGCAACGGGTGGAACGCACCGAATGGCATCGTATCGTGGTCTGGGGCAAGCAGGCGGAGTTTTGCGGCAATTATTTGTCCAAGGGCCGATTGGTGTATGTGGAAGGTCGCCTGGAGACCCGCAAATGGCAGGATAACCAGGGCCAAGACCGCGCGACCACAGAGATCCGCGCCGACCGGGTGCTGGGCCTGGACTCCCGCCCTGCAGGCGAGGGCGGTTACGCACCGGCACCGGATCTGGGACGGGTCCAGGGATCGGAAGAAGAGGACACCGGTCCGGTGTTCCCGGGCAAGGCCTCGCAGATGGATGACGTCCCCTTCTAGGATGCAAGCGCCCCTAGGCAGCGCGGAAACGTTGCGCCTGTGGTGTGGGGCGCTGGGCATGATGGCGGGGATGCCGTTGGCGCGGGCATGGAGTTCGGGCCGCAGGTGTGGTGGATGGTGGCGCGGGCTCCTTCTCGTCGTGGTGGTCCTCGTTGCTGGGTGCGGGGGGCGATATGTGCCGCCTCCGGCGCCGCCCCCTCCGCCTTCGCTCCCTTCTCCCGTGGAGCGCCTGCAGGCAGTTGCCTTGACGTGGGTGGGCGTCCCGTATCGGGCAGGGGGCATGGACCGTCGGGGCGTGGACTGTTCCGGGCTTGTGGCGCGTATCTACGAAGAGGCGTGGGGGCTTCCCCTGCCTCGTCGCGCGTTGGATCAGGCCGAGATCGGAAGCGGGGTTGCCCCCGCCTGGCGGCGGGCGGGAGATTTGGTCTTTTTTTGGGATGGCGGTCCGCACAGCGGGATCCTCTTGGATCCCAACCGCTTCATCCATGCGTCGTGGAGCCGGGGCGTGATGGTGTCGGAACTGGATGCCTATTGGTGGCCGCGGCTGCGGGCCGTACGCCGAGTCCTTTCAGATTACTGAAAGAGCGCCCCTTGGCTTGCAAAGAAGATTTGAGGTTTTGTCCCCTCGGGACGCACGCCGGGGGCGGTGGTCAGCTCCATGCGGTAGCCAAAGGAAACGGATAGGGGGCCTTCGGCGCCGACGCTCTTGGGCGCGAGGTGGAACTCCAATGGCACCCCCTTGCGGATATCCAGGGGAAGGTAGAGGCGGAGATCACTGGCCAGTACTCGGCCGCTGGCATCACTGAGATAGACTTGGATCCACAGGTCCTGGGCCCAGGTGGCCCAGGAAGGAATCTCGTCTTCCCGGGGCAGGGCCGCGCCCTGGAGCACGAGGCGGCCGTCCTGGTAGTCGCCGCGGAAGACAAAGGTCCAATGCCGGGTGGAGAGGGTGGTTTCCGTCCCAGGCACCCATGGGGCCTTGCTGAGGTGGATGACGCTGAGGTGCGCACAGGCTGCAGCGCAGAAGGCTAGGAAAAGGACGGCGATGGCGCGGGGCATGACGGACCTCAAATGTTGTTGCGAGTTACATCTCCGGAGGCCCTTGAACCATCATCTCCGCCAGGGTCAAGTCCACTTTGGGGAGTTTGCCGAAGCGCCGCGCGCCCACGAAGCTCCGCTCTATTTCGATGAGGCGCAGGTAGAACGGCGTGCGGTCGAGAAGCGGCACGTCGCCCTTCGCGGCGGTGCAGATCTCCTGGCTGCGCCAGCACCCGGGAAAGGAGAGCACTCGGCCGTCAGGGCGGCGCAGCATATTGGGCACGCCGTGCAAACGGCAGATCATGAGGCGGTGGGCATAGAGGCTGCAGCGGCCGCCGTCGTTCACCGGGCACATGACTTCCGGGCGTTTGCCGTGCATGCGGGCGGTCTGGGCCTCGGCCACGGCGCGGCGGGCCCGGCCCAAGTAGCGTTGACGTGCGTCTTCGGGAAGTTCCATGAGGCCCTGCCAGAAATACGCCCATTCCACGTAGGTGTGGTGCTGGAAGTAGCTGGTGCAGCAATTGTCGGTGCAGCCTTCGCAGGTAAGCCCCAGGCGGGCGGCGGCGTCGGCGTAGGCGGTTTCCATCTGGTGGTAGAGATCTGCAAGGCGGGCGAAGACGTGGGTCATGAGGCGTGCTCGGTCAGGGTGGAGAAGTGTTCCCAGATCCTGGCCGCGGCGGCCTGGGGATCGAGGGAGTCGGTGCACACGCGGAACTGGGCCCAGCGGGCGTAGAGGGGCGCGCGTTCGGCGTAGAGCTCGGCCACTGTTTGTCCTGGACGCATGGCGAGCCCTCGGCTGGTCACATTGTGCAGGCGGCCGGCGATGGTGGCGAGGCTTGCGTCCACGTGGACGATCCAGCCCTGTCGGACCAGATGCTCCATGGCGTTTTCCCGGTACACCACACTGCCGCCGGTGGCGATGATGGCCCGGCGCATGGACAGGCGCATGATGCCTTCGGCTTCGGCGTCGAGAAAGCCTTCCAGCCCCAAATGGTCGCGGATGGCCTGCAGCGGGGCCCCCCACCAGGCTTCCAGAAGGGCATCGGTGTCCACCATGGCCCAGCCTGAAAGGGCCGCCAAGGCGCGGGCCACGGTGGTTTTGCCCGCCGCCGCCATGCCGATGAGCACGATCGTGGTCATGGCTAACCGCCGAGGTAGGCCTTTTTCACGTCCGGATTGGCCTTGAGCTCTTGCGCCGTGCCGTGGAGGGTGATCTCTCCGGTGTCGAGCACGTAGCCGCGGTGGGCGAAGGAAAGGGCCACGCGGGCGTTCTGTTCGATGAGGAGGATGGTCATGCCTTGGGCGTTGAGCTCCTTGAGGGCGCGGAACATGTCGTACATGAGCAGCGGCGCAAGCCCCATGCTCGGTTCATCGAGCATGAGGAAGGTGGCCCCGGTCATGAGCGCCCGGCCTACGGCGAGCATCTGCTGCTCGCCGCCGGAAAGGGACTCGCTGCGCTGGTGACGGCGCTCGGCGAGACGCGGAAAGAGGTGGTACACCAGCTCCAAATCCTGGGCCATGCGCCTCGTATCCTTGCGGGCGTAGGTGGCCAGGGCGAGGTTTTCCTCCACCGTGAGATTGCCGAAGATATGCCGGCCTTCAGGGGCCAGGGCGATGTGGAGGTCGCGCACCACCTGGTGGGCTTCCATGCCGAGGATGCTTTGGCCGTGGAACTGAATGTCGCCGGCCGTGACCCGTGGGCCTTCGGGGGGCGCCACGCGGGCGATGGTGTGCAGGGTCGTGGTCTTGCCCGCGCCGTTGGCACCGATCAAGGTCACGATTTCGCCTTGGTTCACCGTGAAGGAGATGCCATGCAGGGCTTCGATATTGCCGTAGCGGACTACGAGGTTGGTGACTGTGAGCATTAGATGTTCTCGTCTCCCAAGTAGGCTTTGATGACGTCGGGGTTGGTTTGGATCTGCTGGGGCGTGCCTTCGGCGATGGTGACGCCGAAATCGATGACTTTGATCCACGAGCACAGGGTCATGACCACGTCCATCTGGTGCTCGATCATCCAGATGGCGATGGGAAATTCGCGGTGGATCCAGCCGATGAGGTCGATGAGCTCGCGCACGTCGGCGGAGTTGAGGCCCGCGGCCGGCTCATCGAGGAGCAGCAGCGACGGCCGGGTGGACAGGGCGCGGGCGATCTCCACCCGGCGCTGGACGCCGTAGGGCAGGTTGCGCGGCCGCTCCCCGGCCAAATCGCGCAGCTTGAGCGCCTCGAGGATCTCCATGGACCACGCGGAAATGGCCGCTTCTCGGCTTCGGTAGTGGCTGGTGCGGGCAAAGGCGTCCCACAGGCCATACTGCAAGGCCCCGTGCTGCGCCAATTGGATGTTTTCGAGCACCGTCATGTCGTGCCAGAGACGGATGTTTTGGAAGGTACGGGCAATGCCGCGCAGGGTGATGGCGTGGGGGCGCAGGCCGTTGATGCGCTCGCCTTGGAAGACGATGTCTCCGGCCGTTGGCGTATAAAAGCCGGAGATGAGGTTGAACACCGTGGTCTTACCAGCGCCGTTGGGGCCGATGAGGGCGATGAGCTCGCGTCCTTCGAGGGTGATGGAAAAATCCGACAAGGCGCACAGGCCGCCGAAGTATTGGGTGAGACCGGAAATCTGCAAAAGTGGCATGGCACCGCCTCAGGGTCTAGCTGAAGGAAAAGTAGCGTTTGAGCCGCGGGAAGACGTCGGAGAGCTCTCGGTCGCCCATGATGCCTTCCGGCCGGAACTGCATGAGCACAATGAGGAGCAAGGGGATGATGACCCACTTCCACACCTGGGAAAGCTCATAGTCCGCAGGCAAGAGATGGACCCAATGCAGGGCTGTATCCACTGCGGGGATGATAAAACGCAGCGCCTCGAGGAGTATGGTGAAGATCACTGCAGAGATTACCGAGCCTGACAAAGATCCCATGCCGCCGAGATAGACCATCACCAAGCATTCGGTGGACTTGAGGATGCCGAAGGAGTTGGGGTTGATGTAGCCGAGGATATGGGCGAAAAGTCCGCCGGCGATCCCCGCAAGCCCACTGGAAAACATGAAGGCCACGAGTTTGATGCGGTTGGTATTCACGCTCATGATTTCGGCGGCCACTTCGTCCTGTTTGATGGCGATGATGGCCTTGCCATAGGTGGACGACATGAGCCTGCGGATGGCGGCGACGCAGAGCACGGTAAAGAGGGCCACCCAGAAGAGCATCCAGGGGGCGTCAAAAGTATCTTCCATGGCGAAGAGGATCTTCTTCATGCCCATGAACCCTCTTGGGCCGCCGATGCTTTCCATATTGATGACGGTGCTGATGATGATGTAGTTGGCCGCAATGGTGATAATGGCCAGGTAGTCGTCCCGGGTTTTGAAGGAGGGGATCGCCACCAAGAGGCCGGTGATGGCTGCGGCCAGGCCGCCGAGGAACAGCACCACGGGAAAGGCGATGATGGTCATCTGCGGCGGCAAAAGCTCCAGACCAAAATTTTTGGCATCGGTGAACAGAACGATGTTGAGGATGGAGGAGACGTAAGCGCCCACCGCCATGAACCCTGCATGGCCGCAGGCAAACTCTCCCATATACCCGTTGACGATGTTGAGGCTGCTGGAAAGGATGATGTTGACCCCGATGAACATGAGCACGGTTTGAACATATCCATCGATAATGCCCAGATGGGCGAGCCCAAGGACGACCGCAAGACCCAGGATCGTCAGGAGTGGGGCGGAAGCACGCTGCATGAAGGACTCCTGGCGTTAGATTTTGGTTGTACCGGCCACGCCGAAGATGCCGGTGGGTTTCTTGTACAGGATCACGAGGAGGATGGTAAAGGCGATGAGTTCCCGGTAAGTGGACGGGAAGAATGCGACCACCAAAATCTCCACGAATCCTAAGAGAAATCCTCCAACGAAAGCGCCGCGAATATCGCCAATGCCGCCGACCACTGCAGAAATGAATGCCTTCCATCCTACCATGGCGCCCATGTAGGGATCCAAAACCGGATAGGAGAGGGCGAAGAGCAGACCCGCCAGCCCGGCAAAGGAAGAGCCCAGGATAAAGGTAAAGACGATGATGGTATCCAGCGGGATGCCCATGAGCGGCACCGCGAATTTATCATAGGAAATGGCGCGCATGGCCATGCCGATTTTGGTCTTGGTGACCACGAATTGGAGGAAGAGAAAGACGAGGACCGTACAGACGATGACCGCCACCTTTTGGTTGGTGAGGCTCACCGGGCCGAGGGCGTAGACCGTCTTGTCCAAGAGTTGGGGAAAGCTTTTGCGGCTGGCGCCAAGGAGCGCGAGGTTTCCATTTTCCAGAATAAGCCCGCACATGAGGGCGGTGATGACCACGTAGAGGCGGTTGGCGCCTTTGCGCCGCAAGGGGCGGTACGCGATGCGCTCGATGGAGACGCCTACGGCGGCGGTGAGCAGCATGGTGAGCGGCACGGTCAGCGCAAGCGCCATGGGGGGGGAGATGGCGCTCCCCAGCAAGAACGTGGCCACGAAAAAGGCGATATACGCGCCCACCATGAAGATGTCGCCATGGGCGAAGTTGATGAGCCGCAGCACGCCGTACACCAGCGTGTAGCCCAAGGCGATGAGCGAGTAGAAACTCCCCCACTGCAATGCATTGAAGAAATTTTGCAAAATGGAATCGAACACAGGGCCTCCTTGGGGCGTGAAGCGACGCGGGGGCCTTCGTTACGAGGAAGCGCCGCAAAAGGCAACGTGGCCCGGAAGTGGTCTTCCGGGCCACACGAGTCGTTTTACGGGCACACGGATTCGGCAAAGGTGAACTGGCCGTCTTCGGCGATTTTCACCACCACGGCGCACTTGATGGGATCGCCCTGGTCGTCGAACTTCATGTTGCCGGTGACCCCTTTGAATTCCTTGATGGCGGCCATGGCGTCGCGGATGGCCTTGCGGTCCTTGCGCACATTGCCGGTGAGCTTGCCCACATCCTGGATGGCGGTGAGCACGATGCGGGTGGCGTCCCAGGTGAGGGCGGCCACGTCGTCCGGGGCGTAGCCATACTTGGCGGTGTAGCGGTCGATGAAGACCTTGGTGTCTCCCTTGGCACCTGCAGCGGCGTAGTGGGTGGAGAAATAGTGGCCGACACAGTCCTTGCCGCACAGGGGCATGAGTTCGGCGCTTCCCCAGGCGTCGGAACCCATGAAGGGGCCTTTCCAGCCCAGGTCATGGGCCTGCTTCACGATGAGTGCCACTTCGTTGTAGTTGTCCGGCAGGAAGATCACGTCGGGCTTGGAGGCGATGATCTTGGTGAGCTGGGCGCTGAAGTCCTGGTCCTTGCTGGAGTAGGATTCAAAGGCGGTGATGCTCCCCTTGCCGTTCTTCTTCTCGAACTCGGCGCGGAAGATTTCGGCCAGCCCCTTGGAGTAGTCATTGTCCAAGGCAAAAAGCACGGCCGCGGACTTGGCGCCGAACTGCTTCTTCACGAAGTCCACGGCAATGGGCCCCTGGAACGGGTCCAGGAAGGCGGCGCGGAACACCCAGGGCCGGTTTTTGGTGGTGTCCGGATTGGTGGACCAGGGGGAGATCATGGGCGTTTCGTTGTCATTGGCCACTTGGCCGGCAGGGATGGCCTGCTTGCTGGAATTGGGGCCGACGATGGCGAGCACCTGGTTTTGCTCGATGAGCTTGAGGGAAGCTGCCACGGCGGATTCGGCTTTGGACTCGTTGTCTTCGTAGATGAATTCCAGCTGGTACTTTGTGCCACCCACCTCGAGGCCGCCTTTGCTGTTGATTTCCTCCTTGAGCATTTCGGCAGCGAACTTGGACGCCTCGCCCACCTTGGGGATGTCGCCGGTGAGCGGGAGGTTGAAGCCGATTTTGATGGTTTCCGCCAGGGCGCTGCCTGCAAGCAGCAAGACACTGAGCATGGCTCCGAGCACGAAAGATCTTTTCACAGAGACCTCCACTATGTTGAAAGGTTACGAGGATGGCGTGCTCGATAATCGACTCCTTGGCAAAAGAAAAGAGGGGGATTGCAGAATCGGTCGCGGTTGGCTGACCCCAAGGGGCGGCCAGAGAACTCCGGATTCCGGGCCTCGGCGGGACCGGAAGTACGGCCCTCTTCCTTGCCAAAGTCCCGCCGGCGCCCTACAGGATGCAGGCCGCCAGGAGGAGGAGCATGGAATCGGATCTGCGTTGGATGCACGCTGTCATCGCCCGCCACGCCCAGGAAGGGGTTGTGCTGCGGGAGCGATACTTTGCCGCGGCTGCCGGCGAGGTGGCCCAGGCCGCGGCGGCGCTGGCGGCGATTCTGGCCGGCGGCGGCAAGGTGTTGGTGTGCGGCAATGGCGGCAGCGCTGCCGATGCCCAGCATTTGGCTGCAGAGCTGGTCAATCGTTTTCGCATGGATCGGCCTGCCTTGCCGGCCCTTGCCCTGACCGTAGACACCTCGGTGCTCACCGCTGTGGCCAATGACGTCGCCTTCGAGGCGGTGTTTGCCCGCCAGGTGGAGGCCTTGGGCCAGTCAGGGGACATGTTGGTGGCCATCTCCACCTCAGGACGGAGCCCCAATGTCTTGGCCGCGCTGCGGACGGCGCGCGCCCGCGGCATGACCTGCCTGGGCCTGTGCGGGGCGGACCCTCAGCCTATGGGGCCGCTGTGCCAGCACCTATTGGCCGTGCCCCATGGAAGCACCCCCCTGGTGCAGGAAATCCATATCACCCTGATCCACATGCTGTGCGAGCTGGTGGAACAGGCGCTTTTTTCGCAATCTGCTCCATAACCAAAGGAGGACTCTATGCCCATCTATGAATATTGCTGCACGGATTGCGGCAAGGAATTCGAGGAGGTCGTTCTGGGTGAGGCGACGGTGGCGTGCCCGCATTGCGGCAGCACCAAGGTGACCAAGCTGCTCTCCTGCAGCCATTTTCGTACTGGCGGTCCCATCGTTCAGGGGAGCCCGAGCGCCAATGCCATCACCACCCGTGGGAAGAGCGGTTGCGCTTCCTGCTCGGGCGGCAGCTGCTCCACCTGCCACTAGGACCCGCCCATGCAGACCATGCGTATTGCCACCCGCGGCAGCCAACTGGCCTTATGGCAGGCCCGGCATATCCAGGGCCGCTTGGAAGAGCGTTACCCCGGATTGCGGGTGGAGCTTGTGGTGATCAAGACCCGCGGGGACAAGATCTTGGATGTGCCGCTGGCCAAGGTCGGCGGCAAGGGCCTTTTCGTCAAAGAGATCGAAGACGCGCTCCTGGCAGGCGCGGCGGACATGGCCGTGCATTCGATGAAGGACGTGCCGGCCGAGCTGCCCCAAGGCCTGAAGATCGGCGTTATCCCGCAGCGGGAGCAGCCGACGGACACCTTGCTTTCCGTGCACTATGCCGGGCTGGACGCCCTGCCTTCCGGTGCCCGGGTGGGCACGAGCAGCTTGCGCCGCCAGACCCAGCTCTTGGCGGTGCGTCCGGACCTGAACGTGGTCTCCTTGCGGGGCAATCTCGATACCCGGGTGCGCAAACTCCACGAGGGCGCCTTTGACGCCATCGTGGTGGCTACAGCGGGCTTGCGCCGCCTTGGCCTTTCCGCGCCACACGCCGAGGAGCTTGCCCCGCCGCGCTTCTACCCGGCAGTGGCCCAGGGGGCGCTCGGCATCGAGTACCGCACTGACCGCCCGGATTTGGACGAACTCTTGGGCTTTCTCGATCATCCTGCCTCCCGGGTGTGTGTGGAGGCGGAGCGGGCCTTTTTGTTCGCCCTCGACGGCGGCTGCCAGGTGCCCATCGCCGGCCATGCGCTGCTCGACGATGCGGGCCGGACAGTGCATCTCACCGGTCTGGTGGCGGACCTTTCTGGAGAAACCATCATTGTGCGCAGCGGCACGGCCAAACTCAAGGACGCCGCGGCGCTGGGCGCTTCGGTGGCCCAGGAAGTGCTCGGCGCCGGAGGGCGCGCCATCCTGGAGGCGGTATACCGCCAGGATGCGTGAGATGGTGACATGTGAAATGGTGTATCGTCTCCGATGGCCCTCGTTTCCGGGGGCCATCGGTTTTTGAGGCCATTGCCAGAGGCGCGGATGCAATCAGGAGCCTGGTTGCGACGTTGGTTCTGGAATACTGGGTGTGGTGGTCTCCTCCCAGCCTCCGCCGAGGGCGGCGTAGAGATCAATCATGGCCAGCTTGTGGCCCAGCCGGGCGGCAAGGAGGCTTTGGCTGGCTTCGAGGAAGGTGCGTTCTGCGTCGTGCACGGCAAAGGCGCTCTCCAGTCCTGTCTCGGCCCGAAAGGCCACAAGCTCTCGCAGTCGGGCGGTACTGGCTACGCGGTGGATCTGGGCCTGGATCTGGGCATGCGTGCTTTCCACGCTGGCGAGGGCATCGGCCACTTCTTGAAACGCTTTTTGGATGGCTTCTTCGTACTGCGCCAGGCGCAGGCGTTGCTCCGCCTCGGCGGCGGCAACCCCCGCTGCTGTGGCACCGGCATCGAAGATGGGAAGAGTCATCTGTGGGAGCACGGTCCAGGTCCGTTGGGCTCCACTCCACAATGCAGTGAGTTCGGTGCTGGCGAGCCCAAGGGCGCTGGTAAGACTGATTTTGGGGAAGAGGGCAGCGCGGGCGGCACCGACACGTGCCCCTGCGGCCCAAAGCTGGTGTTCGGCCGCAAGGATGTCGGGGCGGCGAGTGAGGAGGTCCGAAGGCAGGCCCGGGGCGGGGCGTGTGGCCATATGGACATCCTCGATGCGCTGCGCAGGCAGGTGGAGTTCGTGCACCGGCACACCGACGAGCACGGCCAGGGCATTTTGGTCTTGTGCCACTTGGGCGTGGATGCGCGCCACTTCGGCCTGGACCGCTGCCACGGATTCTTCGGCGAGCACCAGGTCCTGCTCTGTGGCGATGCCGTGCTCTACTTGGGATTGGGTAAGGCGCAGCGTGGCCTCGCGGTTGTGCAGGATGTCGGTGGTGAGGGCGAGTTCTTCCCGGTTGGCCGCCAGACGGAGATAGGTGCGGGCGATTTGTGCAATGAGGGCGATGTGGGCCGCACGGTGGGCTTCCTCGGTGGCCAGGTAGTCTTCCAATGCTGCTTCATGCAGATTGCGTACCCGGCCAAAGAAGTCCAGCTCGAAAGCGGTGATGCTCGTGGCCACACTCCAGGAGCGGTCTACACCACTGGCTCCTGCGCGCAGATCTGCGGGTCGGCGCGTGGTTTCGGTCTCTGCCGAGAGTTCGATGTGCGGGAGCCTATTCGCTTGGGTGATGTTCCATTGGGCCCGTGCTTGTTCCATGGCGGCAACGGTCTGGCGCAGACTTCGGCTGTTGGAGAGGGCCGTGCGGATGAGGATTTGCAGCGCCGGATCTGGAAAGAATTCGGCCCATCCTTGGAGTGGAGCATGGGAGTCGGCCTGCGGCCACACGTCCGGTCCAGGAAGCTGGGGCCGCTCCCGTTTGGGGGCCATGGAGATGCAGCTGGTCAGCAGGACCAGCATGACGGCGAGGGTTAGCGTTCGCATGGGTCAGCTCCGGAAGCAGGATGGCGCACGAGGCCGTGCAATGAAGGCGGAGTGGTGCAGCGGCGCACTAGGACAAAGAAGACCGGGACCAGGAGGGAGCCCAGGACCGTGGAGGCAAGGGTGCCGCCGATGATGCCGGTGCCGATGGAGTTTTGGCCACCAGATCCAGCCCCAGTATTCAGGGCGAGGGGGAGGACTCCCAATACGAGGGCCAGAGAGGTCATCAGGATGGGGCGCAGGCGTTGCCGTGCGGCGTGGGCCACGGCAACGACGGGATCCATACCGGTTTCCACGAGGTTCTTGGCGAACTCCACGATGAGGATGGCGTTCTTTGCCGCGAGCCCCATGGTGGTGAGTAGGCCCACCTGGAGGTAGACGTCATTGTGGAGACCGCGCAGCCAGACAGCGAACATGGCGCCGAATATGCCTATGGGGATGACAAGCATGACCGAGGCAGGCAGACTCCAGCTTTCGTAGAGGGCTGCCAGGCACAAGAACACCGCGGTGGCGGAGAGAGCGTACAGGAGGAGAGTTTGGGATCCGGCCTGGTGTTCCTGAAACGAGATGCCGGTCCAGGAGTATCCCAGCCCTGCAGGCAATTGCCGCACGAGGTTTTCCATGGCGGCCATGGCATCGCCGGAGCTTTTTCCTGGGGCAGAAGTACCGAGGATCTCCACGGAGGGGACGCCATTGTAGCGCTCCAATCGGGGGGAGCCCGTGGTCCATTGGGCCTGAGCGATGGTGGAGAGGGGGACCATGGAGCCGTTTGTCCCGCGCACATGCCAACGTTGCAGGTCTTCTGGGTGCATGCGGTAGGGGGCGTCGCCTTGGACGATGACTTTTTTCACACGGCCGTTGTCCAGAAAGTCGTTGGCGTAGGCGCTACCCCAGGCTGTGGAGATGAGGTTGGTGGTATCGCTGATCGCCACCCCAAGGGCGGAGGCTTTTTCCCAGTCTATGTGGATGCGGTATTGCGGCGTGTCTTCCAGGCCGTTGGGGCGCACCATGGCAAGGTCCGGATGTTGGCGGGCCAGCGCCAGGAGCTGGTTGCGGGCCTCGAGGAGCTTCGCATGGCCAAGCCCTGCCATGTCTTGAAGCTGGAAGTCGAAGCCTGCGGCGTTGCCCAGCTCCATGACAGCTGGCGGTGTGAAGGCGAAGACCTGGGCGTCACGGAAGCGGGAAAAGGTGGCCATGGCGCGTCCGGCGATGGCGGCGGCATGCATGTCGGGCCGCTGCCGGAGCTGCCAATCCTTGAGGCGCACGAAGCACATGGCCGTGTTTTGGCCGCTGCCGGCAAAGCTAAAGCCTGCCACGGCAATGAGGGAGGCAACGGATTCCTTTTCTGTTTCCAGAAAGTGCTGCTCAATGCGCTGGAGGACCTGGAGGGTGCGTTCTTGGGTGGCCCCTACAGGCAGCTGGGCTTGCACGAAGAGGAATCCCTGGTCTTCTTCGGGGAGAAATCCCGTGGGGAGATGCCGGGAGAGGAGCAGCGCCCCGGCGAGGATGGTCCCATAAATGAGCATGGAGCGTCCCCAGCGCTGGATCAAGGCAAGTACCCAGCTATAATAGTTGTGGGTCGTGCGCTCTAGAGCACGGTTGAACCATCCGAGGAAGCCGCGGTGGGCATTGCCCTGTCCAGGCTTGAGGAGCGTGGCGCAGAGCGCTGGAGTTAGGATCAAGGCCACCAAAACCGAAAGGGCCATGGCCGAAACCAAAGTGATGGAAAATTGGCGGTAGATGACGCCGGTGGAACCAGGGAAGAAGGCCATGGGCACGAAGACTGCGCATAAGACCAAGGCGATGCCCACGAGAGCCCCGGAAATCTGGCCCATAGAGCGTTGGGTAGCCTCTTTGGGGCCGAGGTTTTCCTCGTGCATGATGCGTTCGACGTTTTCCACCACGACGATGGCGTCGTCCACGAGTAGGCCGATGGCCAGGACCATGGCAAACATGGTGAGGGTGTTGATGGAGTAGCCGCACGCGGCCAGGACTCCAAAGGTACCCAGGAGGACCACGGGTACGGCGATGGTGGGGATAAGTGTTGCGCGGAAGTTTTGTAAAAACAAAAACATAACTGCGAAGACCAGCAAAATGGCTTCGCCGAGGGTATGGATCACTTCCTCGATGGAGATGCGGACAAAAGGCGTGGTATCAAAAGCTTCTGTGACCCGCAGTCCCGCAGGAAAGGTGGGGCGGAGTCCTTCGATGTAGCGGGCCACCGCCGCGACTGTGCTGAGGGCGTTGGCGCCCGAGGCCAGTTTGATGGCCACTGCCGTGGCTGGTTGGCCGTTGAATCGGGCAACGCTTTGGTAGTCTTCGGGACCGAGTTCCACGCGGGCTACGTCGCCGAGGCGGACCGTGGAGCCGTCCGCCTGGACCTTGAGGAGGATAGCGCGGAACTGTTCCGGGGTCTGGAGGCGCTCTTGCACCGTTACGGTGAAGTTGGTGCGCTGTCCGGGCGTTGCCGGGAGCCCTCCCAACTGTCCTGCCGAAACCTGAGCGTTTTGGGCTTTGACGGCGGCGACCACGTCCGCAGGGGTCAGACCATAGGCGTGTAAAGCATCCGGGTTGAGCCAGATGCGCATGGCGTGCTGTGCGCCGAACAGCGTGGCTTCGCCCACCCCGTCCACACGGCTGAGTCCATCAAGGACGTTGGCGGCCACGTAGTCTGCCAGCTCTCCTTGGTTCATGGACCCATCTTCCGAAATGAACGCCAGCACCTGGACAAAGTTGCGTACGGCCTTAGTGACCCGAACTCCCTGGGCCTGGACCTCTTGCGGCAACAGGGCCATGGCCAACTGGAGTTTGTTTTGCACTTGCACTTGAGCGATATCCGGGTCGGTTCCTGTCTTGAAAGTAAGGGTGATGGTCGCCCGGCCGGAGGCCTCGCTGGTGGATGTCATGTAGTCGAGGTTGTCGATCCCTTGCAGCTTCTGTTCGATGACCTGGGTAACAGCATCCTCGACGGTTTTGGCGGATGCTCCAGGATACGTGGCACTGATGCTGACTGCAGGGGGAGCGATGGGAGGATATTGTGACACCGGGAGCACAGTGATGGCGATGGCGCCTGCCATCATGGTTACGATGGCTAGTACCCATGCAAATATCGGTCGGTTGATAAAAAATTGCGACATGATAACTCCCAAACGATCACTGTTCCGGTGCTATTTCGATGAAGAAATTGGTGCCTGTACAGTGTTTGTTGCGTTATATTCGGAATTTGCGATGCGGACTTCCATTCCTGGACGGATTTTTTGGACTCCTTGCACGATGACCCTGTCTCCAGATGTGAGTCCGCTGCGTACGACCCATTGGTTCCCGATGCTCCTATCAAGTTCTACAGGACGCATTTCCACCCGATCGTCGGCGTCCACGATCAGGACTGTTGCCGCACCACGGGCGTCACGCAGCACTGCTTCCTCAGGGATGCACAGGGCATGGGGGATGGTCCCGTACTCCACGATGGCCCGCACGTACATGCCGGGCAAAACCATCCGGTGGGGATTGGGAAAAACCGCCCGAAGCGTCACGGTGCCGGTGGAGGTATCGACCATAGTCTCCGTGAGTTCCAGAGTGCCTGGCAGGGGGTAGGCGTATCCGTCCTCCAAGATCAGATGGACGGAAGCAGTGTCCGCAGCCTGAATCGCACCGGATGCTATGGCTTGCCGGAGGCGCAACAGTTCCACATGGGATTGGGTGAGGTCCACATAGATGGGGTCCATGCTGTGGATGATGGCCATGGATTGCGCTTGGTTGGCGGTGACGAGGGCCCCCGGAGTGGCCAGGGCGCGGCTGATGCGCCCGGAGATAGGTGCGGTTACGGTGGTTCGCGCCAGGTCGATACGTGCGGCTTCGAGATTGGCCTCGGCTGCTTTCACCTCGGCCCTGGCGAGAGCGAGGGCGGCCTGGGCATCGTCGTTGTCTTGCTGACTTACCGCCTTGCTGCGGACCATGGCCGCATACCGTGTGGCCTTGAGGCGTATGGGTTCCAATTCCGCTTTGGCTTTGGCTAGGGCTGCTGCGGCGCTTGCAACGGCCACACGGTAGCTGGCTGGATCGATCTGGTAGAGGGGCTGGCCCGCGCGCACCTCAGTGCCTTCGGCGAATAGTCGTTTCTGAATGATTCCAGTGACTTGGGGTCGGATTTCCGCCACTGCATAGGCCGTGGCGCGGCCGGGAAGTTCTGCGGTGAGACGGACTTCCTGCTCGCGGAGCACAACGACGGCCACTTCAGGCGGCGGGCTGGAGGCTGCGCTGGCACTGGGCGCTTGGTTCCCAGACTTCCAGAAAATAACGAATCCGATGACGGCGCTGATCACAAGCACAACGGCAAGGCTGCGGCGAGCGTTCATGATGCTTCCTTATGAAGTAAACATTTGTTTATGAGTTATGGGCAGACAGAACGGACGAAAAGGCGCCAGCTGGATTCGGCCTGGGCGACGGGATCGAAGTCCGGGGCGGGCATGCGGCTGGAGAGCACGGCAATGGAAAGGATTTGCCCCAAAAACTGGATGAAGATGTGCTGGGCAGGGATGTCGTTCCGGATTTCGTCAAGCTCCTGGCCGCGTTGGATGATGGCGCAGAGGGCGGCTTCCTGTCGGGCATGACTGGCCATGAGACGGTGGCGGAAATGGGAATCGTTCCTCCACATGGAATCGGAAAGAATGAGGATAGGGAGGGCTCGGTAGCGCTGGATCGCTGCCAGGTGGACGTTAAAGCATCGGCGCAGTCGATGGAGGGTCGTGCCGCTGGCCTCCTGGGCCTGCCGGATGCCCTCGGTCTTGATGGCGTCCAAAAGATCAAGGATGCTGTCCAGGATGTCCGTCATGCCGCCGGGAAAGTGCCGGTACAGGGCCGGAGCGGTAATCCCGATGGCCTGCGCCACGTTACGGGTGGTGAATCCCGTGATGCCCTGTTCCGCCACTAGGGTGAGGGCGGCTTCCGCAATCTGGTCTCGCCGGATGACTGTGGGCTGTCGCATGGGTACGCAAGTTAACTATTGTTCATTTAAGGGTCAAGAACCAAAAAAAGGCGCCCGGAAGAGGACGCCTTGGGTGAGGACAAGGGCTGGGGGGCGGCTACGCCGGCACTTCGGCCAGCGCGGCGAAACGGGGCTCGTGCAGCGGCAGGATGTGATCGGCCAAGGTCTTGGCCCGCACCAAGGTGGCATAGGCCTCTTCCACGTGGACGTGGGTGCCTGGGGGGATGACTTCCATCTCCATGGCGCGGACGGGCGCCGGTGGGTAGAGATTTTCGAGGATGGTGCAGAAGCCGCAGATCAAGGCGCTGCCGTGCGGGGTCTCCACCCGAATGGACATCCCCCCTTGAGTGTGGGCCGGAGTATGGATCATGGTGATGCCCGGCACAATTTCCGTATCTTCGGTCAACGCAACGATTTGGCCGTTGGCTTCCACCTCTTCGATGTAGTCTTCCAGGTAGCGGAAATCCAGTGGATGTGGATTGTGGATGCGTTCCAACTCATGAGCATGCACGTAAAATGTCGCATTGATGCATTTACTATCATTTTCACAATGATCGTTGTGCAGATGCGTGTGCAAGACAATATCGATGTCTTCCGGTTTGAGACCATAGAGCGCGAGTCCAGACTCGAAGGTATGAATTGGACCTCCGATGGCCTGCATGCGATCATCGGAAATGATGGGATGCATCTCCCCGGTATCCACGAGGGTGGTGCGGTCACCTCCTTCGAGATACCAGCAGTAGATGGGGATGGTGTAGGGCGTCCCATAGTCGTGCTGGTAGGTCATCATGCCTTTGTCGAAGACTTTGGTGCCCATGACAATGGGGTGGATTCGGTAGGTCATGATCGTGCTCCTCGGGGTAGAGGTTGGGTGCTGCCTTGGCGGTGCGCACCGCATATCCGTCCGAGCGCTGTGGTTGTCCCGCATGGCGCAGAGCATACTAGTCATGCCTTGGCTGCAGGCATCGTCAAGAGTGGTCAGCCTCGGCCGTCCTGGTGCTCATCCGTGGCGCGGGCAACGCCAGCGCTCGCAAAGGTCGCCATGTCCGTGAAGATGGCTGCGGCGCAGCGCAGGATAAAGACGGCCATGGCCGCGCCCGTACCTTCGCCGAGGCGCAGACCGAGCTGGATGAGCCCCTGGTCCCCCACGGCTGCGAGCACGGCGCGGTGTCCCGGCTCTGCCGAGGCATGGGCGAAGAAGGCGTAGTCTTGTACCGTCGGGGCCATGGCCCGGGCCGCCACAAAGGCCGCGGTGGCGATGAATCCGTCCACGACCACGTTCATCCGCCGGCTGGCGGCGCCGAGGATGAGTCCGGTGAGGGTGGCGATCTCCAGACCGCCCAAGGCGGCGAGAATGGCCACAGGGTCTCCGCCGGCGACGACTTCCCGGTGGCGGGCAAGGCCTGCGGCGATCACCGCCATTTTGTGCTGCACGCGCTGGGGGGAAAGCCCGGTCCCCGGTCCGGTGATGGCTTCGGGGGCAAGACCGAGATAGGCGCAGTACAGGGCCGTGGCCGGGGTGGTGTTGCCGATGCCCATCTCGCCCGTGCCCACGGTGACAAAACCCTCGGCATGCGCGATCTTGGCCAGTTCCAGGCCGTTTTCCAGGGCCTTTTCGCATTGGGCGCGGGTCATGGCCGGGCCTTGGGTGAAGTCTGCAGTCCCCGACGCCACCTTGCACTGGATGAGGTGCGGATGTTCGGGAAAGGGACCTCCGGCGCAGCCTGCGTCCACCACCCGCAAATCCACGTTCGCTTCACGGGTGAGCACGTTGATGGCCGCCCCGCCAGCAAGGAAATTGTGTACCATCTGCCGGGTCACGGCCTGGGGAAAGAGGCTTACGCCGTGGGCGGCGACGCCGTGGTCACCGGCGCAGGTATAGATGCGCGCCGGGTCCACCTTGGGCGTACCACCGTGGATGGCCGCCAGCCGGGCGGCCAGGGTCTCCAGGCGGCCGAGGCTGCCTTGGGGTTTGGTGAGGTTATCGAGGTGCTGCTGGGCGAGGGTGATCTGGTGCGGGTCGATGGGATCGACACTGGGAATGGTCCAGGACATGAATTCCTCAGGAACGTGTGATGCTATTGGGGGTTGGCCGCGCTTTCCACGGCATCTGCGGCGCGGCGCAGGGCCTCGGCCAAAGGCAAGAGGGCCGGGAGCTCCATGCCGTGCCGGGCGCGGCGGGCGCTCCAGGCCGCCAGGTACAGGGCGTTGTCTTCACTGAGCGGCAGACGCTTGAGGTTTTCCACCAGGCGCTGCCGGGCTTGGGCCGCCTGGCGCAAGGCATTGTCCACGGCCTGAGTGGCGCTGGCCAAGGCAGGCATGTTTCCCTGCACCTGGACGTTCCATACCTGCATCTGCGCCGTGGTCACCGCCTGCTGCTGCGTGTGCCAGGCGGCCACCAGGGGTAGATGACTTTGATCTTGGGCCAGCGAGGCGATGGCCTGGGCGAGGTTGCGCAGTTCGCGCGCCACCAACACCATGGCCTCGGCGCGCTGGGTCGCGGAAAGGGGGGCCACCCGTTCTGCGCCGTCCACGAGAAATGTCCGCGTGCTGCCGGCCAACGCCTCCTTGAGGGCGCTGACAAACACCGGAAGGTAGGCCTGCTCCAGTGCCCCCAGCACCTCAGGCCGCAGGGCGTAGGCGATGACCGCCTGGCGCGCCTGGAGGATGTCGTTTTTCTCCACCGTCACGTCGGGCAGGTCCGCCAGGCGTATCCCCAGGGATTGGATGCGCAGGTCCAAGCGGCCAGTACCGGCGAGGTTTTGGGTGGTGCGCCCTGGCTGGTAGCGGTCTGCCATGGCCTGGGCCAGGGTACGCACCAGGGAGCGGGGCAGCATGGGGTCGTCCGCCACGGCCAGCGTGGTGTTGGTGGCGTTGGCGGAGGCGTTTTCCGCAGTGACGTTGGCGGCCGTTGCATTGGAAGCGGTGGTGGCGTTGGCGGGGACCACGGCCTCGGAGGCATTGCCCACGCGCCAGCGTTGCGGTGCCACTTCCGTGATGGGCGCTGGCGGCGGGGTTTGCGGCCGCTGGGTCCACCACCATGCCGCCCCAAGACCGCAGGCCACCACCAGGAGGATGATCGCTGTACGCATGGGCGTCCTTTAGGGATTGCAGGTAAACATGTCGAGGGGTTGTCCGGTGGTTTCCAGCACCGAGCGCCAGTAGTTGGAGGTGATGTCCAGTTTCCGGCGCTTGGCGGTCACCAGATGCAGCGGCAGGTAGAGGTAGCGCTCCTGGAGTTTGGAGACCACCATGCCGGTCTTTCCCGCCATGGCCGCATGCACGGCGTGCTGGCCGAGGAACCCGCAGTAGATGCGATCGTTGGAGTTGGCCGGCACCGAGCGGATGATGTAGCTGGGGTCGATGTACTTGAGGGTATACGGGAACCCCAAGGAGTCGAAGTAGGTTTTGATCTCCTGGCGCAGCAGGGCGCAGATGTCGCCGAGGATGGGGTTGCCGGAGGCATCCTTGCGGCCGTCGGTCTGGCAGAGGTCCTGGCCGGCGCCTTCGGCCACCACGATGACCGCGTGCCCCCGGCGCTTCAAGCGCTCGTGGAGCAGGGTGAGCAGGCCGTTGGGGCCGTGCAGGGCAAAGGGGGCCTCGGGCACGAGCACGAAGTTGACCTCCTTGAGGGCCAGGCTGGCCTGCGCGGCGATGAACCCGGATTCGCGGCCCATGAGCTTGACCATGCCGATGCCGTTGGGCGCGCCTATGGCCTCCACATGGGCGCAGCGGATGGCCTCGGTGGCCTTGTCCACGGCGGTGTCGAAGCCGAAGGACTTGGTGACGAAGTTGATGTCGTTGTCGATGGTCTTGGGAATGCCCACCACCGCGATCTTGAGGTTCCGCTTGGCTACCTCCTCGGTGACTCCTCGGGCGGCCTTCATGGTGCCGTCGCCACCGATCATGAAGAGCACCGAGACGTTCATACGCTCCAGGGCGTCCACGATCTCCTCGGGCGGTTGGTGTCCCCGGGACGAAGCCAGGATGGTACCGCCGAATTCGTGGATTTCACTGACACTGTCCGGGGTGAGTTCCATGAGGTCGTGGTGGTACTTGGGGATGAAACCCTGCAGCCCGTAGCGGATGCCCAGTACGCTGGAGACCTTGTAGTTGTGGTGGGCGCTCATGACGATGGCGCGGATGACGTCGTTGATGCCCGGACACAGCCCGCCGCAGGTAACGATGGCGCACTTGGTCTTGGGCGGGTCGAAATAGATCTTCTGCCGCGGCCCGGCGGCCTCAAACTCGCAGAGCACTTCTTCCGTGGCATCGTCGATGATCTCCCTAGACAGGTAGATGCGAACCCGGTCGCTGTCGTCCACAAAATGGCAATAGGGCAGCGGACTGTCCACTTTGCACGGGCCAAGGGAAGGGATGGTGGTGTCGATGGGCATGGGGGCTTTCTCCTTAGGCACGGGTTGGATGGGAGTACTTGGGCATGCGGACCGCATGGCGCAGGGCAGTGGCGATATCCGGGTAGGCGAAGGAAAACCCTGCCGCCTGGAGGCGCCGGGGTTCGCAGCGCTGACTGGTGAGGAGCATGCTTGCCGCCTCCCCCAAGACGAGGTGGAGCACCCATGCGGGCACGGCAAACACCGCAGGCCGGTTCAGGGCCGCGGCCAGGGCGCGGGTGAATTCGGCGTTGGTGATGGTCTCTGGGGCCACGAAGTTGATGGGCCCAGAGAGATCGTCGTGCTCCAGGACGAAACGGATGCCGTGGGCGACGTCTTCGATGTGGATCCACGGAAACCACTGCCGTCCGGAGCCGAGCCGGCCTCCAAGCCCCAGGCGGAAGACCGGCAGCATGGCCTTCAGGGCCCCGCCGCCAGGACCCAGCACCACCCCGAAGCGGGGGATGATCACTCGGTGGCCGCAGGCTTGGGCGGTCAGGGCGGCCTCCTGCCAGGCCTGGGCCACCTCGGCGAGAAAACCGGTGCCCGCCGGGGCGTCGTCTCCCAGTGGGGTGTCGCCCTGATCGCCGAAATAGCCCACCGCGTTGGCGCAGACAAAGACCTTGGGCGGCGCAGCGCGCAGGGCCTCCACCACCATTTCCGTGGTGCGCACCCGCGAGAGGCGGATGCGTTCCTTGGTGGCGCTGTCCCAGCGGGTGGCGATGGGGGCCCCGGCCAGGTTGACGACCGCGTCGTGGCTTGCGGCGGCCGCTTGCCAGGGGCCGGGGAGCATGGGGTCGCCGGATATGGTCTGGATGCGCGGATGCGGGGCAAAGGGGGACTTGGTGCGTACGAGCACCGTGACTTCATGGCCGGCGTCGGCCAGCACCGGCACCAAGGTGCGCCCTACAAATCCCGTCGCGCCCACGGCAAAGATCCGCATACATCCCCCTGTTGCTAGAGGTCTTGGGTGGAGCGCAGGACTGCGTCCGGCGAACCTCGCTCCACCCCCCACAGAGATCCGCCTTAGAGCCCGAAGTGCTTTTCGATGAAGGAGGAGAGCACCCGCTGTGCCTCCTCCTGGCATTCTCCGCACCCGGTGCCAATCTTGGTGCGTTCTTGCAACTCTTCGAAACTGCGCGCGCCTTCGAGGACTGCGTGCTCGATATCCTCTTCGGTGACGTTCAGGCAGTGGCAGACTACGCGCGGCCCCAAAGCCTGGATGCGGTCTTCCATACCATGACGGCGGTAGTAGTCGTCAATGGCGGCGCGCAGGGCCTTGTCGCCCAGCACCGAGCAATGGACTTTATTGTCCGGAAGCCCTCCCAGGGCAGCAAGGATGTCTTTGGAGGTGATGCGGGCGGCGGCGTCCAGGGTCATGCCGCGCACCATTTCCGAGAGCATGGAGGTGCTGGCGATGGCGCTGGCGCAGCCGTAGGTCTGCCATTTGCAGTCCGTGATGGTGAGGGTCTCGGGATCCACCTTGAGGTACACGACCATCTCATCGCCGCACTTGACGTTACCGGTGCGGCCTACGGCGTCGAAATCCTCGGGGTTTTCGTCGCGCAGCACGTTGCGGGGATTGAGAAAATGGTCGCGGACGGTGTCGGAATATACCCACTGGGTCATGACTTCCTCCGGTAGGCGCTGGAGATGGCGCGCAGGTTGGCGATGATGGGGGGCAGTTCCCGCAGCATGGTGTCGATGTGCTCTTCCGTGGTCTCCCGACCAAGGGAAATGCGGATGGAACCGTGGGCGTACTCCACGGGTACGCCCAGGGCCATGATCACATGGGAAGGATCCAGGGATCCGGACGCACAGGCCGAACCGGTGGAGACCGCGATGCCCACGGCGTCCAGATAGAGGAGGATGGCCTCGCCTTCCACCCCCATGAAGGAGACGTTGAGGGTGCTCGGCAGGGTGTGCTCGGGATGGCCATTGAAGGTGACATCTGGGATGGTACCTTCGATGCCCTGGCGCAGGCGGTCCCGCAGGGCCGCAAGGCGGGGGGCCTCGGTGTCCATTTCCGCCAGGCGCATGCGCGCCGCCTCGCCCATGGCCGCAATACCGATGGTGTTTTCTGTGCCCGCACGCCGGCCGGCCTCTTGGTGGCCGCCTAAGATGAGCGGGCACAGGGGCGTGCCGCGGCGCGCCACCAAGGCGCCCACGCCCTTGGGGCCGTAGATCTTGTGGGCGGAGAGCGTGAGGAAATCCACGTCCCAGGCGCGCACATCCACGGGGATCTTGCCGGCGGCCTGTACGGCGTCGGTGTGGAACAGGGCGCCGGCCTCATGGGCGATGCGCGCAGCTTCCGGGATGTCCTGGATGGTGCCGGTCTCGTTGTTGGCGGTCATGATGGACACGAGCCCCACTTCCGGGGTGATGGCGGCACGCAGCTCGTCCAAGTCGATGCGGCCGGAGCGGTCCACCCCGAGGATGGTGACCGGGTGCCCCAGACGGCGCAGGTATTTGGCCGTCTCCAGGACGCACGGGTGCTCGATGGCCGTGGTCACCAGCCCTTTGCGCGTGCCCAGATCGCAGCGGCAGGCGGTCTTGGTGCAGCGCACCAGTGAGAGTACGGTGTTGTTGGCTTCCGAGCCGCTGCCGGTGAACACCACTTCCGCAGGGTCGGCGTGCACCAGGGCCGCTACCTGGGCGCGGGCGGCCTCCACGCGGGCACGGGCCTCACGGCCGAAGGCGTGGAGACTCGATGGGTTCCCAAAGACATCCAGCATCTCCACCATCACCCGTTTGACCTCCGGGTGGAGGGGGGTGGTGGCATTGTGGTCGAGATAGATAGGCTGGGGCATAATGACTCCTTATGCGCGGTATTCCCCACCAGGGACACGCATGCTTCTTTGCGCATTGTCCGGGTGATTGTCTACCGATCGTGATGTTTTTGGGGATACCTATGCTCCACGCGGACGTCCCGTCCTTTCCCATGCCTTGTGTTCCCACGAGTAGCGCTCCTGGGGCCGGAAGCGTTCCTTGTAGGCCATGCGTGCACATCCTGGCACCACGAAGCCCAGGTAGTAGAAGGCAAGACCGAGGTTCCGGGCCAGGTCGATCTCCCGCAGGATGCTGAGGTTCCCCAGGCTCAGCGCCGCATAGTCGGGGTCGAAGACGAAGTACACGGAGCTTAGGCTCTCTTCGCCGATGTCGAGATAGCTCACCCCTACCAGACGCTCGCCGAGGTGATAGAGCGCGAGCATGGACGGACAGGAGGGGCTGTGCAGGTGCACGAGAAAGTCCTCGGCATCGGCGCTCTGCCCAAAGCGCGCAAGGCTGTGGCGGGCGTAGAGTTCGAAAAACTCCGGCCGGTAGTGGAGGGGGTCTAGGCGCATGGTCACTTGGTGCCCCAGGCGCAGCACGCGGCGTTGGCTTTTGCTCGGCTGGAAGTGGTGCACCGGGACGCGCACGGGCTGGCAGGCGCGGCACCCCTGGCAGGCGGGGCGGAAATAATAGGCCCCGAACTTGCGCCATCCCTGGGTGAGGAGCCAGTCGAGCTCCTCGGGCCGCACTTCACCGGCGAAGAAGTGCTCGTAGGTGAGGCGGCGGTCCGGGAGGTACGGGCAAGGGACCGGGGGAGAGGGCTCCGGGGCCTGGTAGAGAATCATGGGCGGCGGGAGGCCTCCTTGCTCCAGGAGTCGCGCAGCCCCACGATGCGGTTGAACACGGGCTGCGCTGGGGTGTGGTCGAAACGGTCCGCGCAGAAATATCCCAGTCGTTCCAGTTGGAATCGGGCCTCGGCCGGGCAGGCGGCGAGCATCGGCTCTCCCCATCCCTGGCAGATGGTCAGGGAATCGGCGTTGACGTCCGCAAGGAAGTCTCCATCGGCGCCGGGGTGCTCGGTGGTGAACAGGCGGTCGTAGAGCCGGGCCGTGAGGGGCACGGCGTGGCGGGCCGACACCCAGTGGATGGTCCCCTGGACCTTGCGGCCGTCCGGGGCGTTGCCGCCGCGGCTCTCTGGATCGTGGGTGCAGAAGACCGTGGTCACGGCGCCGTGTGCGTCCTGTTCCACCCCGGTGCAGGTGACGAGATAGGCCCCGCGCAGGCGCACCTCCGCCCCGATGGTGAGCCGCCGGAAGCCCTTGGGCGGCGCAAGGGCGAAGTCGTCGGCCTCGATCCACAGTTCCCGGCAGAAAGGGACCTGGCGGCTGCCCAGGGATGGATCCTTGGGATGGTTGGCCAGGGTGAAGAATTCTTCGGCCTCTTCCGCATACGAGGTGATGACGAGGCGTACAGGCCGCAGCACCGCCATGGCCCGCGGCGCGGTGCGGTCGAGCTCCTCGCGGATGCAGCTCTCCAGCAGGGCCATGTCCACGCAGCTCTCGGAGCGGCTCACCCCCACGCGCTCGACAAACTGATGGATGGCCGCCGGCGGCACGCCCCGGCGTCGGAGGCCCGAGAGGGTGGGCATGCGCGGGTCGTCCCAGCCGTCCACGATGCCGCGCTCCACCAAGGTCTTGAGCTTACGCTTGCTGGTGACCGTGAAGGTGAGGTTGAGGCGGTTGAACTCGATCTGCTGCGGGTGGCAGGGGACGTCGAGCTGCTCCAAAAACCAATCGTAGAGCGGCTTGTGGTCGGCGAATTCCAGGGTGCAGATGGAGTGGGTGATGCCTTCTAGGGCGTCGGAGAGACCGTGGGCGAAATCGTAGGTGGGGTAGATGCACCAGGCATCGCCGGTATTCTGGTGCGGCCGTTTGAGGATGCGGTAGATGACCGGATCGCGCAGGTTGATGTTGGGCGAGGCCATGTCGATCTTGGCGCGCAGGGTGCATTCCCCTTCGGCGAACTCGCCGGCGCGCATGCGGGCGAAGAGATCCAGATTTTCGGCCACGGAGCGGTTGCGGTAGGGGCTTTCGACGCCCGGTTCGGTGAGGGTGCCGCGGGTGGCGCGCAGGTCGTCGGCGGAGAGATGGCACACGTAGGCCTTGCCTTTGTGGATGAGCTCCACGGCGAATTGGTAGAGGCGTTCGAAGTAGTCCGAGGCGTGGTAGAGATGCGGTCCCCAGTCGAACCCCAGCCAGCGTACGTCCTCCTTGATGGCGGCGACGAAGGCCGGGTCTTCTTTTTCCGGGTTGGTGTCGTCGAAGCGCAGATGGCAGCGGCCGCCGAATTCCCGGGCCAGGCCGAAGTTGATGCAGATGGACTTGGCGTGGCCGATGTGGAGAAACCCGTTGGGCTCCGGGGGAAAGCGGGTGACCACTTCGCGGACGGCGCCGCGGGCCAGGTCTTCGGCGATGTGCTCACGCAGGAAATGGGATGGCGGTGTGGTGGTATTCATACGTGCTCCTTGGAGACGGAAAGAGTCGGCGAAGCGGCGGGCATAGGGAGGGCCGGCGGCCTTGGCAAGCCTAGGGCAGCGGCCAGGGCCATGGCCGTGGCGCGGAAGGCGAGCTCCTGCCAGGGGATTGCCGAGGGGGCGAAGACCGCGGCGCTTCGAGTCTCCCCCTGGGGCTTGGGGGTACCGTGAGCCTGGGCGGTGTAGGCCACCACCACCATGGTCTCGCCCGGATGGGAAAAGACGCCCACCAGGCCGGTGATGGCGGCCGCAAGTCCGGTTTCTTCGGCGATTTCCCGAAGCAGTGCACCTTCCACTCTCTCGCCTTGATTCACGTGGCCGCCGGGCAGCATCCAGCCGTGGTCCTTGAAGGCACGGCGCACGAGCACGATGCCCGCTTCCACTTGGAGCACCGCGCAGGCCACGAGCTTGGGGTCAGGGTACAGGGCGCGGCCGCACGTCCCGCATACCCGAGGGCTTACCAGGGGCAGGGGGTAGGGAGCGCCGCAGCCCGGGCAAAAGCGGAGCTCTTCCCAGGAGAGGGTTTTCGATCGGTGGCAGACGGATGCAGTCATGGCGCAGGGATGTGGCGGATCTTGTCCCAGGGGAGGCTTTCCCGGGCGTGGCCGCGTTTGCGGCGCTCCGGATGGCCGATGGCGATGATGCACAGCACCCGGACGTTTCCCGGAAGGCCTACGACATCCCGGACGAAGTCTTCGGCGCTACCGCCTGCAGCGTGCTGCCGCAGCCGCACCTGCACCCAGCAACTCCCCAGGCCCAGGCTTTCGGCCGCGAGCTGGAGGATGATGGCGGCGATGGAGCAGTCCTCGATCCAGGTGTCAGCGCGCTCGGGATCTGCCCAGATCACCACGCCGAGGGGCGCCTGGGCCAGAAACTCGGCGCCGTGCGGCTTGCAGGTAGCCAGTTTTTTGAGCAAGGTCCGGTCCGTGACAAAGACGAAGGCCCAGGGATTGAGCCCCCGGGAGGATGGGGCCCGGAGTACTGCCTCTTTGAGGGCGTCCAGGGTGGCGTCGTCCACGGGAGCTTCGGTATAGGCGCGGATGCTGCGTCGCTGGCGGAGGATATCGAGCATACGGATCTCCATAATGTTGGGATAAGCGTTCGTCTAGCGAGGGATTTTTGGACTGGCAACGGCCCGGGAGGATACATGGAACTGTGGGTATGGGCGGTGGTGATGGTGGCGGGCTGCCTCATGCCGGTACAGCCGGTGCTCAACGCCTGGGCAGCCCACGCCTTGGAGAGTCCGTGGTGGGCGGCGTTTCTCTCCTTTGCCGGCGGCACCGGGGTGCTTTTGGTCTTGGCCCTGGCCTTTTCCGGGCTGCCTTCGGCAAAGGCCGTGGCCGCGCTGCCGCCCGTGGTGCTGTGGGCCGGGCCCTTGGGGGCGCTTTTTGTCACCGCCACCTTGGTGGCTGTCCCCCGCTTGGGGGTGTTCCCGGTGATGGTGCTGGTGGTGGCTGGCCAGCTGCTCACCGCTGTAGTGATGGATCACTACGGCTGGATGGGGGTGCCGCGGGTGCCCCTTTCCTGGTCGCGGGTGCTGGGGGGGATTCTGGTGCTGGTGGGCGTCCTTTTGGTGCGGCGATAAGGAGATGGATATGCGTACGGTGCTTTTTGTGTTCAATGGGGACCCCATGTGTTTCATCCACGTGCTGCTCAACGCCTTGGATATGCATGGGAGGGGCCATGCGGTGTCCGTAGTCTTGGAAGGTAAGGCGGTAACCCTGGTGCCGGAGGTGGTGGCACTGGAGCATCCGCTCCATGCGCTCTTTGTGCAGGTGCACCGCGCGGGACTTCTGGACGGTGCATGCCGGGCGTGTTCGAAGAAGTTGGGCGTGGACGGCGCTATCGAGGCGGCAAACGTGCCTCTTATCGGTGAGATGCAAGGTCACCCCTCCATGGCCGCCTACATGGAACGTGGATATACGGTGATTTCATTCTGATTTGTTGAAGGAGATCCTCAATGCTTCCTTTTTTGGTGTACCGGTGTCGCGAGAACGATCCCATCAAGCAGCCGGAGGCGGTGATTTCCCTCTGGCCGGAAGACGTGCCGCGTTTTGCGCAGATCCTTGACGAAGCCGCCAGCCAGCGGCCGGGGAAGGAGCGCAAGCCTGGCGAATACTGGGAGATTGTGGCCAAGGACGATGCAGATCCGTATGACTGGGAAAAGGTCACCGGGAGCCTCAAGCGCCGGGAGCACGATCCCTTGGGGGATATGTGGCGGGAGCGGGCGCGCATAGAGCGCCTGGTGGAGCAGGGCGTCCCTCTGGAGGAGGCCCTGGCGGTGATGACGCCCCTTGCCCATACCCTGCGCTACGAATCCACGCCGCCCAAGGAGCTCTTGCCGCGCATGGGGGACGCTTCGGAGTGATACGGAGGTGCGCCATGCTGCGTGTGCTCTGGGTGCTGGGGGTGGTGCTGGCGGCCCAAGCCGCCTGGGCTGGTCCGGTGCGCGAACAGACGGTGTATGTGCCGGTCTATTCCCACGTGTACCACGGCGACCGGGAGCGGCCTTTTCTTTTGGCGGCCACGGTGGCGGTGCGCAATGTGGACCGCGCCATTTCCATTACCGTGGTCTCTATAGACTATTACGACAGCGACGGTCGCCTGCTGCGGCGCCTGGTGGCCGAGCCTCGCGTCATTGCGCCGTTGGCCTCCTTGCGTGTGGTCATCCCGGAGTCGGATGCCGCGGGGGGCAGCGGGGCGTCGTGCGTGGTGCGCTGGCAGGCCGAGCGGCCAGCGGCGCCGCCGGTGGTGGAGGCCGTCATGATCGGCACCCGTTCGTCTCAGGGGATTTCTTTTGTCACCCAGGGGCGGGTGCTGGAGGAAACGCCGTAGCGGCTGCGGAAGTGTACCGGAGGAATACTGACGATGGAGACGCTCGAACAATTCGTGGAGTCCTGGGAGGACTGTGCGGCCAAGGAGGCCTTTGGCATTTTACGGGAGGCGCTTGCCGCAGTGCCCGGGGTAGTGCTTTCCACCAAACTGCGCCCAGGGGTGAGCATTTCCCTGCGCGGCGGCCATCCCCATCAACAGGGGCGGGAGCTTTTCGTCATGGTGGACATCATCGACGATGACCCGGAAAATCGCTGGTTGTCGGTGTGTTTTTACGACGACCTGGTGAGCGACCCGGAAGAGCGCGGTGACTTCGTGCCCAAGGGCCTCTTGGGCGAGGACGCCCGGTGTTTCGACCTCGACGAGGCCGATGCGGATGCCGTGGACTACGTGGTGCAGCGCATCCGTGAAGCCGGCGAGCGGGCAGCCCGGTCATGATCCGTCTTGGCCTCGACGCTCGGGCCCTGCAGCGCCACCGCCTGCGCAACCTGCTGCAGTCCGTGCTGCTCCTTGCCTTCATGGCGGTCCATGCGAGCCTCGTGGGCTACTTGATGTGGGGGGCGCAGGGGCTGTGGCTCATGGTCTTCTGGTTGGGGTTTGCCGTGCTTCTGGGCGGCGGCCGCGCCTGGCGCTGGCAGCTGCGCCTCATGGGCGCCCGTCCGGTGTCCGTGGCCGCAGCGCCGCGCATGTACGCCGTGCTGCGCACCTTGGCGCAGCGCGCCGGGCTTGCCGCAGTCCCCGCCCTCTGGTGGATCCCTGCTGCCGTGGCCAACGCCTTTGCCATCGGCAGCCGCCAGGATGCGGCGGTGGTGGTCACCCAGGGGCTCGTGGACACCCTGAGCGAGGAGGAATGCATCGCGGTCTTGGCCCATGAAACCGCCCACGTGGCCCACGGGGATCTGTTCGTCATGGGCCTGGCGGACGGCATCTCGCGCCTGACCGCAGTGCTCGGATGGATGGGCTGGATGACCTTGGTGCTCGCCTTGCCGTACTGGCTTTCGGGGGCGGATGGGCCGTGGGGGGCGCTTCTCCTCATTGCCCTTGCCCCGCAGGTGAGCCTCCTTGCCCAGCTGGGGCTTTCGCGCACCCGGGAGTTCGATGCAGACCTCACGGCCGCCATGCTCATGGGCCGGCCCGAAGCCCTGGCCTCGGCCCTGGTGAAGCTCGAGCAGGCGCAGCGCGGCTGGCGTCGGATCGTTTTCCCACGCCGCTCCACCCCGGAGCCCTCGTGGCTGCGCACCCACCCGTCCACCGAAGAGCGCGTGGCGCGCCTCATGTCCTTGCGCGTACCGGAGCGTGACCCCTGGGATCTGGCCCTGGGGGTTGTCCCCTGGCAATGGTAACCATCGCGGAGAACGCTGTGGCCAATCACATCCTCGTCATCGACGACGAACGCAATTATCTTTTGGTGCTGCAGGCCATCCTCGAGGAAGAAGGCTATCAGGTGACCGCCTTGGCCGATCCTGTCCTGGCCGTGGCCTTTCTCGATGAGTCCGAGGTGGACGTGGTCATCACGGACATGAAGATGCCTGGCATGAGCGGCCAGGAAGTCCTGGAGACGGTGCGCCACCGTTTTCCCCACATCCCGGTGCTCATCATGACCGCCTTCGGCAGCATCGACCATGCCGTGGAGGCCATGAAGGCCGGGGCCTTTGACTACATCACCAAGCCCTTTGCCAATGACGAGATCTTGCGCTCCGTGCGTCGGGCCATGCAGCTGGCCCAGGCCCAGCGCCACAACCGCCTGCTCCAGGAGCACCTGGCCCAGCGCTTTGGCGAAGGGGCCATCGTGGGGCAATCCCGGGCCATCCGCGAGGTGCTCGCCCTGGCCGCCAGGGTGGCCCCGTCCCGCAGCACGGTGCTCATCACCGGGGAGTCGGGTACCGGCAAGGAGCTGGTGGCCCGGGCCATCCATTTGGGCTCCGACCGGCGGGACATGCCGTTTGTGTCCGTGAACTGCGCCTCCCTCAACCCCGGGGTCCTGGAGAGCGAGCTCTTTGGCCACGAAAAAGGTTCGTTTACCGGGGCCGTGGCCATGCGCCGCGGCCGGTTCGAACTGGCCCAGGGCGGCACGCTTTTCCTCGATGAAATCGGCGAGATCAGCGCCGAGACTCAGGTGAAGCTCTTGCGGGTGCTTCAGGAACGGGTGGTGGAGCGGGTGGGGGGCGCCGAGCCCATTGCCGTGGACTTCCGGCTCATCACCGCCACCAACAAGGACCTCACCGCGGAAGTGGCCGCCGGCCGCTTTCGGGAGGACCTGTTCTATCGTCTCAACGTCATCAATATCCACGTGCCGCCCCTGCGCGAGCGCCGTGAGGACATTCCGCTCTTGGCCACCCATTTTCTGCGCCGTTTTGCCGAAGCCAATGCCCGCCAGGATCTGCGCGGGTTTACCCCCCAGGCTATGGATTACCTGTCCGCCTTCGACTGGCCGGGCAATGTGCGCCAATTGGAGAACGTCATCGAGCGGTGCGCGGTGCTGGCCCCAGGTCCGGACATCGATGTGCCGGACCTGCCGCCGGAGCTGCGCGACGAAGAGACGCAGTACAAGAGCGCGGTGGATCTCTTGCCCCTGCAACTCAATCTCTCCGAGACGCTGGAGAAGATCGAAGCGGCCTTGATCCGGCGCGCCCTTGTGCGCTCGGACTTCGTGCAGGTGAAGGCCGCGGAGCTTTTGGGCGTCTCCAAGAGCCTTTTGCAGTACAAACTCAAGAAGTATAATATCAGCCTGCGCGGCTAAGACAGGACCGCGGCGAGGGCCCACGGCGTCACTTGAGGATGCTTGCGCCGAAGCGGCCTGCGGACAAGGGGAAGGTATGGGGATGCTGCTGCCGCTCTGTTTGGCCAACTTCGCCGTGCTGCTCATGATTTCTGCCGTGGGCGTGGCCCTCCCCGCCATGCAGCAGGACTTGGGCGGGTCGGCGGTGCTTTTGGGCTGGGTGGAGGGGGCCTATACCCTGTCCTTGGCCATGGCCTTCGTGCCCGTGGCCCGGGTGGTGGACATTTGGGGCTTTCGCCGCATGTTCCGCCTGGCGCTTGTGGTCTTTGTGGCTGCAGGCATCGCCTCGGCCGTGAGCCCGAGCCTGGAGTGGATCATCGCGGTGCGCAGTGTACAGGCCGTGGCTGGGGCGACCCTCAACACCGCGGCCTTGTCCATGCTGGCGGTAGGGGTGCCCCAGGAGCAGCGCGGGGCGGCCATGGGCTGGTTCGTGGCTTCCATCTATGCCGGTATCGCCGTGGGACCGCTTCTTGGTGGCTTTTTGGTCCAGGCGTGGGGGTGGCGCAGTGTCTTTGCTGTGAGCGTGCCCTTGGTGGTTGCGGCCTGGGGTGTTTCCTGGCGTATCGACGGGGAATGGCGGCCCCGGGCCGGGCAGGGCGTGGACGGCCTGGGGGTCGTGCTCTATGCGGGGAGCGTGGGGACTTGGCTTGTGCTTCTGGCCTCGGTGGATAACGTCCACCGGGCAGGCCCATTGACCGTGGCTGCAGTGCTCCTTTCCTGGTGGTTTGTGCGCCGCATGCGAACGGTCCCCCGGCCGCTGGTGGATCTTCGGGCGCTTATGGGTAACCGCACCTTGATCTTTTCGCTGCTCGCCACAGGCATCAACTACGCCAGTGTGTTTTGCGTGGGGTTTCTGCTCAGTCTCTTTACCCAGATTGTCTGGCATTTTTCGCCCATGCAGGCCGGGCTTGTCTTGATCATCCCGGCGGTGGTGCAGTCCTTGGGCTCTCCGTGGGCCGGTCGTTTTGCGGACCGCGCCTCGGCGCCGCTTTTGGCCTCGGCGGGCATGGCGGTGTGCGCGGCAGTGCTGGCGGCCTTGGCCTTCGGCGTGCCTACGCTTCCGGTGGCAGGGCTGGTGGGGATTCTGGTGGTCCAGGGCGTGGGTTTTGCCCTGTTTTCCTCCCCCAATATGACGGTCATCTTGGGCTCGGTGCGGCCGCAGGATTACTCCATCGCCTCCAGCCTCACCGGTGCGTTTCGCACCTTTGGCATGGCGGTATCCATGGCGGGGGTTACCGTGGTCTTCCGGCTGGTCATGGGAGAGGCGTCGGTGCACGCTGCAGGTCCGCAGGCCTTGGTCACGAGCATGCGCATAGTGCTGAGCATGGCGGCTATGCTGTCCGTGGTGGGCGTCGGGCTGTCGCTTGGGAGGGTGCCGTGGCGGCGTTAGGCGGGATGCGGTGGCTTGTGGCCGCAGGGGTGGTGCTGGGTGTGTGCCGCATGCTCGTATGGGGCGTTGATGGGCTCACTGCGATCGGTGTGGCCCTGCTGCTCGTGCTGTGGCTGGTGCGGCCCAAGCCGCGGCCGTGGCGGGAGGCCTATTATTGCCAAACCTGCGGGGCGGTGTATCCCCTTGAGCCCCCTTTGCGCTGCACCTGCGGGTGTGTGCGGTTTTTCCGCGAAGACTCCTCTAGCCCATCCACCAAATCTTGAAACCCAAGAGTACGAGCACGCTGCCCCCCAGGCGTTCGGCCCATGCCCCAAGGGGGATTCGGCAGCCCACCTGGGCGCCGAGAAAGAGCCCCAGCGCGGTGAGCAGTGCCGCGGTGACCCCAATCACCCCACAGGGCACCAGGATGGGGACCCCAAGCAGGGCCAAGGACACACCTACGGCCAAGGCGTCGATGCTGGTGGCAATGGCCAGGGCGATGAGGCGCATGCCTTGGGTGGGGTCGCTGCAGGCATCGTCCGCCGCATGGCGGAAGCTTTCCCAGATCATGTGCAAGCCAATGCCTGCCAGGAGGAGAAAGGCGAGAAGCGGGGCGTAGGCCGCGAGAAACTTTCGGGCCAGGCTTCCGCCCATCCAGCCGACCACGGGCATGAAGGCCTGGAAGAGGCCAAAGTGGCTGCAGAGGCGAACGTAGTGTCCCCGGTCGGGGTGCTTGAGGGCGGCGCCCGTGGCCACGGCCACGGCAAAGGCGTCCATGGCGAGGCTTACGGCAAGAAACAGGAGCGCGAGTGGCGGCATGCAGACCTCGGAATATTGAAAAAAGTGTCTTTTACGCCGCGCTCTTGGGGTTTGGCAAGAGAACATTGACGGGGAGGCCGGGGCCGTCTACAGGGGGCAAGACGCGGGCTTGCGTCAATTTTTCTTTGGTGAAGGAGGGGGCATGCGGTCGCGGAGTTTGGAAAAATGGACGGCGGCGCGCTCGGCCGAGCTGTATGGCGTGGACAATTGGGGCGGAGGGTATTTTCGGGTCACTTCGGACGGACTCTTGGGCATTACGCCCTTTCCAGGTTCCGAAACCTGTGTGCCCATCATGGACATCATTGGTGGTCTGCAGGAGCGCGGTCTGGGTTTGCCGGTGCTCCTGCGGGTGGAGAACTTACTCGATGCCCAGATTACCTTGCTCCACGAATCCTTTGCCGCGGCCATTGCAACCTTAGGTTACGGCGGTGAGTTCCGAGGCGTGTACCCGGTCAAAGTCAACCAGCAGCAGCAGGTACTTGAGGAGATCGCCAAAGTGGGCGGTCGCTTCAACCACGGCTTCGAGGTGGGGAGCAAGGCAGAACTCATCGCGGCACTTTCCTTTCTCAACAATCCCCGCGCCTGTCTGGTCTGCAACGGCTACAAAGACAAAGACTACATCGATTTGGCCTTGTATGCCTGCAAGATGGGATTTTTGTCCTTTCTCGTCTTGGAGATGCCAAGTGAACTCCCGCTCATCTTGGAGCGCTCTCGGGTCTTGGGCATCGAGCCGCGCATCGGCGTGCGCATCAAGGTGTCTTCCCAAGCCGGCGGGCATTGGGCGGAGTCTGCCGGGGATCTTTCCATCTTCGGCCTGTCTACGGCTGAAGTGGTGGACGCCGTGGATCTTTTGCGGGAGCAGAATATGCTCCACTGTATGCAGTTTTTGCATTTTCATCTGGGCTCGCAGATTCCCAACATCCGCGATATCCGTATGGCAGTGCGCGAAGCCACGCGCATGTATGCGGAGCTCGTGGCCGAAGGTTGTCCCATGGGATTTTTGGATCTCGGTGGCGGCCTTGCCGTGGACTACGATGGATCGCACACCAACTATCCGTCGAGCCGCAACTACACTCTGCAGGAATACTGCATGGATATCGTGGAGTCCGTGATGTCCACGTTAGATGAACGCGGCGTTGCGCATCCTCATATCATCACCGAATCTGGGCGCGCCACCGTAGCCTACTACTCGGTGCTGCTCTTCAATGTCCTCGACATCAGCCGCCTTGAAGATCGTCCTGTGCCGGAGAAGCTCGATAGCGATGCGCCCGAAGCCATCCACAATTTGCTTGAAGTGTATAATTCCCTCTCCCTCAAGAATCTTCAGGAATGCTATAACGACGCCATCTACTACCGCGACGAAGTCCGGCAGCTCTTTCGTCTCGGCCAGTGTAGCCTGCGACAGCGGGCCTTGAGTGATACCATCTTCTGGGCTGTCATTCGCAGCATTGCCGAACGTCTGCCAGGCATGAAGAATCCGCCCTCGGCCCTCAAGGATATTGATCTCGCGTTGGCGAGCATCTACTACTGCAACATGAGCGTGTTCCAGTCTCTTCCTGACGCCTGGGCCATTGGGCACCTCTTTCCCATCATGCCGGTGCATCGTTTGAGCGAAGAGCCTACCGAGACCGCGATCCTTGCGGACATCACCTGTGATAGCGACGGTAAGCTGGACCGTTTCATCGACATCCACGGGGAGAAGCGGGTGCTCGAGCTCCACAGTCTCACCTGTGGTGAGCCCTACTATTTAGGCGCGTTTTTGGTGGGCGCGTATCAGGAAACATTGGGGGATCTGCACAACCTCTTTGGCGACACCAATGTGGTGAGTGTGCGCATCAATGAAGATGGGACGTATGACCTCACTCGAGAGCTGGAAGGCGACAGTGTGGCGGACGTGCTCTCCTACGTGGAGTTCGACCCCAAACAGGTTTTAGAGAATTTTCGCAAGGTAGCCGAAGCCGGGGTACGCGAAGGTAAAATCAGCCCGCAGGAGCGTTTTCTCATCATGCGTGCCTATGAGCGGGGGCTCAGGGGCTACACCTATTTGCATGAAGGTCGCGGCGGCTGCGCCGTGGAGTCTGTGGAATCATCCCAAGGGAGGTAACCATGTCGCGAGTGCTTATTGTGGGGGCCGGTGGTGTGGGCAGCGTGGTGGCGCACAAATGCGCCCAGGTGCCCGAGGTCTTTTCGGAAATCATGCTGGCCAGCCGCACCGTATCCAAGTGCGAGGCCATTGCCGCCTCGGTGCGGGAGCGTGTCGGCCGCACCATCGCCGTGGAGCGGCTCGACGCGGACAACGTGGCGGAGACTGTGGCCCTGCTGCGTCGCTTTCAGCCGCAGGTGCTCATCAATGTGGCCCTGCCCTATCAGGATCTTCCCCTCATGGACGCCTGCCTCGAGGCCGGGGTGGATTACTTGGACACCGCCAACTACGAGCCGCCCCATGAGGCCAAGTTCGAGTACAAGTGGCAATGGGCCTACGATGAGCGCTATCGCAAGGCAGGCCGCATGGCCCTCTTGGGATCGGGCTTCGATCCGGGGGTGACCAATGTGTACTGCGCCTACGCGCAAAAGCATCTGCTCGACGAGATCCATGAGCTCGACATTATCGACTGCAACGCCGGTGATCACGGCCAGCCCTTTGCCACCAATTTCAATCCAGAGATCAACATCCGCGAGATCACCCAACGGGGCCGCTATTGGGAGCGGGGCGAGTGGGTGGAGACCGATCCCTTGTCCTGGTCCATGACCTTCGATTTTCCAGGCGGCATCGGACCCAAGAAATGCTACCTCATGTACCACGAGGAACTGGAGTCCCTTGTCCAGAACCTGCGCGGCCTCAAACGGGCGCGGTTTTGGATGACCTTTTCGGACAACTATTTGAACCACCTGCGGGTACTGCAGAACATCGGCATGACCTCCATCGAGCCTGTGGAATTTCAGGGCCAGAAGATCGTCCCCTTGCAATTCCTCAAGGCAGTGCTGCCGGAGCCCGCTTCCCTGGGGCCCCTCACCAAGGGGAAGACCTGCATCGGTTGCCTCATGAAAGGGGTGAAGGACGGTAAACCACGCACCGTGTACATCTACAACGTCTGCTCCCACGAAGATGCCTACAAGGAAGTGGGCTCTCAGGCTATTTCCTACACCACGGGTGTGCCGGCCATGATCGGCGCCATGCTTATGGTAACTGGGGTATGGCATGCGCCCGGAGTCTATAACATGGAGCAATTGGACCCGGATCCGTTCATGGAAAAGCTCAACAAACATGGCCTGCCCTGGGTGGTGCGGGAACTGTGATGGACGGCCGTACCCAGTTTCGCTTCGATGCGACGGCAGTGGAGACCCCGTGTTTCGTGGTGGACACGGGGCTCCTTGCCCGCAATCTGGAGATCTTGGGCGCAGTGAAGGCCCGTACTGGCTGCAAGATTTTGCTGGCCCTCAAAGGTTTTGCCATGTGGAGCGTGTTTGCCCAGCTGCGGGAGGTCCTCGATGGCGTCTGCGCCAGCTCTCCCCATGAAGCGCGCCTGGGGTGGGAGGAGTTCGGCGGCGAGGTGCACGCCTTTGCCGCTGCCTATTCCGAGGCCCATGTGCGTGCGCTCTGCGCCACGGCCGACCATGTGGTGTTCAACTCCTTTGGCCAGCTCACGCGGCTTAGGCCTGTGGTGGAGGCGGAGTGTGCACGCCTGGGCCGGCAGGTGCGGCTGGGCATCCGCATCAACCCCGAGCACTCCGAAGGCACGGTGCCCATCTATGATCCGTGCAGTCCAGGCTCCCGTCTGGGGGTGCGGCGGCGGCATTTTCAGCCGGAACTCTTGGGTGGGGTGTCGGGCCTGCATTGGCACACGCTGTGCGAGCAGAACGCCGACAGCCTCGAGCGCACCGTGGCCGCAGCTGAGGCCGCCTTTGGGGAGTTTTTCTCCCGCATGGAGTACGTCAACTTCGGCGGCGGACACCACATCACCCGCGTGGACTACGATGTGGCGTTGCTGTGCCGCATCGTCTCCTCCTTTCAGGATCGCTACGGGGTGCAGGTGTACTTGGAGCCCGGGGAGGCGGTGGCCCTCAATGCGGGCTATCTCGTGACCACCGTGCTCGACCTCATTGAGGCGGATATGCCCATGGCCATCCTCGACACCGCGGTGCCGGCGCACATGCCCGACGTCTTGGAGATGCCCTACCGGCCGCACATCGTGGGCTCGGGGGAGCCTTTCGAAAAACCGTACACCTATCGCCTGGGGGGGCTTTCGTGCCTTGCCGGTGACGTGGCTGGGGAATATTCCTTCGATGCGCCGTTAAAGCTGGGTCAGCGTCTGGTGTTCACGGACATGGCCCATTATTCCATGGTGAAGACCAACACCTTCAACGGCGTGGGCCTGCCCAGCATCTACACCTTCCATCCAGACCACGGCTTGCAATTAGTGCGGCGCTTCGGCTATGCAGACTTCAAGTGTCGCCTTTCGTAGCCGGCTTTATGTGGGGCAGCGTCTCAAGAGGCGCAGAGAATCTGGCATCGGCAACGTGTCATGGAGGGGCTTATGGAACTCATCGGAAAGAAGGTCATGATCTTCGTGGAAGAGATGTACAACGATTACGAATACATCTATCCCTACTACCGGTTGCTGGAAGCCGGGGCCGAGGTGGCGGTGGTGGGCCCAGCGGCTGGGGCCAAATACACGGGTAAGGCCGGGACCACGGCGGTGAGCACCCTGGCGGCGGCCGAGGCCAAGACCGCGGAGTTCGTCGGCCTGGTCATCCCGGGCGGCTACGCCCCGGACATGATGCGTCGGCACCCGGCCATGGTGGACGTGGTGCGGCAGATGGACGCCGCGGGCAAGGTGATCGCCGCCATCTGCCATGCGGGGTGGATGCTTGCTTCGGCCAAGATCCTGCGCGGCCGCACGGTGACTTCCTTTTTCGCCATTCGGGACGATTTGGAGCACGCTGGCGCCACCTGGATCGATCAGGAGGTGGTGCAGGATGGTAATCTCATCACCAGCCGCACCCCGGCGGATCTGCCGGCCTTCATGCGTGCGGTGGTAGCGGCGTTGCGGGGATGATGATCGGGCGCGGCCTGGGCGTCGTCCGTGGCCGCGCTGGTGGGGCGATTTCGATGCAGACACGGCAAGGAGCAGGCATGGAGTGTAATCCCTGGTGCGCGGAGCTCACCTCCTTCAAGGTCATGGACGTGCTCGAGCGGGCCGGCGAATTGGAGCGGATGGGCCGCAGCATCATTCATCTGGAGATCGGGGAGCCTGATTTCCCCACCCCCGAGGCAGTACGCCGGGCGGCCATTGCAGCCATCGAGCGCGGGGAGACCCATTATACCCACTCCCAGGGGATTTTGCCGCTGCGCGAGGCCATTGCCGAGCATTACCGCGCTACGTACGGGGTCGTCGTGGACCCGGACCAGATCGTGGTGACCCCGGGCACCTCACCGGCCATGCTCCTTGTATTTTCGCTGCTCTTGCGACCTGGACAGAAGGTCGTGCTGACCGACCCGTCCTACGCCTGTTACCCGAATTTCTTGCGTTTTGCCGGTGCGTCTCCACTTTTTGTGCCGGTGCGCGCAGAGGACGGCTTTCAGATCGATGTGGACGCCGTGCGCCGGGTGCTGGGGCCGGACGTGGCCGGGGTGCTCATCAATTCTCCGGCCAATCCTACGGGCGCGGTCCTCGAAGACCGGGTGCTGGAAGGCCTGGCCGGTTTGGGAGTCCCCATCTTTTCCGACGAGATCTACCAGGGGCTCGTGTACGCCGGTCGGGCGCGCAGCATGCTGGAGTTCACGGACAACTGCTTTGTCTTCAACGGGTTTTCCAAACTCTACGCCATGACCGGCTGGCGCTTGGGCTACGTCATCGCGCCCAAGCGGTTCGTGGAGCGGCTGCGCACCATGCAGCAGAACTTCTTTCTCTGCACCAGTTCCATCGCCCAATGGGCGGGGCTTGCAGCCCTCACCCAGACCGCGGCGGATGTGGCGCACATGCGGGCGGTGTATGACCAGCGCCGCCGTTTTCTCATCCAAGAGCTCCGGGCCTTGGGGTTGGGCGTGGCCGTGGAGCCCACCGGCGCCTTTTACGTGTTCGCCGATGCCCGGCACCTGACCGGCGACTCCTTGGGCTTTGCCTTCGACCTCTTGGAGAACGCGGGCGTCGGGGTGGCGCCGGGCATTGATTTCGGGCCGGGCGGCGAAGGGTTTTTGCGCTTCTCCTACGCCAACTCGTTGGAAAATATCGCGGAAGGTATGCGGCGTCTCCAAGGATATCTCGCGGGTCGTATGTAAGATTGTGTGCGGGCGGTTTTGCTCCATGCACAAACCCAAGTGTGCTCGCATCACTTCAGGGGAGCGATGTATGGACGTGGAAGTGGCGGTCAATGGACCGTGCTGTTCGGGATGCGGGGCTTGCGTGGAGCTTGCCCCGGAGGTCTTCGCCCTTGATGCCGGTGGTACGGCGCAGGTGATCTGCAGTCGCTGTCCGCAAGAAGTGGCCTGCAAGGCGGCACAGTACTGTCCCGAAGACTGTATCGAGGTTATGGTTCCGGGAACCAGCGCAGAGTCGGCATGCCACGAAGCAGACCGAACTCGGTAGCATACGCCCCAAAGCAGGTGAGTGCCGCCTGCTCTTCCGGCCCAAGATCGGAATGCATGGTGCGCCAGTAGGCGAGTACGGCCTCGGCAGGGATGCCGTGCAGGGTGGCGGCCAGGGGCGCGAGCTCGGGGAGGCGTTGGGGGAGGGTGCGGGAGATGGCGGTCAGGGCCTCGTGGAGTTGGGTAATGGCTTCGCGGTGCTCGGCAATGCTTGCCGCGCGCACGATCCACACCGCAAAAACAAAGGGCAGCCCAGTGAAATGGTGCCAGGCCGTGGCCAGGTCGATGACCTGCCAGCCCGGCGGTGGATTCAGCCACCGCTCCAGGGCGATGTTGCCGATCTCCAGATGCGGCCGGCCTGTGTCCAGTCCGTGGCCCGGGGGGCACGGCTGCCATTGGGGCTCCGGCAGCCGCCATGCCCGGTGCCAGAGGATGCGCAGCAAGGCCGACGAGGTGGCTGAGGCTGTGGATACCAGCACCGGCCCGGGATGGTGTTCCATCCATCGCCCCAGCTCTTCCAGGGGGGTCGGGGAAAGCATGAGCACGCTTTGCACCTGGTGGCGGGCGCAGATACCGTGGCCGGCGAGCAGGCGGTAGTGTTCCGCCCCTTGCAAGTACTCGAAGGAACTGGAGGGAGAAACGTCCAGCCGGCCTTCGCGCAGGGCGCGGTTGAGTTCGCTGGGGTGCCCGGGCAGATGGACGCAGCCCCTGCCTTCCGGCAGCAGCCGGGCGAGCAGTTGGAACACGTGCCAGACGTTGAGATAATCGATGCGCCCGAGGCGCAAGGGAAGCGGCATGGCGGAAAACAACGCGCCTGGAGACCTCTCCAGGCGCGCGTCGTTGGCACGTCTTAGCTCAGCTGGGCGAGCAGGGTTTCCTTGATCTCGGTGATGGAGCCTTCGCCGTTGAGCTCAATGTATTTGAATCCGGCCTCGTTGGCCAGGTTCTTGAAGTAGTAGCAGGCGGCCAGGGTGCCGGTTTCGGTGTTGTAGTAGATGTCGTGACGTTTGTTGATGGCCTCTTCGTCCTGGTCATCACTGCGGGCCGAGAGCTCACCGCCGCACACCCGGCACTTGCCGTCCACCGGCTTGATGGCGTCGATAAAAATGTTGTTGGGGTGGTTGGGATCGTTCTTGCAAAGACGGCGGCCCATGATGCGGTTTTTGGCCACCTCGCGCGGCAGCAGGATCTCGATGACGTAGTTGAGCTTCACGCCGTCGGCCTTGAGGGCCTCCCACAGCTTCTGGGCCTGGACGATGGAGCGGGGAAAGCCGTCCAGCAGCCAGCCGTTGGGGCCGGCCTTCTTGAGCACGTCGAGCACCATGGGGATGGTGATGTCGTCGGGCACCAGCTCGCCGCGGTCGATGTACTCCTTGGCCTTTTTGCCCAGTTCCGTGCCGCCGCCGATGTGCTGGCGGAAGATGGCGCCGGATTCGATGTGGTCCAGATTGTACTTCTGTTTGACCAGCGACCCCTGGGTGCCTTTGCCGCTGCCATTGGGTCCGAAAATCAGGATGTTCACGATGAGCCCTCCTTTGCAAAAAATTTCACAACCGCCTATCCCTCGGCGTGGGGGCTGTCAACGTCGGACCACGGAGCCGTGTCGTTGCGTGCGTGAAGGTTGCCTTACTCCAAGCGGAACCGGCCCACCAAGGACTGCAGCTCCGCCGCCAACTCGGCCAGGCGTTGGGCGCTGGCCAAGGTCTCGCGGCTTACCGCGCCCATTTGTGCCCCGGCATCGTTGACCTTGGCGATCTCGCTCGTGATGCTTGCCACAACACCTGCGTTCTGTTCCGCCAATCCTCCGGCCTCAGTCACCCCGTCCAGGGTCTTGGCGATGTTCGCCGCCATCTCCTGCATGGCCTGGGCCTGTTCGTCGATGACCAGGGCAATGCGCTCCACGATCTCTCCCACTTGATGGAATACCTGGGCAAAGCGTTCCACCGCGGCGTTGACCGAGGTGGTCGCCCCCTGCACCCCGTCGATGCGCTGGCGGATCTGTCCGGTGGCTTGGGCGGTCTGGTTGGCGAGCTCCTTGATTTCATTGGCCACTACCGCGAATCCCCGGCCTGCCTCGCCGGCTCGGGCGGCCTCGATGGTGGCGTTCAAGGCGAGCAAGTTGGTCTGCGAGGAGATCCCTGCAATGGCCTCGCTCACGGTGCCGATCTCCTGCGCTGCTGCCACCAGTCCGGTGAGGATGCGCTGGACCTCAGCCACCTGGCCGGCCGCTTCCTGACTGATGTGTCGGGCTTGGGTCGTCTGGCCGGCCACCTCCCGTACCGTGGTGCTCATCTCTTCGGCCGCGGCGGCCACGCCTTCCAGATTGCGGCTGGCCTCCTGCATGCGCCTCGCCACGGAAGCCGTGTTGATGCTCATTTCTTCGGCGGCCACGGCCACGGTATTGGCGCGATTCGATGTCTCGCGCACGGCGGCGTCCATCTGCTGCGCCCGGGCGCTGGTGGAGGTGGCGGTATGGTCCAATTGGCGGGAGACCTCGCGCACCGCCTGCACCAGCTTGGCCATGGAGCCCACAAAGCAGTTGAAGTCCCGGGCGATCTGCCCCAGTTCGTCCTTGCCCTCGGCAAGACGCATGGACAAATCGCCTTCGCCCTGGGCAATTTCCGACAGCGCGCGGTTGACCTGGCGCATGCTGCGCACGATGGTGACGGCAAAAAAGATCGATATGCCGATGGCCAAGACCGCGATGGCGACCACAAAGCCGATGGTGCTCCAAAAACTCCGCTGTCCTTCGGCGCTGATCGTGACCAGGCGTGCTTGCACATCAGCCGTCTCGGCGGCGATGATCTCGGCCATATCGTTGATTTTCTGGGAAATACTACGGAAATAATCGGCAGGAACAACCCCGAACCTGCCTTCCGATGTCTTCTGGATGATCCGGTTGAGGATCTGATTGGTTTCCTGCCAATGGGGCGAGGAGCGGTAGCTCGTCAGCTTTTCCTTGCTCGCCTTGGTGAGCACGAGGGCGGGAGAGGTGAGCCCGGCGTCTGCCTCGGCCTTGAGGGAGAGCAGGGTGATGAATTGCGCCTCGGTCAGAGGCTTGTCCTGGGCCAGGATCTCGGCGCCGAGGGCTCGCAGCCGCCCTACGCTCTCCTTGGCGTGCTCGAGGACGATGAGCCCGCCGAGGACTTTGCCGAGCCCCTTGGTGGTCCGGGAATTGACGATGGCCCCCTGAAGCTTGAGGAGATCCGTGATCATGGCGGTGTAGGTCTCGACGATGGCCGGGCCGAGGTCAGGAGATGGGGCGGCAAAGCGTGTTCGCGCCGCGCGCAGCCGCTCGCTCAGCCCACGCACGGGCTCCAGGGAAAAGCTGCCCACTGCAGCGCGTGCAAGCAGCCCGTCCACGGTGCGCAGGGCATTGTCCGTGGCGGTTCGGGCTGCGTCAAGACTCCCTTGGTCCGTGGCCTGACTCATCCACAGTATGGTGGTGCCGCGTTCTTTTTGGAGACGGTCCACCAGGGTCGAGGAGGCGGCAAAGAGCGGGATATTGCCGTGCATTTCCTCGACGATGGCCTGTTCTTCGAGCAGACCACGGATGGTGAGCGTCTCGGCCACGAGAAAGGCGACGAGCGGCAATGCGGCGACAAGGATGATGCGGTGCAAGACGGTAAGATGCATGAAGTCCTCCTCAAGACATGTCCGGGATGCCTGCGGTCGCGTGCGTATCCCGTGGTCGAAGGCTGGGAATGCTCAATGGTTCCTCGATGCGCGTTTCCCGACTGCCGTTGCGAGTGGCCACGGCGCCTGGGTGAGACAAGGGGTGCAGTTCCTCCTGCCCTACGCTTAAGCCGTGGTGCGGCCACGCTCACGGTGCCGACCACGGGCAGAGAGGTCTTCGGTGCACGACGCATGGACGCCTCCGTCTCAATGGCGCACAATACACCAAGGGGCGACCCTAATTTGCGCCAAGATGGCCCGTCGGTCAATGGGGGGCGTCTTCTTGGGGCGATTGTGCGTCACGGCACGAAGTCGTTGGGGCCATGGCGGGTGGCAGGCCATGGATATGTTCGGCAAGGAACAATCGTCTTGGAGGGTCAATCCTCCCGCAATTGCGCTCCGCTGCGTAACCGCGCCCTCCTGCGCCCGGACCGCCCATTTCCCAACCGCGGCCTGCGCTCCCGCTGCGCAACCGCGCTTCATTGCTGGGGCGAGGGCCGAGAGGCTCGATGCGATTGCCCTGAAGGAGTGGGGGGCGCTGCGCAATACTTATGCTTCGGCTCGGTTGGGGCCGTGAGACGACGGCCTCTGCGGGGGGCGGAGGGACTCAAGCATGTCCGGTGTCCATCGGAGGGGAAATCTGTAGGGGAGAAAGTGAGGTGGCGAACTCGAGAGGATATACCGCCAATGGATTGTCTTTTCCTTTGATACGGATTTCTCGCCGAGGACCAGTAGCCACTGTCTCTTCCATCATCCCCTGAACATCTTCCGACAGCAGTACTTCTCCCGGTTGTGCCGCACTCTCGATGCGCTTGGCGGTATTTACGGTGTCTCCAATGACGTCGTAGAATTTAACCCCCATGCTTCCTAAAAGTCCTTCAACGACCGGACCAATGTGGATGCCAATTCCGGCACTGATATGTTTTTTCGCGAGAGCATGGTTGACGTAGGTCCGCAGATCCATGGCCGCGCGAACCGCTGAATTTGCAGTGGGAAAAACGGCCATCACTTCATCTGCAGACAGTTTGAATTTGATTGTTTTGTGGCGAGAAAGAACAGATTCTGCGATTTGATAATATTCTGTTATGAGGTTTACAACAGATTCTGGAGATTGTGATTCACTCCAATGGGTAAAACCACGAATATCCATAAACAATACGGCACGTTCACGCCTCTCAAGGTTCAACGTGGATGGATCTAGGAATGTTTTTCCGAGCAAATCACGACCGAACAGCCATTCTGAATAGGTTCGAAGTTGCAGAGAAGTTTCTTTCAAAAGGCTAAGGTAGCGTTGTGCAGTCAAATTTGCAATTCCTGTGCTGATACCGAGAAATAGAACTACCAATCCAATGAATTGGTGGCTTGGGTCTCGGAAAAAAGCATCCAAAGAAAGTACTTGTTGAGGATTGGTGTATTTTTCAAAAAGACCGTACATTATAAAAAATATGATAGATGTGCGGGTCACATTCTCAATGACGATGATGGCTGCGCTGAATACTGAAGACATCCAATGCTGGATGGTTTGGAGTGATCCGATGGTAAATGCAAAAATCCAATAGATGAGGTGATGTGGAGAGGAAAAAAAGCCGGGCCCTTCCAGGAGACTTTCTACCAAGGTGTAGAGCGCTGGCCCGATCAAATTTCCCCAAAAGCGGCGCGGATGAGCAGTCGTCTGCCAGCGTGTCAGCCAATAGGCCTGCATCATGCTCGCAGTGAGGATCACGTACAGATCAGGGGCGCGGAGATACTCTTGAGGGCGTTCGATGAGGATTTCCAGCAGGATGTTGACAATGGGAAAGTGGGCGGAATTACTGCAGAGTTCCAGCCAGAAACGTGTAGCAAACGAACCAGTGATTCTTGTTTCGAGAGGGGAAGGGCTTGGAGAATCCATGGGTTGGACCACCCTGATGGCGCTTTTGAACATCCACTCGTGGAGCTGTCCTCGACGTCCTTGCCTCCAGTCGTCGTCGGCGAGGCCGGTTGCCTCCTGACCCGCCGCAACTCAGGACGCCGGAGGGGAGAGAAAAAACGGATCAACGGGGTTCCGCCACAGGAGATTTCCTCAAACCCTCGAAGGGTCTTCGTTGGCGCTGGAAGAGTACTGCTCCTGGCGGATCTTGGCAAAGGTCTGGATGCCGATGGGCAGTTTCTTGCGCACCATGGGAGCCTCCTGTCGGTCAGGATGCACGAAAGGCTAGTCCGGGGCGCGCGGGAAGTCAAAAGCGTGGATCCGTCCTGTTGCCGGACCACGATATTGTCGCCCTTGGGTCGGACAATACCAATGTTCCTCGATGAAGGTTCGGGCTTTTTTGGAGGGATGTGTGGAATGTGGAGGTGCTAGCGCCGCAAGACCCAGAAGATGAGGCTCAGGACCAGGCTCACCACGATGCAGGTGGTGATGGGAAAGGCGAAGGTGAACCCCGGTCGCTCGATGAGGATGTCTCCAGGAAGTCTCCCCCAAGGGAAGCGGCGCAGTACCGGCCACAGAAGCCCTACCGCCACCAAGATCATGCCCAGGATAATGAAGAGGCGATGCATGCGCCCAAAATAGTTCGGACCATGCCTGCTGGCAAGGGTGCGGGAAATGGTGCTGCGGGTGTCGGCTCCCCTGGAGTCATTGCATCGCGTCATGCCGGCGTGCCGCAGGCGGCGGTGGGGTTTGGGCGCCGTGGCGGCGCAAAAAGCGGGAGAGCGGGGAGGCTTGGGGCGCTTGTTCCGAAGTCTTGGGGGGGCAGGGCGGGCTTTGCCGAGGATGCGTTTGTGGTGCGTCACTGGTTGCAACCGATTGGGGCCTTTGGGCTTTGTCGTGGAGGATAAGCCTGAGCAACCGTTGGGCCAGGAGTTCGAGGTCGTGGGCCTTGGCGCGGATGGTCTCGCCTTCGGCGTGCAGGGTGTCGGTGGCGTGGTGGACTGCGGTCATGTCCTGGGTGGTGTCCTGGCATAGGGCCGCGATGGTCGTGGTTTTGGCGGAGATCTCCTGCAGGCCGAGGAAGAGATGGCTGATGGCGGTGGAGGATTCCTGCACGCTGTGTGCTTGGATGCTGACGGCTTCGGCCACGGCGGTCATGGAGGTGAGGGTGGTGGCCAACATGGTCTGGACCTGATCATTGTGTTCTCGGGCCGCATGGGCCTTCTCGCGGATACTGGAGAGGGCGGCCTCCACCTCCGCGGTGGCTTCGGCGGTCTTTTGCGCGAGGTCTTTGATCTCCCGGGCAACGACGGCGAAACTTCGACCAGCCTCGCCGGCGCGGGCGGCCTCAATGGTGGCGTTGAGGGCGAGGATTTGGGTGCGGGTGGCAATGGAATGAATGAGGCCCGTGATCTCGTCGATGCGCCGGGAGGCGGCTTCCAATTGCCGGGTCGTGTCTGCGGCGGCGCTGGCATGGCCCATGGCGGCGTCGGCCGTGGCGCGGCTGGCGGCGGCGTCATCGCGCATGCGGTTCATGTGGGCGGAAATCTCTTCCACGCTTTGGGTCAGGACCTGGGCATTGGCGCTGGCCTCTTCCATGGCTGCGGCCACAGCGTCGAGGTTGGTCTCCATGGTGTGGGTGGATGCGGTGACGTGCTCGCTGCGGCTGACCGTGGCCGCGACTTGGGTGAGCAGTCCATGGGAACTGCTGGAGAGATCGGTGGCGGCGTCGGTGATCTGTCCGGCGGCCTGGTGGATTTCGGCGAACAGTCCTTCCAGGCGGGCAAGGAGGACATTCATGGCGTGGCTGAGCTGGCCGATGGCGTCCGGGTGGGAGGCGTCCAGACGGCGGGAATAGTCGCCGGCAGCCGCACAGGTCGCAGCCTCGGCCATGCGCGCCACAGGCCGAAGGAGGAGGTGGCTGCCGCCGATGCCCACAAGCAGGGCCAGGGCCAAGGGCACGGGCAGGCTGGTGAGAACCCCTTGGAGGATGCGTGCCTGAAGGCCGGAGAGGAGATGGGCTTGCGGCACCCAGAGTACTGCGCGCATGCCCCAGGGGAGGTCGGAGACCTGCTGCCACACGAGAGTCTCTCCGTCGCTGGCAAACTCCCCTTGGCGGGTATGGGTGGTGCGCACGTGGGAGAGCAGTTTGGGGGGCGCTTGCGGGGTGAGGGGGCGCCCTTGGGCGTCCAGGAGACAGGCGCTGCCTGCCCCGCCTACGCCGGTTGCGTGCACGAATCGTCCAAATTCCAGCCGGATGAGGGGGCGCACCACTTCCACGGCACCGATAACCTGATCGCCAAGGTCTTTGACCGGGCTATAGGCCGCAAGCCACGGGCTGCCGTCGTGCTCCACGATGCCCATCCACGGGCGCTGCTCGTGCGTCAGGCTCCGCGTGGCCGGGTGGTCCGGGGCAAGCCAGGAACCTTGGGGCCAGGGCTGCTTTCCTTCTGGGGCCCCGCCGGCGATACGCACCAGCCGGTTTTGGTGAAGTTGCAGGAAGTGCACCTGGGCGCGGGTGAGGCTTGCGGCCTTGGAGAGGGCCGGGGCGGACTCGTGCAGATAGCTCCCCCCGACTTTGATGGACGGGAGGATGGAGGGGGTCGCCTCTCCGTCGAGCAGGATTTCGGCCTCAGCCAGGGGTTCTACTACCGGGAAGCCCGCGAGCTCCACGGTGGTGCGGGCGATGTCGAGATCCGCCCGGATGCCTTCTTCTTCCAGACGGGATTGGAGGATGATGGCCTGAGCGAGGGTGGCGGCCACGTGCTCGAGGGCGGCACGGCCGTTTTCCACAAAGCCTTGGCGGGCGGCGCGGCTTTGGCCCAGGGTGGTGGCAAGGATGGCGGCCAGGGCCGTGCCGATGACCAAGAGGGTGAGACGGACAGGAAAAGACACGTGGCGCACACAAGCCTCCTTGGCGTTGGGTGCGCCGATGCTGCCGCAGGACGGTGGTGGTTTGGTGACGGAAAGGTGTCGGGATGGTTACCGGCGTCCTGTGTGCTCCAGGCGTTTTTCCCAGAGCGCCGCTGCCGCGAGGGCGAGAAGCGGGGGACAGCCATTGCCATGGCGGTCGCTGACGCGCCTAAGGCCGGGGACGCCACGACGCAGCAAGGCCGAGGCCGGCGACGAGAGGACGCACCCCAACGCGATGGGCGGGTTGACAGGTGAAATCCCCAGGCGGCCCAAGGGGGGAAGAACATTGCGCTTCCATGCCAGGCGAGAGGTCATCGCTGGCCGCGGTCAGCCTTTGAGTCGCTGTCCTGAACGAGGCGGTGATTTCAATTTGTTGTTGGCAGAGGAGCTGCTTTTGGGGTGTTGAGGAGTTGTTGGGCCAAATGGAGCACTTCCTCGGCTTCCAATGGCTGTTGAGCGCCGTGTTTGCGCACATGGGCGAGTACCTGCTCCACGTCGACACCTTGTCCAAGTAGGCCGTGACGAGACAGGAGCTGCACAACGGCTCCTCGTCCGCTTTTGGCCCCCCACAAAAGATGCCGCTGCATCCCCAAGCGTTCTGGTGGACAAGGCTCGAACAGCCCAGGGTCTTTGAGCAGCCCATCCACATGGAGTCCGGATTCGCTCGTGAAGATGTGTTTGCCTGCGATGGCCTTGCGGGGGTCCAATGAGAGCCCGGTGCTGTGGGCCACTTCGTGGCAGAGTTGGCGCAGAGAACACATGTCGTCCTTGCGGGACGCGCGGATGAGGGTGAGGTATCCCGCTACTTCCTCCAAGGCACTGATTCCCGCCCGTTCCCCAAGCCCGAGGAGACTGACGTCGGCCCAGTGGCCCCCGGCATCCAGAGCGCATAGGGCATTGGCTGTGGCCATGCCAAAGTCGTCGTGACAGTGCACGCCCACGGGCAGGCGGGTTATGCTTTGCGCCCAGCGGACGGTTTCGGCGCAGGTCTGGGGCGTCCAGATTCCTCGTGTATCGGCCAAACGCACACCATGGGCGCCAGCACGTTCTGCGGTGCGCAGGAAGGGCTCTATGGCATGCAACGGAGCACTGCTGGCGTCTTCCAGACCCACCCGGATGGTGAGGCCTAGGCTTCGGGCATTACCAATGGTGGCCACGAGCCGCTGGAGTGCTTCGGTTACGGAGATCTTGAGGCGGCGGGCAAGATGCTGCGGCGACACCGGTATGCCAACGTGGACGGCATGAAGCCCGAGCTTGGCGACCGTGCCTAGGATCTCCGGCCGACATGGGGCCCAAATGGCGCATCGGGAGGCAAGGCCATGGCGCTGTGCCGCCGCGGCGATATCCTCAATGCCGTCCTTTCCCAACCAGCCGATTTCCACCATTTCGACCCCTGCACGGACCACGTCTCGCAGTATCCGTACCTGAAGTTCTTTGGGGAACTGGACTCCTACTGCCTGGGCCCCTTCACGTAGTGTAGTATCCAGAAGCATACGCCCCTCCCTATCTAAACAGGCTTTCAGATTTCATGCCGGATCCGAGATCCGTGCGGTTTTCCTTGATGAGAACAGGGGGGGACCACCCTTCCAAAATGTTGGATCCTTCAAAATGGAAGGGGACGACAGGAACAAGGCCAGGAAAGGGGTGCGGCGCACTTTATAGACAAATATTTGAAATTATTGATTATTATTTGATTGGGTCCCGATGGCATGCCCCTTGCCCCAAGGTAGGACATTCTTGCGGGAGATCCCTGCAGGAGATTGGATATGCGCTTGTTAAAGAAGGAGAAGAACAATGCGAAAGGTAGCTATCTACGGCAAAGGCGGCATTGGGAAGTCCACCACGACCCAGAACACGGTGGCAGGGCTGGCAGAGATGGGGAAAAAAGTCATGGTGGTGGGCTGTGATCCCAAGGCAGACTCCACCCGTTTGCTTTTGGGCGGTCTGGCCCAAAAGTCGGTGCTCGATACCTTGCGAGACGAAGGCGAAGATGTGGAACTTGCAGACATCCGCAAGGAGGGATTCATGGGCACGTGGTGTGTGGAATCCGGTGGTCCGGAGCCTGGTGTAGGGTGCGCAGGTCGAGGGATCATTACGTCCATCAATATGCTCGAATCCTTGGGGGCGTATGATGCATCGGAGGGTCTGGATTATGTGTTTTACGACGTTTTGGGCGACGTAGTGTGTGGCGGCTTCGCCATGCCTATTCGCGATGGAAAGGCGGAAGAAATCTATATCGTCTGTTCTGGTGAAATGATGGCCATGTATGCAGCCAACAATATCTGCAAAGGCATTGTAAAATATGCACAATCCGGTGGTGTTCGTTTGGGAGGACTTATTTGTAATTCCAGAAATGTGGATAATGAGCGCGAAATGATTATGGAACTTGCGAAACGTTTGGGCACTAAAATGATTTATTTTGTTCCTCGTGATAATGATGTGCAGAGAGCAGAGATTAATCGTATGACGGTTATTCAATGGAAGCCAACAGCACCTCAGGCAGATCATTATCGAAATCTTGCTAAGGCTATCGATTCTAACGACATGTTCGTCATACCAAAGCCGCTTCCAATTGAGAATTTAGAGAGCCTACTCATGGAATTCGGTCTTTTAGATCAGTAATTTACAGAAAAAGGAGGTATTTTTATGATTATGATTCGTGCTATCGTTCGCCCTGAAAAGGCTGATGATGTTCTCGCTGCCCTTATGGAAGCCGGATTTCCTGCAGTGACCAGATACTCCGTAGCTGGGCGTGGTAAGCAGCGAGGTATCAAAATTGGTGAAGTGACGTATGACGAGATCCCTAAGACAATGCTTATGAGTGTTGTTCCGAGCGCTGATAAGGATTTTGTTGTAAGTGTTATTATGAAATCTGCTAGAAGCGGGGCAAAGGGTGCTTTTGGTGACGGAAAGATTTTTATTTCTCCATTGGATGCTGTGTATACTGTGAGTTCTGGAGTGTGTGATTCGGATATGGAGGCCAGACAATGAAAGAAGTGATCGCCGTGATTCGTATGAATAAGATGAATGCTACAAAAAAGGCGCTCACCGACGCAGGTATTGCGGCCTTTTTTGCCCATGAATGCTTTGGCCGAGGAAAAGGACTGGTAGACCCGAGTGCTTTGGATGGGGTCAAAAGGGGAGTGGAAGAGGCCGTAGCGGCCGTTGCGGACCCGATCAAGCTGTATCCCAAGCGGATGCTCACTGTGGTCGTTCCGGACGAGATGGTGGATGATGTGGTGTCCACCATCATGGAAGCCAACCGCACAGGCCAGCCTGGAGACGGCAAGATCTTTGTGCTCCCTGTTTCGGACTCAGTGCGGGTGCGTACGGGCGAAAGCGGCACTAAGGCTATTGTTTGAAGGAGGAGGAAAGTATGAGCGCGCCTGTCAAGAAATTTAAAGCGTTGGATCCAGAAGAAGTCAAAAAACAGCTGGTTTCCCGCTATCCTGCCAAGGTGGCCCGAAAGCGGGCAAGTCAGATCGTCGTCAATGAGCCTGGTGACGTGCCGCCGGAGATTCTCGCCAATGTGCGCACCATTCCCGGCATCATCACGATGCGCGGTTGCAGCTATGCGGGGTGCAAAGGGGTCATCCTGGGCCCGACTCGGGACATTGTGAACATCACTCATGGCCCCATTGGGTGCGGTTTTTATTCATGGCTTACCCGTCGCAATCAGACCGACGCCTCGGCAGAGGGTGCTGAAAATTATATGACTTACTGCTTTTCTACGGACATGCAGGAGCAGGATATTGTCTTTGGCGGCGAGAAAAAGCTCGAAGCAGCAATTCAGGAAGCTTATGACATATTTCATCCAAAGGCGATTGCTGTGTTTGCTACTTGTCCGGTTGGACTTATCGGAGACGATATCCATGCAGTTGCAAGAAGGATGAAAGCAAAATTTGGAGATTGTAACGTTTTTGCTTTTAGCTGTGAGGGATATAAGGGAGTAAGTCAGTCTGCTGGTCATCATATCGCCAACAACCAGATTTTTACTCATGTCGTTGGAGAAATTGATGAACCACGCAAAGGGAAGTATACTATCAATCTATTAGGAGAATACAATATCGGCGGTGATGCATTTGAGATTGAGCGTATTCTTGATAAGTGTGGAATTACTCTTTTAGCGACATTTTCTGGAAATTCCACGTATGAACAATTCGCAACGGCGCATCAGGCGGATCTCGACTGCGTCATGTGTCATCGCTCTATCAATTATGTCGCCGATATGCTGGAGGAAAAGTACGGAATTCCTTGGATTAAAGTGAACTTCATTGGGGCCCAGGCAACGGCCAAGAGTCTTCGGAAGATTGCCGAGTACTTCCAGGACCCTGAGCTTCTTGCTCGGGTAGAGGAGGTCATCGCCGAGGAACTCCCCGAAGTGGAGGCTGTGGCCAATGCGGTGCGTCCGCGCACCCAGGGTAAGACGGCCATGCTTTTTGTCGGCGGGTCTCGCGCCCATCACTATCAAGAGCTTTTCAAGGAAATTGGCATGAAGATCTTGGCCGCGGGGTATGAATTCGCTCACCGCGATGACTACGAAGGCCGCCAGGCTCTGCCCCGGATCAAAGTGGACGCCGATAGCCGCAACATCGAGGAGATTGAGGTCACGGCCGATCCCAAACGCTATCGCCCCCGCAAGACCGAGGAACAACAAGCCGCCCTTGAGGCGCAGGGATTCACCTTCAAAGACTATACCGGCATGATGGCAGAGATGGAGAAGGACACATTGGTCATCGACGACCTCAATCAGTTTGAGGCGGACCGGCTCATCGAACTCTACCGCCCCGATATCTTCTGCGCAGGTATCAAAGAAAAGTATGCAGTGCAGAAGTATGGCATCCCCCTCAAGCAGCTCCATAGCTATGACTATGGTGGTCCTTATGCCGGATTCCGTGGAGCCATCAACTTCTACAAAGAGATCGACCGCATGGTGAACAGCCGGGTGTGGACCTATCTCAAGGCTCCATGGCAGCAAAATCCGGAACTCTCAGCGACCTACGTGCATCAATAAAAAAGGAGCAACTCATGCTGCTACGTCATACACCACAAGAAATCATCGAACGCAAGGCGCTCACCATCAATCCGGCCAAGACCTGCCAGCCTATTGGGGCCATGTACGCTGCGTTGGGCGTCCACGGGTGCTTGCCTCATAGCCATGGGTCCCAAGGCTGTTGTGCCTACCATCGCAGCACCTTGGTACGCCACTACAAAGAACCTGTGTCCGCTGCCACGAGTTCTTTTACGGAAGGCGCTTCGGTTTTCGGCGGCGGCGCAAACCTCACCCAGGCCATCGAGAACATTTTTACAGTATATGATCCAGAAGTTATTGCTGTACACACGACTTGTCTCTCTGAGACCATTGGAGACGATCTCAATCAGATCATCGATAAAGCTAAAAAGAGCGGCAAGGTACCTGAAGGAAAGAATGTAATTTTTGCGAATACTCCAAGCTACGTCGGTTCTCATGTCACAGGATTCTCTTCAATGGTGAAGAGTATTGTTTCAAGTTTTGCAAAAACAGATGGATCGCCTTCAGGAAATGTTAATATAATACCTGGTTGGTTGGAACCTTCCGATATGGAAGAGATAAAACGGCTCGCTTCTCTCATGGGCGTTCCAATTACAATGGTTCCAGACACATCTGGAGTTCTCAACGCTCCGCTGACGGGTCAGTTTACTCTGTTTCCCAAAGGCGGTGTGACGGTGGAGGAACTGCAGGCCACAGGCAGGGCCAAGGCCACAGTGGCCTTGGGTGAGTGGTGCTCGGCAGAAGCGGCCCGTTGGCTGGATGCTCAGTGTAAGGTGCCGTGTACCATCATCGAGATGCCCTATGGACTTCTCGGAACGGATCGTTTCATTGATGCATTGCGGGTTGCAGGCGGTGTTGCGGTTCCAGAATCCATTGAATTCGAGCGGGGACAGCTCGTGGATTTCATCGCCGACATGCATCAGTATTTCTACGGAAAGAAGGTCGCATTGGTAGGTGATCCTGATCAGCTTATCGCTATGACCGATTTCCTGGTGAGTATCGATATGCATCCAGTACATATCGTTACAGGGACTCCAGGATCACGTTTTGAGAAACGAATCCAGGAAATCGTTGCGCCCCTCGGCTATACACCAAACGTTCGTGCCGGTGGTGATATGTTTTTGTTTCATCAGTGGATCAAAAATGATCCGGTCGATGTTATCATTGGCAATACGTACTGTAAGTACATCTCCCGTGATGAGGATATCCCTTTGCTCCGGTTTGGATTCCCTATCTTGGATCGAGTGGGACACCAGTACTTTCCTACGGTTGGGTATAAGGGCGGACTTCTGTTTCTTACCCGCTTGCTGGACGTGCTTTTGACCCGCAAGGACCGCGATGAACCTGAATCGAGCTTTGAGCTGGTGTATTAAGGGGGCTATGATGGCGATTCCTGAACGCGTTGTCTTGGTGTGTCAGAGCTTCCGTACTGCTGGTGAGCCCAAAGGGGTGTGTCATCGGCACAATGATGGCCTGGCGCAGTATCTGGAAGAGGAGATCCTTGCCCGCGGCTTGGACATGCAAGTGATCACGACGGGGTGTCTGAAGCGCTGCGAGCGAGGACCAGTCGTTGCCATCATGCCGGAGAATTGGTGGTTCGGCGCAGTGGACAGCGAGGAAGCGGTGGACGCCATCCTTGATGGTCTCGAAAACGGCGAACCGGCTGCCAATCGTTTGGAGTAGTTATGTGTATCCGCCCTGCCACCCATGCCGACCTTGCTGCCATGACGGGACTCTTGGAGCAACTCTTTGGTATCGAGACAGAATTTGCCGTGGACAAAGCCAAACAAATGCGAGGGCTGGCCCTCCTGCTGGAAACCCCCAAGGCCGTGGTCCTCGTGGCGGATGTAGGTGGCAAGGTGGTGGGGATGGTAACCATGCAGACCGTGGTTTCCACTGCGGAAGGCGGTCCAGTGGGTTGGGTGGAGGACCTTGTCGTGGATGAGGCCTGGCGGGGCAAGGGCATCGGTTCGGCTTTGTTGCGGGCCATCCTCGGACTGGCCTTTGCCCGTGGTCTTTCTCGCGTCCAGCTCCTCGCCGATGCTGAGAATGCCGCTGCCTTGCTTTTTTACCACCGGCATGGGCTTCGGCGGACGCGTATGGTGTGTGTGCGCGCCGTGCCCTGACGAGGAGGTCATTATGAACGCGGTACTCGAAGAACGGGCGTCTCAAGTTTGTCGCCTGGGAGAAGAGCCCTTTGCTATGGTTTGCAACCGCCCGAGTCTTGCAGGGGCCGTGAGCCAGCGGGCTTGCGTGTTTTGCGGTTCGCGGGTGGTCCTTTATCCCATCGCCGATGCCTTGCATCTGGTGCATGGGCCCATTGGTTGTGCGGTGTATACCTGGGATATTCGGGGGGCACTCTCTTCGGGCCCGCAACTCCATCGCATGAGCTTTTCCACGGATCTCAAAGAAAAGGATGTCATTTTTGGGGGCGAGAACAAACTCGCCGCAAGTCTCGATGAGCTCATCCCCCAATATACCCCCAAGGCCGTGTTCGTGTACTCCACCTGTATTGTGGGACTCATCGGCGACGACGTGGATGCCGTGTGTCGCAAGGCGGAGGAGCGTTTTGGCATTCCAGTCATTCCTGTGCACAGCGAAGGCTTCAAGGGGAACAAGCGCGCAGGGTATTCCGCAGCCTGCCAGGCTCTCATGCGTCTCGTGGGTAAGGGGTCCACTGAAGGAATCGGACCTCTGAGCGTCAATATCCTCGGTGACTTCAATCTCGCCGGTGAGATTTGGATCGTGCGGGGCTATTTGGAGAAGATGGGGATCCAGGTGGTGGCGAACGTCACGGGGGATGGACGCGTGGAGGACATCCAACGCTGCCACGGGGCGCGGCTCAATCTGGTGCAATGCTCGGGGGCGACCATGGAATTCGCCCGCATGCTTCAAGAGCGCTATGGTATTCCTTGTATCCGGGTGTCCTACCTGGGCATCGAAGACATGGCCGACTCTCTGTACAAGGTGGCAGACTTCTTTGCCGCGCAGGATCCTTCTTTGCGCGAGCGCACGGCCCAGCTGGTACGGACCGAATTGGAGTGGCTGCTGCCGCGGCTTGCAGAGCTGCGCCGCGATCTCGAAGGCAAGCGGGCAGCCCTCTACGTGGGAGGATCGTTCAAGGCCTTCTCGTTGGTCAAGGCGTTCCGTCACCTGGGCATGCAGTCGGTAGTCGTGGGTTCGCAGACGGGTACCACTGAAGAGTACGAGGAACTCGCCGGCATCTGTGATCCGGGAACCATCCTCGTGGATGATGCCAATCCTTTGGAGCTCGCCGCGTTTCTCGAGGAGAAAAAGGTAGATGTATTCGTTGGAGGGGTCAAAGAGCGACCCATCGCCTACAAGTTGGGAATTGGCTTTTGCGATCACAACCATGAGCGTAAAATCGCTCTGGAAGGATTCGTTGGTATGTATAACTTTGCAAAGGAAGTACATGCATCTACCATGAGTTCTGTTTGGAAAATTATGCCACGCAAAGGATATAAACCTCCTTTTCTCGATAAGGAGGGTTGCCATGTCTGAGTATGTGTCTACAATAAATGCATGCAAAATGTGTATGCCGATTGGTGCTGCTCTGGCATTCCGTGGTATCGATGGATGTATTCCATATATTCATGGTTCTCAAGGATGTGCCACATATATGCGACGGTATATCATCAGCCATTTTCGAGAGCCAATCGACATTGCGTCTTCTTCGATGGACGAGAAAGCTGCTGTGCATGGTGGAGGTCCGAATTTCAAGAAGGGCATCCTCAATGTCATGCGCAAATATAATCCTCAATTGGTAGGGGTAGCCACCACCTGTCTGACAGAAACCATTGGCGAAGATGTTCCTCGTCTGGTGCAGGAGTTTCGGGAGGAGTTTGCAGATCTTCCCTTGCCAGAGATCGTGACCGCCTCCACCCCCAGCTATTCCGGGACCCATATCGATGGCTGGCATGCGGCCTTGCAGGCGGTGGTGAATGGCGTGGCCCAGCCCGTCGATTCCCATGGGGGAGTGACGCTTATGCCGGGATTTCTCTCTCCTGCGGATCATCGTTGGTTCAAGGAGTTGGGCGCGCGCATGGGGCTTGCGCTGACCCTCCTGCCCGACTTCAGTGACGTGCTCGACGGCCCGACCTGGGAGACCTATCAGCCCCTGGCTCCGGGAGGGACTCCCATGGAGGCCATTCGGCGCATGGCGGGGGCCTGCGCTACGGTGGAGCTTGGTGTGCCGCACCGTCTTTCTCCAGCCCAGTCTCTGGAGCAGCGTTTGGGCACGCCTGCACGCTTTACGGACACGCCCATCGGCCTTCGGGCCACCGACCGCTTTCTCGGCGTGCTCACGGAGTTGGGCGGGTGCGTGGCCCCGCGGGAGGTAGCTGCCCGGGGCCGGCTTTTGGACGCCCTGGTGGACGGCCATAAGTATGTCTTCGGCAAGCGGGTTGTGGTCTACGGCGAGGAGGAACTGGCCGTGGGAGTAACGGCATTCTTGGCCGAGATGGGAGCTCGACCGGTGCTCGTGGCCACGGGTGGCGCGAGCGCTACCCTGGCCGATCGTGTCCGTGCCGTCGTAGACGGGCTGTGTCCTTTGCCCGAAGTGCGCACCGAGGCCGACTTCCATCAAATCGAGGAAGAAGCCAATTCCATGGAGCCGGATTTTCTCGTGGGCCACAGCAAAGGATACAAGCTTGCGCGTTCTCGTGGCATCCCGTTGATCCGTCTTGGATTTCCCATTCACGATCGGTTTGGAGGACAGCGTCTTTTGTGCGTGGGCTATGATGGTGCCCTGGAGCTTTATGATCGTATCGTCAACGCCCTGCTGGCCCAGAGTCAAGATGCATCTCCGGTAGGATATTGGTATCTTTAGCCCATAAGGAACGGTCATCATGTGCAGGCAAAAAGATCGTAGCGTACATCCATGCTTTGAAAAAAAATCCGCATGCTCTGTTGGGCGCGTCCATTTGCCAGTGGCTCCCACATGTAACATTCAGTGTAATTACTGCGATAGGAAGCATGATTGCATCAATGAATCCCGTCCAGGAGTGACGAGTGCGGTGCTCTCCCCCACGCAAGCCAGTGCCTATTTGGACATGGTTCTTGAACGGGAGCCGCGTATCCGGGTGGTGGGGATTGCGGGTCCGGGGGATCCGCTGGCCGAGCCTTCCCGAACGCTGGAGACCATCCGTCTCGTGGCGCAGGCCCATCCTGAGTTGTTGTTCTGCCTTTCCACCAATGGGCTGGGGCTTCCTGATGTCGTGGATGACTTGGCGGATTTGGGCGTGACCCACGCGACCGTGACCGTCAATGCCGTGGACCCGAAAGTGGGAAGCCAGATCTACCGGTGGGTGCGTTTTGCCAAGCGTGTCTACCGCGGTGAGGAAGGGGCCCGGCTGCTTTTCTCCCGGCAGGAAGAGGGGATCCGCCGTCTCAAGGAGCGGGGGATGACCGTGAAAGTGAACACCATCGTTATCCCTACGGTCAATGAGAACCATGTGCTCGAGGTCTCGCGCTGGGCCGCGGGCCTTGGTGTCGACATCCAGAATTTGCTCCCGCTGTGTCCAGCTGCCCAGACCCCCTTTGCTGCCTTGGGCGAGCCCGAGGAGCATTTGGTGGAGGCGTTGCGGAACGAGGCCTCGGCCTTGCTGCCTCAGATGCGCCATTGCCAGCGCTGTCGTGCAGATGCCGTGGGGCTTCTCCATGCGGATCAGTCTCGGGACTTGGCCCCGGTACTGCGGCAAGTGGCTCATGGCCCAGCCGTGTCGCGCCCATACGTAGCCGTGGCCAGCCGGGAGGGGCTTTTGGTCAATCAGCATTTGGGCGAAGCAGCTGCCTTTCAGATTTGGCAGCCAGGACAATCGCCGCGCCTGGTGGCGACACGGCCCGCGCCGGAACCCGGCGGGGGCGATGGCCGGTGGCGGCAGATGGCGCAGGTTTTGGGTGATTGCAGTGCGGTGTTGGTCCGGGCCGCAGGGGCGCGCCCCAAGGAAGTTCTCAGCCAGCAAGGCATCACCGTGTATGAGGTGGAGGGGCTGGTGCGGGACGTACTTGCGGCCTATGCCGAAGGCCAAGACATGGGCGCATTCCGGCCCTGTTCCGGTACGGGATGTCGTGGCGCGTTGGGGGGAGGAGGCGTTGGATGCGGGGCCTAACACACGTTTTTTGGGGCGGAATCATGAGGACGTTGATGGTGGCCGGCATGGTGATGGGGTTTGCGTGGGTATGCGCGGCTGAGGAAAGGCCTATGGTGGCGGCCGCAGCGAGCCTCAAGTTTGCGTTCAGCGAAGTGGCGGAAGAGTTCCAGCGGCAAACGGGGATGTCGGTGCGTCTGAATTTTGGTTCTTCAGGGAATTTCCGCCGGCAGATTCTTCAGGGGGCCCCGTATGAGGTCTTTTTTTCGGCCGATGAGGAAAACGTCCTGGCGCTCCACGCACAAGGCTTTGCCGTGGATGCGGGCAGAACCTATGCCCGGGGGCGGGTGGTCCTCTTGGGGCATTCGTTGGGCCTTTTGGGTGTGGGGGCAGACCTTTCCGGCATGGTCGAGGCGGTTAGGAGTCACAAAATCACGCATTTTGCCATCGCCAATCCCGAACATGTCCCATACGGCATGCGCGCGCAGGAGATCTTGCGCCGCTTGGGAGTGTGGGAGGAAATTCAGCCCCGGTTGGTCGTTGGAGAAAATGTGGGGCAGGCCGCCCAATTCATCCTCGAGGGTGGCGCTGACGCTGGTCTTGTCCCTCTTGCTTTGGTGCTTTCTCCTTCTCTGGCGGGTAAGGGTGAGTACGTCTTGGTGCCGGAGCAGTGGCATACGCCGCTCCTCCAACGCGGTGTGCTGCTCAAGGGGGCAGGGCCTGTCGCCCAAGCGTTCTACCAGTTTGTCTTTTCCGCCAAGGCGCGGGAGATCCTGGAGCGTTACGGCTTCGTGCCCTTGGGGGGTGGATCTTGATGGATTGGTCGGCCCTTGTCCTTTCGTTGGAGATCGCTGGGAGCACGGTACTGATACTTGTGCCGGTGGGAATGGTCTTTGGACGGCTTTTGGCGTGGCGCTCGTTTCCTGGCAAGAGCCTGGTACTGGCGGCGATCAACCTCCCGTTGCTCCTGCCCCCTACGGTGATGGGGTTTTACCTCCTTCAGACGTTGGGGCGGAATACGCCCGTGGGCCGCATGGCGGAACAGATCCTCGGCCATCCTTTAGTGTTTCATTTTTCGGGGCTGGTATTGGCGTCGTGCCTGACCAACATCCCTTTTGCCATCCAGCCGGTGCAGCGGGCCTTGATGGCGATCCCCCGCGAGGTGCTCGAGGCGGCGGCGTGCTGCGGCATGGGTCCGTGGCAACGAGTGTGGCGGGTGGAGCTCCCTTTGGCATGGCCAGGGCTTGTCTCGGCCGTGGCCTTGGTGGCGGCGCACTGCCTTGGTGAGTTTGGCGTGGTGCTTATGATGGGAGGCAACATCCCGGGGCAGACGCGCACCATGTCCATTGCCATCTATGAACGTATTCAGGCCTTTGACGAGGCTGGGGCCGCCTTGCTGGCGGCGACGCTTTTGGGGATGTCGCTTGTTGTTCTTGCCATTCTCTTTGGAGTGGATCGTGGACGAGCAACAAGGCCTTGAGGTGCGGGTTCGTTGCAGCGCGCCGATCCCGCTGGCGGTGGAGCTGCGGTGCCCTGCAGGACAGACCATGGCAGTGGTGGGACCTTCAGGGTGCGGCAAGACGAGCTTATTGCGGGTGGTTGCCGGCTTTTTCCGGGTGTCTGGAGCTCGCGTGGTGTGTCTGGGGGAGGTGTGGCAGGACGGTCGCCGCTGGCTGCCGACCCACCAGCGCGCTGTGGGTATGGTCTTTCAGTCCTATGCCCTCTTCCCCCATCGGAGTGTGCTGGAAAACGTGCTCGCGGCCCAAGGCGTTGGGGGAAAGGCGGGGGCGCTGGAGTATCTTGCCCAGGTGGGGCTTGCGGGCTTGGAGGATCGGTATCCCCATCAGCTCTCGGGTGGCCAGCGCCAGCGGGTAGCCCTGGCGCGCGCTTTGGCCCGGAGGCCTCGGGTGCTTTTGCTCGACGAGCCGTTTTCTGCCGTGGATGGGCCCATGCGGCGCAGCCTGCACGACTTGATGCGTACTTTGGGGAGCATGGTGCGTGTCCCGTGCCTTCTCGTCACGCATGATGTCGAGGAGGCCCGTCGGTTGGCCCAGCAGATGCTGGTTATGGATCAAGGGCAAGCGCTCCAGGTGGGCCCCCCGGAGGAGGTCCTGCGGGCTCCGGCCTCGTTGCAGGTGGCGCGGGTGTTGGGTCTTGCCAATGTATTGCCTGCGGAAGTGGCTGGGAGCGAGGCGGCGGGACTTGTGCTTCGCGCCGGGGCGATCACGGTGGTTTCCGGAACGAAGCGGCGGTTTCGGCATGGGGCGCCTGTCTTGTGGCACGTCCCTCCTGCCGAGGTATCCGTGGTGCCTGAAGGCGAGCCGGCGTGCCGCTACCACCGCGGTCCCTTGGTGGCATTGGAGGTGTGTGCCGTGGATGTGCTTCCTCCGGTGGTACGGGTGCTGCTGCGTTGGCCAGGAGGAGGCGTCGTGGAATCCGAATCCACTCATCCGGCCCTGCGCCAGCGGCCGCCGCAGCCCGGGACCACGGTGCGTGTGTGTCTGCCGCCCTCAGCGATCCACGTGTTCCCCGCCCCGTGAGGCAATGGCTTCGAGCCGCTTGCGGGCCACGAACGTTTCCAGACCATATTTGCGCAGGCGATATCCCAGCTGCCTGGGCGTGATCCCGAGTTCTCGGGCTGCCTGCTGCTGAATCCAATGGCAGCGTTCCAAGGCGGCCAAGAGTTCCCGCTGCTCCATCTCCTGGAGCGAACCCGGCGTGGGGGAAGGAGCCGGACTGGAAACCACTTGCTCTGGGGCGAGGCGGAGCAATGGCCGCAGGCGTGCTGCCGTCACCGGGGTGCCGTCATTGAGGATGATCAGCCGCTCCACGAGGTTTTCCATCTCCCGCACGTTCCCTGGCCAGAAGTAGCCTTCGAGGAGGTGGAGGGCTTCGGCCGTGAAGGACAGAGACCGTCCATATTCTTGCTCTGCCCGGTGCTGGAAATGGGCAAGCAGGGGCAGGATGTCTTCCGGGCGTTCGCGCAAGGCGGGCACGTGGATGGGGAAGACGTTGATGCGGTAGAAGAGGTCGTTGCGAAACTGGCCGGCGCGGACCAATTCTTCCAAGTCGCGGTTGGTGGCGCTGATGATACGGACATCCACCTTGCGGGTAGCATTACTCCCGAGACGCTCCATCTCTCGCTCCTGGAGGACGCGCAGCAGCTTGGATTGCAGTGGCAGCGGGAGTTCTCCAATTTCGTCCAGAAAGATGGTCCCTCCGTGGGCTTCCTCAAATCGCCCCGGTCGGGATGCCGTGGCGCCGGTAAAAGCCCCTTTCTCGTGCCCGAAGAGTTCCGATTCCAAGAGGTTCTCCGGGATGGCGGCGCAATTCACCTTGACGAACGGCCGTTGGGCTCGATCCGAGAGATCATGGATGATGCGCGCCACGAGGGTTTTTCCCGTGCCGGATTCTCCTAAGAGGAGCACTGTGGCCCGCGTGGGGGCTACGCGCTCGATCATGTCTTCGACCTCACGCAGACGGGAGCTCTTGCCGATGAGGCTTGGACCTCCGGTCTCTCGGGACAGTTGAGAGCGCAGCCGGAGATTTTCTTGCTCGAGAGTGTGGAGCTTTTTTTGTACATTTTTGTGAAGAGCAAGGATGCGGGAAAGGAGGGTGGCGACGATGGAAAGGGTGCGGGCGTCGGCCTCCAGGCGTTCCGGGTCGGGGTAGGCTCGGTCCGCACTCAGGACTCCTATGGGCTCGCCATGCAGGAGGATGGGGACTCCAATGAAGGCGAGAGGGATGTCCTGGGGCCGCCGGGATCCGGTCTTGTCTAAAAACAGCGGTTCGGTGGTGATGTCCGGTACCACGAAGGCTTGGCGCTGGCGAAAGATGGCGCCGGTAACGCCTTCGTCGAGGCGGTAGATGCCCCGTTGGCGTTCTTCTGGGGTGAGACCGTGGGATCGGGAAATGGCGAGACGGCGAGTGCGCTCATCGTAGAGGGTGATGGTGATACGCAAAAGCCCCAAGGTGGTCGCCAGGGTTTCCAGGACCGCCTCCAGGGTGTTTCCCAGATCCATGGCCTGGTCGATGTGGGTGGCGATGCGCAGAAGCACATCGAGGTCTTGGTTGGCATCCATGTCCACGGCAAAGCAAAGCGAGTGCCAGGAGGTGAAGGTATCGGTGGCGTCAGGAGCGATGCTGGAGACGGATATTTTTTTACAAAAATGAATAAATTTATGCGGCGTGTTGCGGGAAGTGGGGTGTTCCGGCCGACCAAGAGGGCGAGACGGACAGGAAAAGACACGTGGCGCACGCAGGCCTCCGTGACGTTGGGTGCGCCGATGCTGCCGCAGGGCGGTGGTGGTTTGGTGGCGGCAAGATGTCGGGGTGGTTACCGGCGTCCTGTGTGCTCCAGGCGTTTTTCCCAGAGCGCCGCTGCCGCGAGGGCGAGGAGCATGGCAAAGCCCACGGCCAGCACGCCGTTCCAGGCCGCGTGCTGCCACGCCCAGCCCATGACCGTGATGCCGCAGCTTCCTCCCAGGTAATACCAGAGGATGTACAAGGAATTGGCCCGGCCGCGGCTTTCGGTGAGGCTGCGGTTCATGGCCCCTACCGCCGCGGTGTGCACGGCGAAAAAGCCGGCGCACAGCAGGCAGAGTCCCAAAACCACTGCCGCCATCCATGGGGCGCGGGAGATGCCAAGGCCAAGGCCCATGAGCCCGAGGCCAAGGAGCATGGTGAAGCCATTGCCGCGGCGGTTACTGATGCGCCCCGAGGCCGGGGCCACCACCACGCCGATGAGGTAGGTGAAATAGACGGTGGTGATGGTGTTGGTGGATGCGGAAAACGGCGGGGCCGCCAGGTAGTAGGGGAGGTAGTTGAAGGTGGCGCCGTAGATGAAAAGGGAGCCGAAGCCTACGAGAAAGAGCGGCAGGAGCCGGGCGGAGGTCGCAAGCTCGCGGTATCCGGGCCCGGAAGCCGTGTGGGCCTTCGTGCGGTTTTCCGGCGGCAAAACCATGAGGGCCGCGGCGGTGGTCACGAAGACGAGCAGTGCGGACGTTACGAAGGCATAGCGCCAATGCAGGGGCGGATGGATCCAGCCGCCCAGAAGACGGCCGCCCAAGCCCCCGGCCACCGTGGCGGCCACGTAGGCGCCCATGACGGTATTGAGGCGCTCCACCGGAAGCGTCCGGGCGAGATAGGCGGCAAGGCAGGTGGTGAGGGCCGGGATGAACAGTCCTTGGAGAAAGCGCAGGGCAAGAAAGAGCGGCATGGAATGCACCGCGGCGCAGGCAAGACCGGACCCGGCGACGAAGACGCACCCCAAGGTGATGAGCGGCTTGATGGGCAGGGAGTCGGCCAGGCGGCCGAAGACCAGAGTGGACAGCGCCACCCCCAGGATGACCATGGAGACGCTTTGGGATGCCTGGGTGAGGGAAACGCCGAACTCCGCCTGCAGGATGGGGAGCACGGGCTGCACCAGGTAGATGGTCGTGAAGCAGGCCGAGACCTGGGCGAAGATGGCAAGCTGCAGCAGCCGAGCGTTCATGGCCGGCGCTTGGCCTTGATGCTGGAAATGACCCCGGCAGCGAGAATGGCCAGGCTGGCCAGGGCAGTGGATACTTCGCCTCCGGGCAGATGATGGCCTGCGGCGGAGGCAAACATCACCACCACCAAAAAGACGATGGCCCAGAAGGCCGCGGGCTCCAGGTACACAAACTCTTCCAATGTCCCCCGGTCCACGAGATAGACGGTCATGGAGCGCACGAAGAGGGCGCCGATGCCAAGGCCCAAGGCGATGAGCCAGAACTTGTTGGTGATGGCAAAGGCCGCCACCACGCCGTCAAAAGAAAAGCTGCTATCCAGAATCTCCAGATACACGAAGCCGATGAGGCCGTTTTTGGCCGCAGCCTCGAGGATGTCGCTGCCGCCCACCAGGTGCTTGAGTATGTCGATGAGGGCGTGCACGGCAAACCCCGCCAGGGCGCTCACGAGAAACGGGTACTTGTCGCTCGCGGGGATAACCGAGGTTACAGCCAGGACCACGCCGATGGCCAGGGAGGCGGCGGCGTTTTCTCCACTGCCGGCGCGGACAAGCAGCTGTTCCACCCAGGCGATCCAGTGGGTCTTTTTGTTTTCGTTGAGAAAGTAGGTGAGGGCCACCATGAGGAGAAACATGCCGCCGAATCCCATGACGCGCACGTGGCTTTCCTCCATGAGGGCCTGATAGCGCTCAGGCTGCGTGGTGGCGATGGTCCAGGCATCGGCCAGGGGCACGTGTCCCACCACCGAGGTGATGAGGACAGGAAAGAGGATACGCATGCCGAACACCGCCACGGCGATGCCTGCAGTGAGGAACACCACCCGCCACACCGGCCGCATGACCCGCAATACCGCAGCGTTGACCACGGCGTTGTCCAAGGACACCGAGGTCTCCAGGCAGGCCAGCAGCGTCGTGGTCACGAGATAGGCCACGGCCTCCGGCAGGCCGCCGGCCTGGTATCCCAGCCCAAAGGCGATCCCCAGACCGAGCATCGTGCCGGCGAAGGACTCCCAAAAAAAGCTCAACCAATGGCGTTGGGCCATGACAACCTCACCGAGAATAGGTGCGGGAGAGGTGCATGACGAGCATGCGGCCGTTCGTCAAGGAAATGGTGGCGCAGGTCCCCAGGGCCACGTTGCTCACCCCCCGGGGGCTTCCCAGGGGGAGCGTGGCTTGGGAGAGGGGATAGGCCAGCCCCGTGAGGGTCACGCCGTGGGCGTCCGTCAAGGGGATGAGGCTTACGGTGTCTTCGGGCATGGTCTGGAGGGTGAGCTGGGGGCGGCGGTGGTCCACCAGGAAGATGCTGCATGTTTGATGGAGGATACGGGCCGGGCATGGGGCCTGAGCGAGCAGCAGCATGTTGGCCCATTCGTGATCCCGGCGTCCACCCAGGGCGCCGAGGATGGTGATCTCCGTTGCCGAGTCCGCGGCGCGCAGGGCAAGTTCCAGGTCGGTCTCATCTTTGTGACGGGGATGGATGTGCATGGGCACGCTTTGGGCGTGCAACTCTTCCATGGTCTCGGTGGAAATGGAATCCATGTCGCCCACCACCAAATGCGGGATGCGTCCGGCCATGAGCACGTGCTGGGCGCCGCCGTCTGCGGCGATGATGCGGTCTGCCCGGGCCAGGGCTGCTTCTTCGAGCGGGGTGTGGGCGAAATGCCCATGGGCCATGAGGACGATATGCATTGCCGTTTCATGCTCCTTGGACTAGAGGGTGCCAAAAGACCAATACTGGCAGTGGGCTCTTCCGACAATCAGAAGATGGAGCGGCGCCATGGGAAACTCTTCGGTTTTGGTAGTGGATGATAGCCCCATGTTCCTTCAGGTGGTCACGCGGCGGCTCGCTGAGGAGGTGGATGCCGAGGTGGTGGCGGCGGTAAGCCTGCGTGCAGCCCAGACCGCCATGGCAGAGCGCCGGTTCGACGTGGCCTTGCTCGATCTCAATCTCCCCGATGCTCCGGGCGGAGAAGTGGTGGACCTCGCCTTGGCGCACCATATCCCGGCCATCGTCTTTGCCGGGGACTGCTCGGAGCAGACGCGCTCGCGTTTGTGGGCCAAGCGCATCGTGGACTACGTCGTCAAAGAAGGAGAGGAGAGTTTGAACTATGCGGTGCGCTTGGTGCGGCGTATCTTGCGCAACCGCCAAGTCGCGGTGCTCGTGGTCGATGACTCGGCGACGGTGCGGCACATGCTGGCGGAGATGCTTGCGGTGCACTGCTTTACCGTGCTGGAGGCGGCAGACGGCAGCGAGGGGCTGCGCCTTTTGGCCGAGCACCCCAACGTGCGGCTGGTGATCACGGACTACGAAATGCCGCAGATGAATGGCGTGCGCCTGGTCCAGGCGGCTCGGGGGCTGTATCCTAAGGAAGAACTCGCCATCATCGGTATTTCCGGACACGAACAGAAGGACCTTTCCGCGCGCTTTCTCAAAAGCGGGGCCAACGACTTTCTCCACAAACCGTTTTCCGCCGAAGAGCTCTATTGCCGCATCACCCAGAACTTGGACCTGCTCGAATACATCCGCACCATCCGCGACCTCTCGGAAAAGGACATGCTCACGGGTCTGGCCAACCGGCGCTACTTCTTTGCACATGGCTCCCAGCTCTTGGCAAAGGCCCAGGAGCGGCAGGAGCCGGTATACGTGGCCATGCTGGATCTCGATCACTTCAAACGCGTCAACGACCAGTACGGTCATGAGGCCGGAGATGCGGTGCTGCGTCATCTTGGCACCATGCTGCTACGCCATTTTGGGGGGGAGCAGGCCTTGCCTGCCCGTCTCGGCGGCGAGGAATTTGCGGTGTTGTTTGTCGGTGTGACGGACGTGGCTGCCCGCGTGGAGGCCTTCCGGGCGGAGCTGGCGGCAACACCGGTGAACGCCCCCGGCGGCTCGGTGCCGGTGACCGTGAGCATCGGCGTATGCGGCCTGCCTGGACAGAACTTGGAGCGGCATCTGGCCTGCGCCGACCAGCTCCTCTACCGGGCCAAACACCGTGGCCGCAACCGCGTGGAGATGGGCGCGAGCCCCCAAAAAATGGACACAGGTAAGGAGTAGCTGATGCGTGCATGCCTTCACGGCGGCCACAGCCGGGACTTTTGTGATCACGCCCAAGACAGCCTGGACGATCTGGTCGCTGCCTATGCCCGGCAGGGGTTTTCCTTGGTGGCTTTGACGGAGCATATGCCGCCGCTTTCCAACCGTTGGCGGTATGCCGACGAGGTGGCCTTGGGCCGGGATGCGGCCTGGATGGCGGGGCGGTTTGCCGCCTACGTCCAGAAGGCGCGGCAATTGCGGGCCGAGTATGCCGGCAGGATGGAGGTCCTCGTGGGCATGGAGACCGAGTGGTATGAGCACGCGGGGGCGTGGATCGCCCAGTTGCGGCAGCTCTACGCCTTGGACATGGTGGTGGGCTCGGTGCACCACGTCGCCGGGGTGTGTTTCGATGCTTCCCCGCAAAGTTACGCCCAGGCCCAGGCCGCGGCCGGCGGGTTGGTGGAACTCTATCTGGCCTACTTCGATGCCCAGCTTGCGCTGCTCAAGAGCGTTCGCCCCGAGGTGGTGGGCCATTTCGACATCATCCGCATCTTTGATCCCCACGGGGAGGAGACTCTTGTTCGCCCCGAAGTCTGGGCGCGGGTGCGGCGCAATCTGGAGGCCGTACGCGACTTGGGGCTGGTGCTCGATGCCAACGTGGCGGCCTGGCGCAAGGGGGCGGCAGCGATCTATCCGTGCACGCCGGTGCTGGAAGCCGCGCGGGACCTGGGCATCGCCTTTGCCTACGGCGATGACGCCCATGCCGTGGCGCACGTGGGCTTTGCCTGGGAGCGGTTGGATGCGCATCTACGCGCCCTGGGGATGACCGCTAGCGTCGCAGGTCCCCAAGGTTCGTGGCCGGTGTGGCGCGCCATGCCCGCCACATGATGCGGCTGGAGGTGAGTAGCCCGCAGCCCACCACCAGGAAGACGCCGGCGCGGACCTCCAGCGGCAGCGGGGAGGCGCCAAGGGCTCGTCCCAGGACCATCATGGCCACGATGAGCCCCCAATTGCGTATGGAAAACAGGCCGCCCAGGCAGGCGGGTTCCGGCTTGCGGCGAATATGCGCCACCACGGCGCGGGCGGTGCGGTCGAAGACCAGGCGGCTTTTGGCAAGCCCCAAACCCAGCCCGGCGACGGCCGTACCCATGATGGCAGGCCAGGGCTGCGGGCGCAGCAGCAGTCCGCCTTTGCTGATGAGAAAAAATCCCACCGCAGACCAAAAACAGGCCGCAGTCATGATGCGGGTGCGGCTGGCCGCCCGAGGCGTGTAGTGGTGGATCCATGCAGGGATTGGTGCCATGACCTGGATGAGCTAGAGCCTGACGAGGGACGTGTCAAACCCAAGGCGGCAGGAAAATGGTTCGGCTTGAGGGAATTGGGCTTGTCTTTTGGCAGGGGGCGATTAGAGAAGGGATATGCCGCATGTGGCAGCGACCTTTTTTCAGGAGGGACGGAATATGTGTAAAGGTTGTGGTTGTGGGCGTGGGACAGGTGCTGCGACGGTGACCAAGGTCGTCCAGCATGAGCATGAGCACCGGCACGGGGATATGGTGCACAGCCATCCCCATGATCATGAGCATGAGCACACCCATGAGGGCGTGCCGGCCCATGACGATCATCGGCACGAGTAAGCGCATCCCCGCATCCAATGACTGCGGCCGCCTGAAGGCGGCCGCAGTCGTTTTTCGGGGGGCTTTTTTAGAATTGCCCTGTGGAGAGGAGCACGAGGGTGCAGGCATGCTGCCAGACGATGCCGGCCTCGCTGAGGCGCGCTTCCAGCTCCGGGGACTCGGTGCCGGGATTGAGGATGACCCGGCCCGGCCGCAGCCGGATGATGGCTTCGGCAAGCGGCAGGCTGTGTGTGGGGCTCACGTACACGGTGAGGGTATCCACGGGCCGGGTGATTTCGTCGAGGCTGCGGGCCGTGGGGATGCCGTCGATGTCCGCCCGGGCAGGGTGCACGGGGATGACGTCGTGCCCGTGCTCCATGAGGGCTTTGAGGGCCTTGTGGGAATAGCGCTCCGGCTTGGGACTGGCGCCGAGGATGGCCACGGTCTGGGTGCTCATGCCTGCTCCGGGGTGCTGGTCACCATGACTTTGGCGGGCCGCAGGAGCCGCTCCTTGAGGAGATAGCCTCTTTGGAGCACCCGGGCCACGGTGCCGGGTTTGAGGTCTGCCCGGGCTTCGTGCCCCAAGGCTTCATGCAGGGCGGGGTCGAAGTCCGCCCCTTCCTGGACCTCGATGGGGGTGAGTCCGTGGCGGCGCAGCACTTCCAGCATGGCGTTGCGCGTCATGTCCACGCCGGTGAAGAGATCCTTGCACGCCTCGTTGCCGCTGCAATGGGAAAGGGCCAGCTCCAGGTTGTCCAGGACCACAAGGAGTTCTTCCACCAGTCCGGCCACGGCGAATTTACACTGTTCTTCCTTTTCCCGGGTGAGGCGTTTTTTGAAATTCTCGCTATCGGCAAGGATGCGCAGGTTGTCGGTGCGCAGCGCCTCGATTTCCTGCAGCGCCGCTGCCAGGCGCTCTTCCACGCTGGGCGTCTCCTTTTCGGGCGTTTGCGGTGTGGTTTCTGGGGTGTGCTGTTCTTCCATGCGTTCTTCCATGGGAGATTCTCCTTACAAGTAGTGTCCTTTGGGCATAAATCGTTCGGGGGACAAGTCAACGCAGGGCGCGGATGTATTCGCGAAGCGCCAGGGCCCAGGAGCGGGGAGTCATGCCCGTGGCCGCCGTGAGGCTCGTCGTGTCGAGTACCGAGTAGGCAGGCCGGGCGGCCTTTTGGGGGTACTCCGCCGAGGTGATGGGCCGCACCGGGCAGGCAATGCCGGCAACATGCACGGCTTCCGCGGCGAGCTCGCACCACGAGGCTTGTCCGGCGTTGACCGCGTGGAAGATCCCTGTGGCCCCGGCCTGCACCAGGGCCAGGCTTGCTGCGGCGAGATCCGGGGTGAAGGTGGGACTGCCCACCTGATCATGGACAATGGTGAGTTCCGGACGGCTGCGGGCGAGTTCCAGGATGCGGGCGACGAAATTCATGCGTCCTGGGCCGAAGAGCCAGGCCGTACGCACGATGGTCAGGCGCGCCAGTCCCAGGCGGGTAAGTTCCGTCTCGCCTTCCAGCTTCGTGCGGCCGTAGACGCATTGGGGATTGACGGGATCAGTGGGGAGGTACGGCCGGGTGGCGCGGCCGTCGAAGACGTAGTCCGTGCTGTAGTGCACCAGGTGCGCCGTGCCTACGGCCTGGCCCAAGAGACGCGGGAACAGGGCGTTGACCCGCCAGGCTTCTTGGGGCTCGTCTTCGGCACGGTCTACGGCGGTGTAGGCAATGGCGTTGAACACCACCTGCGGCCGCACTTGGGTGACGAGGGCGCGCAGGGCGTCGACGTCCCACAGGTCCACGTCCGTGCGCCCGATGGGCACGGCCCGCCATCCGGCCTGGGTGAGGGCCGCACACAGGGCTTGCCCCAACAGGCCGGTGCGGCCGCCAAACACCAAGGCTGTGTTCATACCCCGCGCTCCTTGGCGTACCATTTTTCCATGAATTGGCGGTAGGCGCCGCTTTGTACGTCGTCGAGCCAGGCGGCGTGCGTCTGATACCAGCGGATGGTCTGGGCGATGCCGGTGGCGAAATCCGTCTCCGGCCGCCAGCCCAGCTCCTTTTTGGCCCGGGAGCTGTTCATGGCGTAGCGCCGGTCGTGCCCTGGGCGATCCGTGACGAAGCGCACCAGGCTGCGGGGGGCGCCCACGGCGTCGAGGATGGTGTGCACGGTCTCCAGGTTGGTGCGCTCGGCGTCGCCGCCGAAGTTGTACACCTTGCCGGGCTCTCCCCGGCGCAAGGCAGCCTCCACCCCCCGGCAATGGTCGAGGACGTAGATCCAATCCCGGACATTACTGCCGTCGCCGTACACGGGCACCGGCTCGCCGCGGGTCGCCCGCAGGTAGGTGAGGGGGATGAGCTTTTCGGGGAACTGGTAGGGACCGTAGTTGTTGGAGCAGCGGGTGATGATCACCGGCAGGCCGTAGGTGTGGAAATAGGCCCGGGCGAGCATGTCCGAGGCCGCCTTGGAGGCTGAATAGGGCGAGTTGGGCGCCAGCGGCGTCTCTTCCGTGAAGGCCGGGTCATGGGGCCCCAAGGATCCGTACACCTCGTCGGTGGAGACGTGCACGAAGCGCTGCACCCCCGCCTTGCGTGCCGCTTCAAGCAGAGTATGGGTCCCCGCCACGTTGGTGTGGATGAACGGGGCGCTGTCGGTAATGGAGCGATCCACATGGGACTCCGCGGCAAAGTGGACCACCGCGTCGATGGCGTGCTCGGCAAGGAGCTGCTCCACCAAGGCCGCGTCGGCGATATCGCCATGGACGAAGGCGTAGCGCGAGCCGTCTCCTTCCAGGTGCGCAAGGTTGCCGCGGTTGCCGGCATAGGTGAGCTTGTCGAGGTTGGTGATGCGGACTGCGGGGTCGGTTTCCAGCAGGTGAAGAATGAAATTGGTGCCGATGAAGCCGCAGCCGCCAGTGACGAGAAGATGCATGCTTGCTCCTTGTGCTTGACGGATATGCGGGAGCCGAACAAGGTGCCGCCCGCGTTCGTGTCCCTAGTGCAAGAGGATGGGTCATGCAAATCGTTCTCTTTGAGCCGGAAATCCCCCCCAATACCGGCACCATCGCTCGCCTGTGCGCTGCCACGCAAACGGTCCTCAACCTGGTGGAGCCGTTGGGCTTTAGCCTGGAAGATAGGTATCTTCGCCGCGCCGGGCTCGACTACTGGCCGCACGTGCCGCTGCGGGTGTGGCCGTCGTGGGAGGCCTTTCTTGCGGGCTGGGACGGCGGCCGCCTGGTGTGCTCCAGTGCCCGCGGCGGCACCCCGTACCACCAATTCGCCTTTCAGCCCGATGACGGCGTCGTCCTCGGGCCTGAGACCCGGGGACTGCCGGAACAGGTCACCCAGGGCCGCCCCGTGGTGCGTATCCCCATTTGGGGCCAGGTGCGCAGCCTCAATGTGGCCAACGCCGCCGCGGTGCTCTTGTACGAGGGCTTGCGTCAGGTGGGGGTCTTGGATTCGGTGGCATGAGCGAGGCACTGCTGCTTCTTGCGTGCGTACTCCTGGATTTGGTCGTGGGAGATCCACCGGGGTGGCCGCACCCGGTGCGGGTCATAGGGGCGTGTGCCGCGCGGCTCGAGCCCTGGGCCCAGAGATCGCCGCTTGTGCGCGGGGCCCTGGTCACGGTTGTCGTGGCCGCCGGGGCGGCGCTCGGGGCGCACGCGTTGATCTCCCTGCCGTGGGTGGGGAAGGTATTCGCCCTTTATCTGGGTTTTGCGGGCCTGGCCTTGGGGAGCCTGGTGCGGGAGGCGCGGCGGGTGCGCCGGGCGCTGGCTTGCGGCGACGCAGATACGGCGCGCCGCCTTTTGGCCTTTTTGGTGAGCCGGGAGACGGCGCATTTGGATGAAGCCGGCCTGGCCCGGGGGCTTGCGGAAACCCTGGCGGAAAACACCACCGATGGCTTCGTGGCCCCGCTCTTTTGGCTGACCGTCGGCGGTGTGCCTGGGCTTTGGGCCTACAAGGCCGTCTCCACCCTGGATTCCATGTGGGGCTACCGTACCCCGCGTTTTGAGCGCTTGGGCAAGTGCGCGGCCCGCCTGGACGACCTTGCGGCATATCTCCCTGCCCGGTTGACGGCCTTGGCCATGGCGGGGGTGGCCTGGGTCTGGGGCCGCAGGATTTCTTTGTGCAGTGTCGCCCGGCAGGCCCGCGCCCTGGAGAGCCCCAATGCCGGCTGGCCCATGGCTGCGGCGGCTGCTGCCATCGGGGCTGGCATGGGCGGAGAGGACCGCTACGCAGGCCAGATCAAGCGCAAGCCGCTCTTGGGGCCTGCAGGGGTGCCGTGGACCGTGGAGCGGCTCGAAGAACTGGAGCGGTTGGTGGTGGCGGCGTCCCTGGGGGGTGCTGCCACTGCCGTGGTCTGGAAGCTCGTCGTTTAGGGCGTGGCAAGCCAGGCCCGGGCCCAGCTGCCGCACGGAAGGGGCAGGCTGTCGGGCGCCTCGATGAGCATTTCGCCGCCTTCGGTGCGGTCCGTGGGAAAACTTTGTGCCATGAGGTTTTGGAGCACTTGGGGGGTGAATCCCGGGGTGTGGGAGGTGAGTACCACGAACCGGGCCGAAGGCGAGAGCACCTGCGCCACCAGCTCCAGGGTGCGCTGCACGTCACGTTCGATCTTGTAGAGTTCGCCGCGCCGGCCGCGGCCAAAGGAAGGCGGATCCAGCAGGACCGCGTCATAGCGTCGGCCCCGGCGGGCCTCCCGGCGCAGAAATGCCTGGGCGTCGTCCACGATCCAGCGCACGGCATCTTCCGTCAGGTCGTTGAGGGCGGCGTTTTCCCGCGCCCACCCCACCATGCCGCGGGAGGCGTCCAAATGGCAGACCTTCGCCCCAGCCTTGGCTGCAGCCAGACTCGCCCCGCCGGAATAGGCAAAGAGATTGAGAAACTGCATGCCAGGGGCAAGGTTTTCCAAGAGCCAGCGCCACAGCGGGATGGTCTCGGGAAATATCCCCAAATGTCCGAAGTCGGTGGCGGCAAGGCGCATGCGCACCCCAGCGGCCTCAATGACCCAATCTTTGGGGAGGCGTTCGCGACCGTGCCAGCGCAGGCCGCCTTGGCGATCGAAGCTGGCGGTGGCCTTTTCCCATCTTTCGGGGTGCTGGGGCCGCCAGACCGCTTGACCGCAGGGGCGATCGAGGATCACCGGGCCGAAGCGCTCCAGCTTGCGGCCATGGCCGCTATCGAGCAGACAGTAGTCGGTGGAGACCAGTGGGACCATGGGCGGTGGTGCAGTCTCGCCACAGCGAGCAATGGCTGCGGCGTGGGTGGAAAAAAGCCCTTCCAGGGGGAAGGGCTTGGAGGCGGTGGTGGGCGATATAGGATTTGAACCTATGACTTCCACCGTGTGAAGATGGCACTCTAACCGCTGAGTTAATCGCCCGAAGCGGAAGCCTCTCTATGGGCAGAGGCCGTTGGGTGTCAAGCAGAATGTGCAGAAAAATTTTGCGGGGCCGGGGCTGGGCCTTGGGCGGTCCACAGCAGAGGAGTGCCGTCGGCCATGAGGTAGGGGTTGAAATACCCAAAGCGCACCCACGGGCAGGCTTTCCGGATACGGCTGAGAAAGCGGTGCAGTCCCATGCAGGGGGAAGTGGGTCCCCCCATGTGCTGAAGGTAGCGCTCAGGGTCCAGGGAGAGGTTGCGCATCTGGATGTAATCCGGCCGGGTGTCGGTGAGGAGGGCAAGGAGGGCGTCGAGCTCGGCCTCGGTGTCGCTCACTCCGGGGAAAAAGAGGTAGTTGAGGGACACAAAGAGCCCGTGGGCCTTGGCCTCGGCAATACTCGCCGCAACATCGGCAAAACAGTAGCCCTGCGGGGCGTGGTAGCGGGCGTAGACTTCGGGCTGGGCGCTGGCCAGGGTGACGCGGATGGAGGAGAGCCCGGCCTTGGCCAGGGGCTCCAGGGCGGCGGTGAGACTCGCGTTGGTATTGATGTTCACCGTGCCTGGCCCGCCGGCCTGCCGAAAGCGCTGGATCGCCTGCGTGATGCGGCGCGCCTCGGTGAGGGGTTCGCCTTCGCAGCCCTGGCCAAAGGAGAGGATGGGCCGCTTTTCCCGACGGGCGTGAACCTCCATGACCTGGACGATCTCTTCCACCGAGGGGCTGAAGGTGATGCGGTTTTGCGGGGCCACGAAGCCTGCGTCGGGTGGTTGCAGGGAAATGCAGCCGAGGCAGCGGGCGTTGCAGACCCGAGCGGTGGGCAGCGGCGCTTCGAATCGTCCTAAGGCCAGGTTTTTGGCTGCTGGGCAGCAGAAGGTGAGCGCGCAGCGGGTCAGGTGCCCCACGAGACGGTTGTGGGGAAACTGCGCCCCCAGCTTGCGCGCCCCCTGAGTGATGCGGCTTTGCGGAATGCCGGAAAAAATCTGGCGCGGATCGTGATCCACCAAGGCGGCCGCCACCCAGAAGCGGTCGCGGGCAAAACCCACGGCACCGTAGGCGAACATGGGCAGCGCCGGAGCGCCGGCTTCCGTCAGGTAGGCCGCGGTGGCCGAGAGGGTGAATCCCGGCCGCACAAAGGCGGCCACGGCGCATTCCTCCAGCGCTTCCACGTTGCCCTGAACGGGGTCGAGGCCCAGGGCGCGCCGGCCCGGCAAGAGGTAGAGGTCGCTTCCTTCCGGCAGCGGGACGAGCTCGTCGGGCCGCGGCAGGGCGAGTTCGTTGCCGCGCCGCACCAGCATGAGCAGGTCCGGGTGATCGTAGATGGAGCCGTCGTTGCCGGCAAAGACGAGGTGGGGTCGCAGGCGGGATCGGGACATGGGCGCACCAATGAAAAAGGCAGGGCGGACCCTGCCTTGGATTCGGGATGGGGGATGGTTTAGCGCTTGGAGTACTGGAAGCGGGCGCGGGCCGCACGCTGACCGTATTTTTTGCGCTCTTTGGCGCGGGAATCCCGGGTGAGGAACCCGGCGCGCTTGAGCACGCCCCGCAGCTCGGGGTCGAAGTGCAGCAGCGCCCGGCTGATGCCATGGCGTACCGCCTGGGCCTGGCCGGAAAGACCGCCGCCCGTGACCCGGCACACCACGTCCACCTTGTCGATGGTCTTGGTGAGCTTGAGGGGCTGCTGGATGATCATCTGCAGCGTCGCCCGGGGGAAGTAATCCGCCAAATCCCGGCCGTTGACCGTAATCTTGCCCGTGCCCCGGTACATGCGGGTGCGAGACACGGAGGTTTTGCGCTTGCCCGTACCGTAGTAGAAATCCTGGCTCATAGCGTGACTCCGTCCTTATTAGAGATCCAGCGGCTGAGGCTGCTGGGCCGCGTGCGGGTGCTCGGTGCCGGTGTAGATGCGCAGCTTCTTGATGAGCTTGTAGCCCAGGGGACCCTTGGGGAGCATGCCGCGCACTGCCTTGCGCAGGACGTCCGTGGGCTTGGTGCGCAGCATGTCCTTGAGCACGGTGGCCTTGATGCCGCCGATATGATGGCTGTGGCGGTAGTAGACTTTCTGCGTCATCTTTCTGCCCGTGACGCGGATTTTATCGGCATTGACCACGATGATGTAGTCGCCGTTGTCCATATGGGGGGCATAATCGGGCTTGTGCTTGCCGCGCAGGCGCAGGGCGATTTCCGCGGCCAAGCGGCCCAAGATTTTGTCCTGGGCATCCACCACATACCATTTGTGGTCGATGTCGCTGGCTTTGAGGCTATAGGTCTTCATGTTTCCGGCTCCTCGACAAATCGTTGGCCTTGAGATCGTGGGAAGACGGGCGTCAAGGACGGGGTTCCTTGTGCTTTCCCGTTTTTTCCCGTACACATAACCATGGTGAACGTGACCTTCGTGGGATAAGGAGAAGGTAGCCTTTAGCTGCCGGGGCCTCGCTTGTAAAGGATTTTTCTGGCTCCTGCGGGAGGAAGTATGCCCAGCATCCGCAAAGGGCTTTTGCAATTGGTCTTTTCCGGAAGTTTCATGAAGCGCTGGAACGACAAGCTCCGGCCCATGGAACTGGTGGAGATGGACAAGCAAGGGCACAAGATGATCGTCGCCTGGGCCTTGGGGGAACTGGCGGCCCAAGGGTTGCCGGGGGATCAGGCCGTGCGCCTGCGGGAAGACATCGTGCGCGGCGGCATCTTCGACTACCTCTACCGGCTGGTCATTACCGACATCAAGCCGCCGGTTTTTTACCGGATCAAGGCCAATCCAGACCACTATGACCGGCTCACCGCCTGGGTCCTGGAGCAGCTGCGGCCGCGGGTGCAGCCGTTGGGGCGGGAATTTTGGGACGATCTGTGCACCCATTTTCATCGCCAGGGCCGGGAGGAAGAGTCCTTGGCGGAGAGTATCCTGGCAGCGGCGCATCTTTTCGCCAGTCGCTGGGAGTTCCATCTCATCCGGCCCCTCAATCCCTGGGACGATGAAATGGCGGAGATCGAGGCCAATTTCCAGCAGGGCCTTGCCCGCCGCCAGCACCTTGCCGGCGTGGCGGACTTGCTCGAGGCCCCGGCCACGGCCTTGGGGCGCTTCGTCACCCTGTGTGGCACCCTGCGCTTCCAGAAGCGGTGGTCGCAGACCCCACGCATCCCGGAGACCTCGGTTTTGGGACATATGTTTTTGGTGGCGTGTTTGGCGTATTTCTTCAGCATCGTCGTGGGCGCCTGCCCGGCACGGCGCTGCAACGATTTCTATGCCGGGCTCTTTCATGACGTGCCGGAGCTCTTGACGCGCGACATCATCTCGCCGGTGAAAGGCTCGGTGGCGGGCATCGACGATCTGATCCGGGAGTATGAAAAGCGGGAGCTGGAGCGCCGGCTCTTTGCCATCTTGGATACCCCGGTGACGCGTCCGCTTGCGGACAGTCTGCGCTATCTCTTGGGCCTGGAGGTGGGTTCGGAATTTTGCGATTTGGTGACCTTGGATGGCCGGCCGGCGTGCGTCAATTGGGAGCAACTGCAAGGGACGTTCAACGAGGATCGCTTTGCCCCCAAGGATGGCCGCATGCTCAAGATCTGTGACCAATTGGCGGCGTTTCTCGAGGCCTACACCTCCAAGACCCACGGCGTGGTCAACGACCACCTCCAGCAGGCCCTGTGGCGCATCCGCAGCCGCCTGGGACAGGAGGCCCTCACGGAAGAGGTGCATATCGGGGCCTTGCTGGCGGATTTCGATTGAGGCAAGAAAGGCAAAATTTGGAGAAAACCTTATCAGGAGAACTGCTCATGCTGTTGCGCAAACGGGTGTGGGACATCATGCGCGAGGATTTTGCCTCGGTGCGTGAAGACGCAAGTTTGGCGGACGCCATCCGGGCGCTTATTGCCAGCCGTCACAAGCACCCAGACAACACCTTTGTGCTCGTGTTTTCCAAAGCGGATCGTTTCCTTGGCGTGGTCTCCATGTGGAACCTCGTCCAAGGACTTGGACCGTGTCTCTTGCGGGATACCTTGCTGGAACCTGCAGAGGTGGATTGGGACAAGGCCTTTGCCCATGCGTGCCGCTCTTGCGCCAATGTCGGGCTTATGGACTGCATCCAGGTGGACGTGCCGGTGATCAAGCCTGGTGACACCCTGGCCCGGGTGCTGGAGCTCTTTTTGGACTACCGCCGCGGCCGGGCCGTGGTGGAGGAAGGCGGCCGCATCATCGGCGTGGTGGTGTTGGCGGACCTATTCCAGGAGATTGGTGCGCAACTGGGGGCATAAACCATGGCCGCTACCGGGAGCTCGGTTCCCGGCGAGGGCGTCAATGGCGGGCTGCCGGTCATTGTGACGGGCAGCCCGTTTGTTATGGTCGCAGGCGGAAGGATTCCGCATCGATTGCCAGACGTTTGAGGATTTTTTGGAAACTCATGCGCTCCAGGCCCGAGATCCGCGCTGCCTCGGAGATATTGCCGCGGGTGTGGGTGAGCACCCGCTCCACGTAGCGGCGCGTGAAGGTGTCGAGTACGCGGGCCTTGGCCGCATGGTAGGGGGCGATGGCGGACGGGTCGTCTTCCGCAGCGCCTTGCAGGCCTTCGGCCTGGGTGATGGCGGCAGCCGAGATGACGTCCCCGGGGCTGAAGACCGCGGCGCGGCGGACGCAATTGAGCAGTTCCCGAACATTGCCCGGCCAGTTGTGGGCCGAGAGGAGGGCGAGGGCCTCGGGAGAGAACTCCTTGTCTCCGACACCGAGCTCCCGACAGGTGCGCTCCAAAAAGGCCGTGGCCAAGAGGGGGATGTCGTCGCGCCGTTCGCGCAGCGGGGGAAGGGTGAGGCTCAAGACATTGAGGCGGTAGTAGAGGTCTTCGCGAAAGCTTTTGGCTGCGATCTTGGCTTCCAGGTCTTGGTTGGTCACGGCAACGATACGCACGTCTATGGGGATGGATTTGCTTGCCCCGACCGGCCGCACTTCGTTTTCTTGGAGGACACGCAGCAGCTTGGTCTGCAGGTTCATGGGGAGATCGCCGATCTCGTCGAGCATGAGCACTCCGCCATGGGCGGCCACAAAGAGGCCGCGACGGTCGCGCTGGGCGCCGGTGAAGGCCCCGCGCACGTGGCCGAAGAGCTCGCTTTCCAAGAGCGGCTCCGGAATGGCTGGGCAGTTGACGGAGATGAACGGTCCGTCGGCGCGGCGGGAGAGGGCGTGGATGGCTCGGGCGGCCAGTTCCTTGCCGGTGCCGGATTCGCCGCGCACGAGCACCGTGTAGTCCGAGGCGGCGATGGCGGCGATGGCCTGGTGGACGCGGCGCATGGCCGCGGAGGTTCCCAAAAGCCCTACCTGGTTGCCGCAGGCCGCAACCGCCGCCCGCAGGCGTTGGTTTTCCCGCAGGAGGGCGGCGCGCTCCAGGCCGTTGGTAATGACTCGGGTCAGATGGTCCGAGTCCACGGGCTTGGTGAGGAAGTCATAGGCGCCGGCCTTGAGGGCCAGGACTGCGGAGTCGATGTCCCCGTGGGCGGTGAGGACCACCACGCCCAGGCGGGGGTGCAGGGCCAGGGCACGGGGCACCAGGTCCAGGCCGGAGATGCCGGGCATGCGCAGGTCGGTGACCAGCACGTCGCATGGCGTGGTTTCGAGATCCTTGAGGGCCGCCTCGGCATCGAGGACATAATCGATCTGGGTGCCCGGAAGTTTTGGGGTCAGCAGCCGCACCAGGCCTTTGGCAAAGTCCGGCTGATCGTCCACCAGGAGTACGCGAGGCACGGTCATTGGTCATCCTTGGGGCAGGGGCGGCGCTCTTCCCGCGGCAGGGTGAGCACGAAGAGCGCGCCGCCTTGGTTGAACGCTTCAATGGTTCCGCCCATATCGTGCATCAGTCCAAAGGCGACGGCAAGACCGAGACCGGTGCCGCGGCCCACCGCTTTGGTGGTGAAGAACGGATCGAAAATATGGGGCAGGTTGCTTTCCGGGATTCCGGGGCCGTCGTCCGCCACGGTGATCACGGCGTGGCGGCGATCTTCGCTGCAAGCCGCGCGCAGCGTGATGGTCCCGGCATGGGGCTCCACGGCGTCCAGAGCGTTGAGAAGCAGATTGGAGACGACTTGCTCCAAGGCGCTGGCGTCCGCGCGGGCGAAAAGCGGGTCAGGCGGCAGCTCGAGACGAAGCTCGCAGCGCCGGGCCTGGGCCTGGACTTCGAAGATGCGGGCAAGCCCGGTGAGGAGAGCGCTGATGTCACAGGGGCCTGTCTGCGCCGGGCGCGGCCGGGCAAAATCCAAGAGGTCGCGCAGGACCTTCTTGGCGGACACGGCGTGGCGCTCGATGACCGCCAGGTCTTCCAGGCATTGGGGATCGCTGATGCTCTGGCGCAGGAGTTCCGTATAGCACACGATGACCCCGAGGGGGTTATTGACCTCGTGTGCCAGCCCTGCGGCGAGCTTGCCCACGGCCACGAGTTTTTCCGTCTGGCGCAGCCGCTCCAGCATGCGGCGTTCGGTGGTGTTTTCTCGGGCGTAGACCACGAAACGGCGGGGGTGATCCGGAGGCGAGTGGAGCGCGTAGCGCGCCACGACGAAAGAGCGGCCGTCTTCCAGGGTAATGGAGGAGAGGATGGGCGTTTGCTGGGCTTCATCTTCGCTGGGGTCAAAGGGGTGGTCGCCGAAGAAGCGGGGCGGCAGCTTGAGGGGTTCGCTGGCCGTGGCGGGGTCGCCGAGGGCGAGCGCCAAGGCGCGGGCAGGCTCGTTGGCGAGCAGGATGGTGCGGTGGTTGTCCACGAGTGCCAGGGGATCGGAGATGCCATCGAAGATGGAGGCGAGGAGTGCGTTTTGCGCCATGAGGGAGTTGATAGCGTCCAGGTTTTCGAGGGCCAGAGCCAATTGGTGGCCGATGGCTTGGTAGAGCTCCGGGGCGTGGGAGGCTGGGGTGGGGCCTTGAGGGGGAAAGTGCAGGCGCAGGATCCCCCGGCTGATGTCTGTGGTGCGCACCGGGATGAGCACTTCGCTCTCGGTGGTCACCATCTCTCCGGAGGCGATGATGTCGCGCCAGTTGTTCGGTGGCTCAGGCAGTTGGGCGTCGCGCGGCCAGAGGACGGATCCGATGCCGGAGCCGCATTGGTAATACACCCAGTCTGCCCCGAAGCGTTTTCCCAGTTGAGGCAGTGTGGAGCCAAGCAGCTCGGTGTTGGTGTGGGCGCTGTTGATGGTGTGGAGGAGGTCGACGAAAAGGGCCACGTCGGCGCGCCGTTCCTGGGCCTCGTGGGTGAGCTCGCGGGTGCGGGTGGCGACCATGTCTTCCAGGTTGCGGGCGTATTGTTCGATGTTTTCCCGTGCCTCTTTGAGCCGGACCGCCAAGGTCTCGATGCCGGTGTAGATCTCCTCGATTTCATCGGGCGAGGCCTCCACGGGCGGGTTGGTGGTGCTGAGCGCTTCGCGGGGAAAGTAGTGGCGCAAGACATCGGTGACGCGGCGAAGATTGGCCACGACTAAACGATCGAAAAAGAGCTGCATGGTGAGATAGAGCCCCGCCAGGCCCACGGCAAAGAGCGAAAGAAATCCTATGGTCTTGCCTTTGATCTGTCCCAGGGCGCTGCCCACCGGCACCACCACCATGTCCAGTCCCACCAGTTCTCCAGTGTGCCGCCAAAAGCCACGCTTGTTTCCGTAACGCTCGATGAGGGTTTTCGGCGCGTCGGCGGGCCTGCCGTGGCAGCGCAGGCACGAGGCTTGGAGCCGTACTGGCCGGGCGGCGAGGAATACTTCTTCTCCATTGTATTGGGTAATCTCTTCGATACGGGTCAGGGTTGGAGCTGCGGCAAAGCGTTCCATGGTGGCGCGTTCGAAGGGGTCGGCCTCGGAATCGGGATTTCTGGCCCCCACGGCCACGCGGCGGTAGCGGATCTGTTCCTCATGAAGCCCCAGGCTGCTCATGATTTTGCGGGTGACATACGAGGTGGACATGGCCTCGAGGATGAAGGCGTCGGGGTCGAGATGGGCGTACATGGTCGGTCGGAGCTCCGTGCTCACGTAGGTCTGAATGGCCTCGGCTTGGGAGAGGATGAGCGATGCCTTGTGCTCGGTGTCAGTGACGAGCTGATCCCGAAGATTGATGGAGAGGAGCACGGCAAAAAAAACGCCCAAACTCCCCATGCTCAGGGACAAGACCAGGAGAAAACGCTGCTTGAGGGACATCTGCTCGCTCCTTGGTTTTTCCTTGCAGGAGGTTTTCTGGGAGGGGCTGGCAATGCAGCCTGAGGAATGCATCCTGCTATCTGGAGTTGGCAGTCTATGGAAGATTGACTCAAAAATAATTTTTTATTTCAAGATGATATCGTTATTTTTTTGTCGGCATGCTTTTTGTTTATTACGGTTATGCCCCAGCCGCCCTGGGCGGTATGAGGAGTGTCTGTCAACGAAACACGCAAGGAGGAATGCATGGCTGACGACGTTGTCATTGATCGAGGCAAAAGCCAACTCTCGGACCTCTGGACCAAGGAAGATTACTGGGCTATTTGGCTCGGTTTTCTGGTCATTCTGGTAAGTCTGGGGGTGTATCTGAACTCCGACATCCGCACCGATATCGAAAAAAAGATCGCTGCGGCCAACCAGGTCCAGCAACAAGAAGCCAGTGCGCCGTTCAAGACCATCGCTTGGTACAAGGCCGATGACGAGAAGAAATCGCTCAAGGCTTCCAGCAGTCCTTTCGGCAAGTTTGTCTCCCATTGGACCAAACATCCTGGAGGGTGGGAGAGCAACGTCTTGGATTCGTTCATCAAAACCGAAGAGCAGGCCAAGGAGGCCAGTGCCAAGGCCATGCCCAAGTACGAAGAAGCCAAGGCGAAGGCCGAAGCGGCTCTCACTGCGGCCAAGGCCGCGGAAGACGCCGCTCGGGCGGCCAATTTCCAAGATGCAGGGCTCAATGACGCTGCCAAGGCCGCCATTGCCCAGTGGCGGGATGCTGCCAAGGCCGCCAAGGAGGCCAAGGCCAAGACCGAGGTCAAGCCTTTCAACGTCATTCCCTCGCTCATTGGATTGGCGGTGTTTTTGGCGTTGTTCTTCTCCATTGGCACTTTTTTCATGGGGAAAAGCGTCCCGGCGTTTATTCAGGGCTTTTTCTTGGTGTTTTTGGTGGGCGTGCTTGCCTATGTCCTGGGGAACCAGGCCATTTCCAAACAGTATGGCTTTGGCGCCGAGGCATGGGGTGTTGTGCTCGGAATGCTTATCGCCAATACCATCGGCACCCCGCAGTGGGCCAAGCAGGGGTGCGAGGTGGAGTACTTCATCAAGACCGGCTTGGTGCTTTTGGGCGGGGAAGTGCTTTTCAACAAGATCGTGGCCATCGGTATCCCGGGGATCTTCGTGGCCTGGGTGGTGACGCCCATCGTGCTGATCGTGACCTTCATCTTTGGCCAGAAGGTCCTGAAGATGCCCTCGCCTACCCTCAACATCGTCATCTCTGCGGATATGTCCGTGTGCGGCACCTCGGCGGCCATCGCCACGGCTGCGGCCTGCCGGGCCAAGAAAGAAGAGCTCACGCTGTCCATCGGCCTGTCCCTGGTGTTCACGGCCATCATGATGATCGCCATGCCCGCCTTCATCAAGGCCGTAGGGATGCCGGAAGTTTTGGGCGGCGCCTGGATCGGCGGCACCATCGACTCCACCGGTGCCGTGGCAGCGGCGGGCGCTTTCTTGGGGCCCAAAGCCATGTACGTGGCTGCCACCATCAAGATGATCCAGAACGTGCTCATCGGCGTCACCGCCTTTGGTGTGGCCGTATACTGGTGCACCAAGATGGAGTGCCGCGAGGGAGAACGGGTGGGACTCGACGAGATCTGGCACCGTTTCCCCAAGTTCGTGTTGGGTTTCTTGGCCGCCTCGATCGTCATTTCGTTCATCTCCGGATCGCTGGGCCATGATCTCGGCTCGGCCCTCGTGGACCACGGTGTCGTGGCTGGCGGCACCAAGCCTATTCGGGACTGGGCTTTTACCTTGTCTTTTGCGGCCATCGGGTTGTCCACCAACTTCCGGGAATTGGCCCATTACTTCAAGGGCGGCAAGCCGGTGATCCTTTATGTGTGCGGTCAGTCGTTCAACCTGGCGTTGACCTTGGCCATGGCTTACGTTATGTTCTACATTGTATTTCCAGAAATCACGGCCAAGATTTAGTGGAGTGAGATGAATGGAAAAGGAGGGAGAAGGTTGATCCCTCCTTTTCTTTTTGGGAGGCTGATATGTCTCATGTTGTCAAGGGGATTCTTTGCGGGGTATGCTTTTTTGGGTTCGTTTTTTCGGTATTGCCTTGGATGACGAATCATGTTTCTATTTTACGGCAAATGCATGAAGTTTTAGAGTGGCATGATATTGATCCGAGTCGATTTTACTATTCCAACGTTCCCCAGACATTGGAGGGCGCCTGGTATTTGCGAAACGCGTTGCAGTCACCCCAGGACGTGGATCAGGGCAAAGGTGGCCGGTAGGGTCACGGTGGCGAATACGGTAGTTCCGAGCACTGCCAGCGAAATGGTGGGGGCGAGGGTGCCGTAGGCTTCGGCGAGCACGAAGGCCATGGTCCCCACCGGCATGGCCGCGAGCATGGTGCCCATGGCGCGCCATGTGGGATCCACCTGCCACAGGGAGAGCACGACGAAGGTGACGGCGGGCTGCACGAAGAGTTTGACCGCGCCGATGAGCAGGTGATTGGGGCCAAGATCGCGGATGGTGGCGCGTGCCGTGCGGGCCAGCGTCATGCCGATGGCGATGAGGGCGAGCGGTGAAGCCGTATGGCCGAGCATCTGGCAGGGCACCGTGATCCACTGCGGAAGCCGGATGCCGACGACGGCCACGGCAAGACCGGCGAGGCTTCCCAGAAGCAGGGGATTTCGGGCGAGAACGCCCAAAAGGGCGCGTCCTGCAGTCTGGGGACTGTGCTGCCGCTCCAGGACGAAGACGGCGGCCAGCACAAAAGGCAGGCCAAACAGGGCGAAAATCCCCATGGCGAGTACGGCGTCCGGATTTTGGGGAAAGAGCAGCTGCAGCACCGGCAGCCCCACGAATGCGGCGTTGGAAAAGGTGGCGGCAAAGGCCACGAACCAGGATTGCGGGTTGGTATACCACCGGCGGACAAGGGCCGCGGTACCGACAAACGGGATGAGGGTGCCGAGGACCACCCCTCCCACAAACCCGGCCTGGAAAATGCGCGCAAGGGACGCCTGGGCGATGCTGGAGAAGAGCAGCAGCGGCAGGGCCAGACGGTAGACAAAGGTGTTGAGGATGCTCCCGGCTGTCGGGGGCAGGATATCCAGACGAAAGATCACTGCCCCGAGGAGCATGAGTACGAACACCGGGGCGATGGTGGAAAAGATTTCGAGCATCGTGGGGAGAGTGTTGGGGAAAAAGATGCGGCGGGCAAGGATCGCGCCGTGCCCGCCGCGGGTGTTTACTTTTGGGCTTCGCCCAGCACGTGGGGCCAGATTTCGTCGATGGTGTTGACGAGTGTGACTTCCACCCGCCGCAGGAGCTCCTTGGGGATCTCTTCCAGGTCATGGGCGTTGCGCTGCGGCAGGAACACCCGCCGTACCCCGTGGCTCATGGCCGCGAGGATCTTTTCCTTGATGCCGCCCACAGGCAGCACCCGGCCGCGCAGGGTGATCTCCCCGGTCATGGCCGCGTCCGCAGCCACCGGTCGTCCGGTGAGGGCGGAGAACAGGGCCGTTACCATGGTGACGCCCGCCGAAGGCCCGTCCTTGGGGGTGGCGCCGGCGGGGACATGGATGTGGACGTCATGGGTCTCGAAGAAATCGTCCGCAAGTCCCAGGTCTTTGGCCCGGGCCCGGGCCACACTGAGCGCCGCCTGGGCGCTTTCTTTCATGACATCGCCCAGCTTGCCAGTGAGGATGAGTTTGCCCTTGCCCGGAAGCAGGGTGCACTCGATGTGCAGCACCTCGCCGCCGTAGGGAGTCCACGCCAAACCTAAGGCCACGCCCACGGGCAGGTTCGCTTCTCGTTCCTCCTCCAGGAATTTGGGCTGCCCGAGAAGTTTAGGGAGCCTGGCCACCGTCACCCGGAAGGGCGGCGTCTGCCCTTCGGCCACCTTGCGGGCGTATTTGCGGCACACAGCCCCGATTTCCCGCTCCAGGTTCCGCAGCCCCGCCTCACGGGTGTATTCCCGGATGATGCGTATCATGACCGGGTCGGGGATGAGGACGTCCCCCTTCTGGAGCCCGTTTTCCTTCAGCTGTCGTTCCAGGATGTAGCGCTGGGCAATGGCGACCTTCTCCTGCTCCGTGTAGCCCGGGATGCGGATGACCTCCATGCGGTCCAAGAGGGCCGAGGGGATGGTGTCCAGCATGTTGGCGGTGCAGATGAACATTACCTTGGAGAGGTCGTAGGGCACGCCCAGGTAGTGGTCGGTAAAGGCGTTGTTCTGCTCCGGGTCGAGGACCTCCAGCAGGGCCGAGGACGGGTCGCCGCGGAAATCGGTGCCCAGTTTGTCGATCTCGTCGAGCATGATCACCGGATTGATGGTACCGGCGTCCTTCATGGCCTGGAGGATGCGGCCGGGCATGGCGCCGATGTAGGTGCGCCGATGGCCGCGGATTTCCGCCTCGTCCCGCATGCCGCCCAAGGACATGCGGACGAACTTGCGCCCCAAGGCCCGGGCAATGGAGCGGCCCAGCGAGGTCTTGCCCACTCCGGGCGGGCCGACGAAGCAGAGGATGGGGCCTTTCATGTGCGGGTTGAGTTTGCGCACCGCCAGGTATTCGAGGATCCGCTCTTTCACCTTGTGGAGGTCGTAATGGTCTTCGTCCAGGATGGCTGCGGCCTCGGCGATGTCGATGCGGTCCTTGGAGGCCTTTTTCCAGGGCAGATCCAGGATCCAGTCCAAATAGGTGCGGACGATGGTGGCCTCGGAGGAGTCGGGGTGCATGTTCTCCAGCCGCGAGAGCTGCTTGTCCGCTTCCTTTTTCACCTTCTTGGGCAGTCCCGCCTTGGCGAGCGCTTGGCGCAACTCCTCGATTTCGTCGTTTTCTCCGCCGGAATCCCCGAGCTCCTTGCGGATGGCCTTGAGTTGTTCGCGCAGGAAGTAGTCCCGCTGCGCCTTGTCCATGCCTTCTTTGGCCATGGACTGGATCTTGGCCTGCAAGGTAGCCACTTCCACCTCGCGGGTGAGCTCTTGGTTGACCAGGCGCAGCCGTTCCAGGGGGTCCTGGCATTCCAGGATGCGCTGGGCGTTTGCGGTCTTCATGCGCAAATTGGCGGCCACCAAGTCCGCCAGCCGGCCGGGATCGGGCACGTTGTGGAGGAGCTGCAGCATCTCCGTGGCGTCGATGCCGCGCAGCTGTAAAATCCGTTCGGTCTGTTCGCGCACCGTGCGCAGCAAGGCCTCTTGTTCCGGGCCGCCGTCCAGGGCCGCAGGCTCTTCCCAGGGCTCGATTTCCACCAAGTCATAGGGGTCGGTTTGGAGGAACCTTTTGATGCGCGCCCGGCTCACCCCTTGGACCAGGACCTTGAGGCGGCCGTCGGGCATCTTGAGCATGCGCATGATCATGGCCACGGTGCCTACGGTGTAGAGGTCGTCCGGCCCGGGCTCGTCGGTGTCTTCGTCTTTCTGGGTGCAGATGAGGATGTAGCGGCCTGCGGACAAGGCGGCATCCACGGCGAGCACGCTTTTTTCCCGGCCCACGAAAAGCGGCAGGATCATGAAGTTGAAGACCACCACGTCGCGCACGGCCAAAAGCGGCATGGTGGTGGGGAGCTCATTTTCCGGGGTGTCCTTTTTTTCGGTTTCTGGGGTTTCTGGGATATGGATTTCACTCATGATGGACTCCTCGTAGGAAAAAGGAGGGTTTTGGGCGCAAGGACCCTGATTCAGGGGCTTGATATAAGCGTTCTTGCGCCTGAGGCAAGAAAAAAAAGCCAAATTTTGCCGGCTAGAGCTGCCCGTTGGCGTGAAAGCTGTAAAAATCCGGGTTGCCGACGATGATGTGGTCCAGCAAGCGGAGTCCCAAATCCGCGCAGATGCGGCCCAGACGCTCGGTGAGGTCGTGGTCTGCCGGGGAAGGTGTGGGATCGCCGCTGGGGTGGTTGTGCACCACGATGATGCCGCTGGCGTGGTGGCGCAAGGCGAGTTCGGCGATCTCGCGGGGGTAGGCCGCGGTCTGGTCGATGGTGCCCTGGGCGATGCGGGCAAGGTGCTGGAAGCGGTTTTTGGTGTTGAGGAAAAGCGCCCAAAACTCTTCCTTGGGTCGCAAGGCCAGGCGGGCACGCAGAAATCCCGCCACCTGCTCCGGGCTGGTGAACTGCTCCTTGCGGGCTACGGGTTCGGCCTCGGCGCGGGCCAAGAGTTCCTGGAAGGTGCACCACAGGGCGTGGACCGCGGGGCCGAGGCCGGGGGTTTGTGCCACCTGGTCGGGGGGCGCGAAGAGTATCCCGCGCACGGACCCAAAGCGGGCGAGCAATTCCTTGGCCATGGGTTTGGTGTCCCGGCGGGGCAGGGCAAAGGTGAGCAGCATCTCCACGAGTTCGTAATCGAGGAGTCCCTGGGGGTCGCGCAGTAAGCGTTGGCGCAGACGGGCGCGGTGGCCGGCGTGGTCGTGGCTCATGGCTGGGAGGTGGCGTCGAGGAGGTGTTCTAGGGCTTGGGCCGGTCGCAGCCGACCGCTTTTGATGGCGGTCTCGGCCTCGGCCACGCGCAGGAAGAGGCGGGCCGTGCCGGAAGGCCCCAGGCGTTGGGCCAGGGCCTGTTTGGCCTTGAGGACCGCGGCGGGCAGTCGCACCCCAGGGTCTTCGCCGCGGGTAAGCAGCCAGAGGATGCGGGCTTCACGGCGCACCAGGGCGAGCACGCCGAAGGTGGCCTCGCCGCTGGCCATTTGCGGGTCGTGGCGGAGCTGCCGCCAAAGTTCTTCGGCCCTGGCGGGATTGAGGGCGGCCTGCATGAGGGCGAAGACGTCCCAGGTGGGAGCGCCGGTGAGGGATTGCAGGTGTTCCGGGGTGATGGTGGGGGAGTCACCTGCTGCAAGCAGCACCTTGTCCATTTCTGCGGCAATGGCGGCGGCCGAGAGGGGAAGGTGCTCCTGGAGCAGGCGCCGGGCCTCGGGGGCGATGGCCTTGCCGGCGGCGGCAAGGATGGCGCGGGCGCGCTCTTCGGCCTGGGCACGGCTCAGCCCCGGATGGCTCCATACCCATCCGCGTTGGGTGGCGGCGGCAAAGCATTTGGCCTTGCGGACCACTTGCGGGATTTTTGGGGCGAGGGAGCGTTCTTTCTTGCTCCACTCCCAATCCACCTCCAGGGCGAAAAAAGGATGGATGCCGGGGCGGCCTTGGCGCAGCAGGGCATCCAGCCGGGACCACACCTCGGCAGGGGCCAGGTGCGCCTGGCGCAGCAGCACGCCGCAGCCTGCCTCCCCCAGGGGAGGGATGGTGAGCTGCTGCCAGTAGCGGTCCGGCAAGGGCTCATCGCCCCAAAAGGAACGCAGGGAAAAGCCCGGAGCAAGACGTTTGCGGGCCTCCTCCAGTATGAGCTCCGCGTCCGGGCAAATGAGAAAGGTAAATGCCATGGACTAGAATTGGGGCTCCAGGCGGTCGGCCAGGCGGCGCATGGCCTCGGCAATGGCGCGCCGGGCGGCGCCTTCTTGGGAACTGAGGCCGCGGAAGGACTCCGCGGTGGTGATGGGGCCCGAGTTCCACACCAGGGCGCCGGTGGCGGCATCCCGCATCAAGAGTTCCAAGGTGATGACCGCCTGCGACTTGAGGGTGATGTCGTCGCGGCCGGTCACCGAGGCCCCGGTGCCGTATTGGATCACCCGCAGGGTGAGCGAGAGGTCGGCGTTTTCCCGCTCTGTCCAAACGATGTCTCCCCGGCGGGAGAGCTCCTCGCGCAGGGCGATGCGGAGCGCCGGGCCCATCCAGGGCTCGGTGCTCGGCTGCTCCACCCGGGCGAGGTACAGACGTTTGCCCCCGCCCGGCAGTTGGAGTGCATTGCGGCCGTGGAGCTGGTAGCCGCAGGCGGCAAGCCCCACCAGCAGCAGACTAACGCACCACCACGTTGACCAGTTTTTTCGGGACCACGATGACCTTGACAACGGTTTTGCCCTCCAGGTGACGTGCGACGTTGGGATCCGCCAAGGCCAGGGTGCGCAGCTCGTCTTCGGAGGCGCTGGCCGGTGCCGTGACCTGACCGCGGAGTTTGCCGTTCACTTGCACCACCACGGTGATTTCGTCCAGCACCAGCGCCGCCGGGTCATAGGTCGGCCATGGGGTGTGGACGAGCATGGTGGTGAAGCCCAGCCGCTGCCAGAGCTCTTCGCTGAGGTGCGGGGCAAAGGGCGAGAGCACCGTGAGCACCGTGGCCACGGCCGAGGAGAGGACCTGCGGGCCGCAGGCCGTGCCGCGCAGCTCGTCCTTGGCGAGGTACAGGGCATTGACCAGCTCCATGAGGGCGGCGATGGCGGTGTTGAACTGGAACTTGTCGTCCAGGTCGTTGGTGGCGCGGCGCACGGTGTCGTGTTCTTTGCGCCGCAGTTCCCGTTCGGCTGGAGTGAGATTTCCCGAGATGGCGGCGCATGCCCCCACCGGGGTGAGGATGTCCGCCAGTTCGTCCACCAGCCGCCAGACGCGCAGCAGAAACCGGTGAGCGCCTTCGATACCCCGGTCGCTCCATTCCAGGTCTTTTTCCGGCGGCGCGGCAAAAAGGCAGAAAAGGCGCACCGTGTCGGCGCCGTAGCGCTCCACCATGGCGTCGGGGTCCACGATATTGCCCTTGGATTTGGACATCTTGGAGCCGTCCAAGAGCACCATGCCCTGGGTGAGCAGGTGGGCGAAGGGCTCGTTGACGGCGAGGTAGCCTTCGTCGCGCAGCGCCTTGGTGAAGAAACGGGCGTAGAGCAGGTGCAAAATGGCGTGTTCGATGCCGCCGATGTACTGGTCCACCGGCAGCCAGGCGTTGGTCACCGCCGGGTCAAAGGGCTGTGATTCGTCGCGGGCGGCCAGGTAGCGGGCAAAGTACCAGGAGGACTCCACAAAGGTGTCCATGGTGTCGGTCTCGCGCCGCGCAGGTCCGCCGCAAGTGGGACAGGTGGTGCGCACGAAGGCGTCGCATTCGGGCAGGGGCGAGCGGCCGTCAGGCCGCACCTGCACGTCCAGGGGCAGTTCCACCGGCAATTGGTCTTCCGGCACCGGCACCACGCCGCAGGCGTCGCAGTAGACCACCGGGATGGGCGCGCCCCAGTAGCGCTGGCGGGAGATGTTCCAGTCCCGCAGGCGGTAGTTCACCGCCCGCCGGCCCAGACCTTTCTCCTCAAGCATGGCGGCGATGGCCTCTTTGGCGGCCTCGGAATCCATGCCGTCAAAGGGCCCGGAATTGGTGAGCACCCCGGGCTCGGTGTAGGCCGCGGTCATGCGGGCAGGGTCCAGATGCTCGCCGCGGGGCTCGATGACCACGGCCAAGGGCAGCTCGTATTTGGCGGCAAAGTCGAAATCGCGCTGGTCATGGGCAGGCACCGCCATGACCGCGCCGGTGCCGTAGCCCATGAGCACGAAGTTGGCCACGTAGATGGGCATGCGCCGGCCGGTCACCGGGTTGATGCAAAAGCGACCGGTGAACATGCCTTCTTTTTCCAGGTCGTCGGCGGCACGCTGGAAGCGATCCATGTTGATGACCTTGCGGCAGAATTCGCGCACCGCCGCTTCCTGCGGCGTGCCGGCAATCAGCCGCTCTACCAGGGGATGCTCCGGAGCCAGGCTCATGAACGTGGCGCCGTAGAGGGTGTCCTGGCGGGTGGTGAACACCGTGACTGCGCCGTCCATATCCTCCAGGGCGAAGTCGATCTCCATGCCGGTGCTCTTGCCGATCCAATGGCGCTGCATGGTAAGCACCCGTTCGGGCCAGCCGCCGGCCAGGGTGTCGAGGTCGGCGAGGAGCTCTTCGGCGTACGCGGTAATGCGCACAAACCACTGTTCCAGTTCCCGCTGCTCCACCAGGGCGTCGCAGCGCCAGCACTTGCCGTCCTCCACCTGTTCGTTGGCGAGCACCGTGTGGCAGCCTGGGCACCAATTGACCGGCGCCTTTTTGCGGTACACCAGCCCCCGGCGCAGGAACTTGAGGAAAAATTCCTGCTCCCAGCGATAGTACTTGGGGTGGCAGGTGGCGATCTCTCGGCTCCAATCGTAGGAATAGCCCATGCGCTTGAGCTGGGCGCGCATGGTGGCGATGTTCTCGTAGGTCCATTTGGCCGGGTGCACGCCGTGCTTGATGGCCGCATTTTCCGCAGGCAGGCCGAAGGCGTCCCAACCCATGGGATGGAACACGGCATGGCCGCGCATGCGCTTGTAGCGGGCGACCACGTCGCCGATGGAGTAGTTGCGCACGTGGCCCATGTGGATGCGCCCCGAAGGGTAGGGGAACATCTCCAAGACGTAGTAGCGATTTTCGGCCGATGCAGGATCAATGGAAAACACCTGATCCTTTTCCCAAATGTCCTGCCATTTGCGTTCGATGGTATGGAAATCGTAGGTTGCCATGGTGACCTCAATGCGAAAAAGCGGTTGAGTTTCCTTCTGCGCCAAAGCGCCCGCAGCCCATGCGGACGAGGGAGTTATGCGCAGGCGGCCTCGTGGAGGGCGAGTGCCTTGCCCGCGGCATTGAGCACGCCGTTGACGAACACCCGTGAGCCTTCTTCCCCAAAGGCTTTCGCCAGCTCCACGGCCTCGTTGACCGCCACCTTGAAGGGGAGATGCATCTGCCGCATCTCAAAGAGCGCTAAACGCAGGATGGCGCGCTCCACCGTGGCGATGCGGGAGAGCTTCCATCCCGTGGCGTGCTGGGCGATGATGGCGTCGAGTTCCTCGTGATGCTGCCACACCCCGCGTACCAGTTCCCAGGCATACGAGCCTTCCCGCTCCAGGTCCGGGCAATTGGCGTCGGCACGGAAGTTGTCGAAGGCCCGGGCAAGGTCCGCCTCGGTCAGGGCCGGGTGGAAGGGCAGGGCGTAGAGGAGCTGCAAGGCGAAACGCCGCTCCCGCTGGCGCTGTTTCACGCGGAAACACCCTCCAGGCCGCGCAGCACCCGCACGGTCTCCAGGGCTGCGGCCGCGGCCTCGGCGCCTTTGTTGCCCGCCTTGCTGCCAGCCCGCTCAATGGCCTGCTCCAGGGAATCGGTGGTGAGCAGGCCAAAGCCGATGGGCATGCCCGTCTCCAGGCTCACATGGGCGATGCCCTTGGTGGCCTCGGCGCACACGTAGTCAAAGTGCGGGGTGGCGCCGCGGATGACCGCGCCCACGCAGACGATGGCATCTACGCCGCCGCGCTGGGCAACGGCCCGGGCCACCAATGGGAGCTCGAAGGCCCCCGGCACCCGGATGAGGGTGAGGTCTTGGCGGGCCGCCCCATGGCGCAGGAGGTAGTCCACGGCTCCTCCCACCAGACGCTCGACGATGAAATCATTGAAACGGCTGGCGATGATCGTGAATTTCAGGCCCGAGGCGTCGAGGACGCCTTCGATGGTGGTGATGTGGTGCATGGAATCCTCCCCAATATTACTGCGCCGAGTCCACGTGGAGCAGGTGGCCGAGTTTGGTGCTCTTGGTGCGCAGGTAGCATTCGTTTTCCGCACAGGCCGGGATCTCGATGGGCACGCGTTCGGTCACCGTGAGGCCGTAGCCTTCCAGACCGATGATCTTCTTGGGATTGTTGGTGAGCAGCCGCATGCTGCGCACCCCAAGGTTGACGAGGATCTGGGCGCCGAGGCCGTAGTCACGCAGGTCGGCTGGAAAGCCCAGTTCCAGGTTGGCCTCCACCGTGTCCCGGCCTTGGTCCTGGAGGTGATAGGCCTTGATCTTGTTGCCAAGGCCAATGCCTCGGCCTTCCTGGCGCATGTAGAGGATGACCCCGCGGCCTTCCTGATCGATCATCTCCATGGCGCGGTGGAGCTGGTTGCCGCAGTCGCAGCGGAGCGAGCCGAAGACATCGCCGGTGAGGCATTCGCTGTGCACCCGTACCAAGACCGGCTCGGGCGTGGTGACGTCGCCTTTGACCAGGGCGATGTGGGTGTGGCTGTCGATGTCGTTTTCAAAGGCAATGATGGTGAATTCCCCATGGCAGGTGGGCATGCGCGCTTCCGCCACGCGGCGTACGAGCGAGTCCTTGCGGCAGCGGTAGGCGATGAGATCCTCGATGGTGGCGATCTTGAGCCCGTGCTCGGCGGCGAACTTCTCCAGATCCGGCATGCGCGCCATGGTGCCGTCGTCGTTCATGATCTCGCAGATGACCGCCGCACCCTTGAGGCCAGCGAGCCGCGCCAGGTCCACCGAGCCTTCGGTCTGGCCGGCGCGCACGAGCACCCCACCCTCGCGGGCGCGGAGGGGAAAGATGTGTCCTGGGGTGGAGAGGTCTTCAGGAGTGGTGTCATCGGCCACGGCGGTCTGGATAGTGAGCGCCCGGTCGTGGGCGGAGATGCCGGTGGTCACGCCGTGACGGGCTTCGATGGACACCGTAAAATTAGTGCCGAACTTGGACGTGTTGCGCCGGGTCATGAGGGGGAGCTGGAGCTTGTCCACCAGGGCCGGCTCCAAGGCCAGACAGATGAGTCCCCGGCCGTATTTGGCCATGAAGTTGATGACCGCCGGGGTCACCTTTTCCGCGGCGATGGTGAGATCGCCTTCGTTTTCCCGGTCTTCGTCATCCACGAGAATGATCATCTTTCCGTTGCGGATGTCTTCGATGGCTTCTTCGATGGTGCATTTCATAGTGCAATATCTCCTTGCCCGAAGGCGTTCGGTCAAAATCCGTGCTGGCGCAGGAAGTCTTCGGTGATGGTCGAGGCGCGGGGCGCAGCAGACGCCCGCCATGGCGCAAGCATGCGGGCCACATATTTGCCGATGAGGTCGGTCTCCAGGTTGACCTTGGTCCCGACCCGCCAGTGGGCAATGGTGGTTTCCTGCCAGGTGGCGGGAATGACGTTTACTTCCAAAAAGTCGGCGCCGCAATCATTGACCGTGAGGCTCACCCCGTCCAGGGCGACAGAGCCTTTGGGGATGATTTCCGCGCTCACCGCTGGGTCAAAGGTGATGCGCACCACGTGGGATTCGCCTGCTTGGGTGATGCCTATCACCTGGGCTACGGTGTCCACATGCCCGGAGACCAGATGCCCGCCCAGTCGGTCACCCAGGGCCAGGGCCCGCTCCAGGTTGACGAGGCTTCCGCGGGAAAGGAGCCCAAGGGTGGTGACTTCCAGGGTCTTGGCGGAGGCGTAGGCCACGAAGGCCGGCCCTTTGGTGGTCTCCACCGTGAGACAGACCCCGTTGACCGCGATGGATTCGCCCAGCTGGTAAGGGGTGAAGTCCTGCTTGGGGGTGATGGTGAGGCGTGCTTGCGAGCCGGAGCGGACGACCTCGGTGACCGTGCCGATGGAGGCGATGATACCGGTAAACATGGCTTAGGAGGGGCGCAGCTGCAGGAGGAGGTCCGGGGGAAGCGTGCGGATGGCCGCAAGGCGCAGCGAGATGGCCTCGGCCATGGAGTGCACGGTGCGCCCCTGAAAAGAGGCCGGGGCGGCGCCGTCGCCCAGTATCCGGGGGCTCACAACGAGCAGGATCTCGTCGGCAAGGCCGGTGGCAAGCAGACTCGCCGCCAGGGTGCCGCCTCCTTCCGCGAGCACGTGGTGGCAGCCGTGCTCGTGGCGCAAAAGCGTCAGCCCGGCGGCAAGATCGATGCCTGTGGCGTCTTCGGCCAAGCCGTAGACCCGGCAGCCCAAGTCGAGGAGGAGCGTTGCCCGCTGGGAGCGGCTCTCCGCTTCGGAAGTGAGGAAAATGGTGCGCTCCGGGGTGTGACGTAGCAGCGTCAGGGGGGCATCCGCTGCCGGCAGGCGCCGGGTGACCACCACGGCCCAGGGCTGAGGCCCCTGGTGACGGGGGTGCCGGCAGGTGAGCTGCGGATTGTCCGCCCGCAAGGTGCCACCGCCCACGAGTACGGCCCCCACACGGCTGCGCAGGCGATGCACCCAGCGCTGGGCCCGCAGGCCGGAGATGGCCCCGGGAATCCCTGGCCGGGGGGCGATCTTGCCATCGAGGGTCTGGGCGAGCTTGAGTAGGATGTACGGCCGTGGGCTAGTTTGCCATAGGCGAAAATCCGCGATGAGATCCCGGCAGTCGTCTTCCAGGACGCCATGGATCACCTCGACTCCCGCGGCCTGCAGCCGCTCGATGCCGCCTGCGGCCTGGGGATTGGGGTCGCGGGTGCCGACGACCACCCGACGGATGCCAGCAGCGAGGATGGCCTCGGTGCACGGCGGGGTTTTGCCGTGGTGGTTGCAGGGCTCTAGGGTGACGTAGAGGGTGCAGCGGGACAGGTCTTCCCCACGGCGTCGGGCGTGGGCGATGGCATTCACTTCCGCGTGGGGGCCGCCGAAGCGCTCATGCCATCCCCGGGCAACGACGTTGCCATCGCGCACCAGTACCGCGCCCACGCAGGGATTGGGGGCGGTGTGCCCAAAGCCGAGGCGCGCCACGGCCGCGGCTTTGGCCATAAAATGCGGGTGATCAGCGCGCAGGGCCATGGTCCTCCCTTGGGCACGCGGCAGGTGCGGGGTCGAACTCCAGGCGCTGGTGGGGGATGCCGGCTTCAGCGAGCATCTCGAGGGACAGGGGGTCTGGGTAGCCTTCGGTATAGTAGATGGCCGCCACGCGGCAGTTGATGAGCATCTTGGTACACAGGACGCACGGCTGGGTGGTGCAGTAGACCGTGGCCCCTTCCAGGCAGATGCCATGGAGCGCTGCCTGGATGATGACGTTCTGCTCCGCGTGCAGTCCTCGGCACAGCTCATGGCGCTCTCCCGAAGGCACGCCGAGGCGTTCCCGCAAGCAGCCCAGATCCAGGCAATGGGCCACCCCGGAGGGAGCGCCGTTGTAGCCGGTGGCGAGGATACGTTTGTCTTTGACCGCCACGGCACCGACCTTGCGGCGCAGGCACGTGGACCGTTCCGCCACCAGGTGGGCGATGCGCAGAAAGTATTGGGGCCAGGACAGTCGGTGATCCATGGGCAAAAGCGGGCGCGGCGACGCGCGCCTTCAAGGTTACCAGGCAAAGAGCGGGAACTCACGGGCGAAGCGTTCCACCTGACGGCGGATGGCTTCGAGCCGGGAGTCGTTGTCCATGTTTTCCAATACCTCCACGATCCACGTGGCCACTTGGCGCATCTCGGCCTCTTTCATGCCGCGGGTGGTGAGCGCAGGCGTGCCGATGCGAATGCCCGAGGTCACGAAGGGCGAGCGGGTGTCGAAGGGCACGGCGTTCTTGTTGACCGTGATGCCGGCGCGATCCAAGGCATGCTCGGCGTCTTTGCCGGTGATCCCCTTGCGGGTGAGGTCCACCAGCATGAGGTGGTTGTCCGTGCCGCCGGAGACCAGGTCAAAGCCGGCATTCACCAGTTCCTGGGCCAGGGTTTGGGCATTGGCGATGACCTGGCGCTGGTAGTCCACGAAGCTGGGCTGCAGGGCTTCCAGGAAGGCCACCGCCTTGGCCGCGATGACGTGCATGAGGGGGCCGCCTTGAATGCCGGGGAAGATCTGGGAATTGAGGGTCTTCCCGAGGTCTTCGGCGGCGAGGATCATGCCGCCGCGGGGGCCGCGCAGGGTCTTGTGGGTGGTGGTGGTGGTGACGTGGGCGTAGGGGATGGGCGAGGGGTGCAGCCCTGCGGCCACCAGGCCGGCGATATGGGCCATGTCCACCACCAGGGCCGCGCCGCAGGCATCGGCAATGGCGCGGAAGCGGGCAAAGTCGATGGTGCGCGGGTAGGCACTGGCCCCGGCCACGATGACCTTGGGTTGGTGCTCTAGGGCCAGACGTTCCACTTCGTCGTAGTCGATGCAGCCGGTGTCCTGGCGCACGCCGTAGGCCACGATCTTGTAGAGCTTGCCGGAGAAGTTCACCGGACTGCCGTGGGTGAGGTGCCCGCCGTGGGCGAGATTCATGCCGAGCAGGGTATCCCCCGGACTCATGAGGGCAAAATAGGCGGCCATGTTGGCCTGGGAGCCGGAGTGGGGCTGGACGTTGGCGTAGCCGGCGTGAAAGAGCCGTTTGGCTCGGTCGATGGCCATGTCTTCGGCCATGTCCACGAACTCGCAGCCGCCGTAGTAGCGCTTGCCGGGATAGCCTTCCGCGTACTTATGGGTCATGACGCTGCCCATGGCCTGACGCACGGCAGCGGAGGTGAAGTTTTCCGAGGCGATGAGTTCGAGCTTGGTGAGCTGGCGGGTGGTCTCCAGCTCAATGGCCTTGGCGATTTGGGGGTCCTGACGCAAGAGTTCGTCCATGGCGCATCCTCGTGGGGCAAAAGGTCAGCCGGCAAAGCGGCGGAAAAGGAGAGAGGCGTTGGTGCCGCCAAACCCAAAGGAATTGGACATCCCTATTGTCACCGGCACTTCCCGGGCGGTGTTGGGGGTGTAGTCCAGGTCGCAGTCCGGGTCGGGTTCCTCGTAGTTGATGGTGGGCGGAATGATGCCGGTGACAAGGCTCATGACGGTGAAGACCGCCTCAGCCCCGCCGGCGGCGCCGAGCAAGTGCCCGATCATGCTCTTGTTGGCGGTGATGGGCATGCGGTAGGCATGGTCGCCAAAAACCGTTTTGAGGGCGCGGGTCTCGGTCTTGTCGTTGAGTTTGGTGGAGGTCCCGTGGGCGTTGATGAAGTCCACGTCTTCCGGAGCGATACCCGCCTCGCGCAAGGCGGCTCGCATGGCCTGGGCCATACCCGCACCGGATTCCTCTGGGGCCGCGATGTGGTAGGCGTCGTCCGAGGCCCCGTAACCGATGACTTCTCCGTAAATGCGGGCCCCGCGGGCCTTGGCGTGCTCGAGCTCCTCCAGGAGCAAAAAGCCCGCGCCTTCGCCGATGACAAATCCGCTGCGCTGGGCATCGAAGGGCCGGCTCGCCTTGGCGGGCGCTTCGTTTTGGGTGCAAAGCGCCTTCATGGCGTTGAAGCCGGAGACCCCCATGGGGGTAATGGTGGACTCCACCCCGCCGGTGATGCACGCCTTGACCCGACCCAAGGCCACGTCGGCAAAGGCGTAGCCAATGGCGTGGGTACTGGAGGCGCAGGCCGAAGTGGTGACCAGGTTGGGTCCTTTGGCGCCGGTGAACATGGCCACTTGGCCTGCGGCCATGTTGGCGATGAGCATGGGGATGTAGAAGGGGGAAACGCGGCGGGGGCCTGCCTGCATGAGCTTGGTGTGGAACTCTTCGATGGTGGAAAGGCCGCCCAGCCCGCAACCGAGGATCACCCCTACCTCGGGGGCCAGCTCTTCGGCGATGACCAGGCCGGCATCCTCCATGAGCTGGGCCGCGGCCACAATGGCGATCTGGAGGAAGCGGTCCATGCGCCGGGCTTCTTTGGGATTGATGGAGCGGGAAGGATCGAAGCCTTTGAGTTCGGCAGCGATGCGGGTTTCAAACTCCGAGGCGTCAAAGAGGGTAATCGGGCCCACCCCGCTGACTCCAGCCACCAAATTGGCCCAGCTTTCCTGCAGGCTGTTGCCGATGGGAGTCACGGCGGCCATGCCGGTGACGACAACGCGATGTCCAATCATGGTCTTCTCGTAAATAGGCCGGGAGATGCCGGCGGAAAAAGACTGCGGGCGCATGCGCCCGCAGGGGGTTACTTGGTCTTGGCCGTGATGTAGTTGATGGCGTCCTGGACGGTGACGATCTTCTGGGCGTCGTCGTCCTCGATTTCGATATCGAATTCCTCTTCCATGGCCATGATGAGTTCCGTGAGGTCTAGGGAATCCGCTCCGAGGCTCTCGACGAAAGAGGATTCGGGCTTCACCTCGTCGATGGAAACACCCAGCTGTTCGCTCACGAGTTCTTTGACCTTTGCTTCGATGGACATGTGTTTTCCTCCGCTCTGTGGGGATAATGCGTAGAGTGATGGCAGGAGCTAGAGATACATCCCGCCGTTGACGCCAATGACTTGACCGGTGATGTATGCGGCCGCGTCCGAGAGTAGGAAGGCCGTGGCCTCGGCCACGTCCTGTGCAGACCCGAGACGGCCCAAGGGGATGCGCGCCTGGTAGGCGTCGCGGATCTCCTGGGAGAGCCCGCCGGTCATGTCGGTTTCGATGAAGCCCGGAGCCACGGCGTTGACCGTGATGCCGCGCGGGGCAAGCTCCAGGGCCGCGGATTTGGTGAGCCCGATGAGGCCCGCCTTGGCGGCGCAGTAGTTGGCCTGGCCGGCATTGCCCATCTGCCCCACGACCGAGGCGATGGAGACGATGCGGCCAAAGCGCTGGCGCATCATGATCTTGGCCGCTTCCTGAAGGAAGACGAAGGCCCCGGTGAGGTTCACGCGCAGGACCTCTTCCCAGGCGGCAAGCTTCATGCGCACCAAAAGGCCGTCTCGGGTGATGCCGGCATTGTTGATGAGCGCCGCGAGAAAGACCTTGTCTTTGATTTCTTCCGCGAAGAATTGGGCAATGGCCGCCGGGTCCCCGGCGTCCACGCGAAAGCCGCGCACTGGGGCTGGGCTCAGGGAGGCACAGAGCTCCTCTGCCAGTTCTGGCCGGCTCACGTAGGTGAAGTACACGTGATAGCCGCGCTCGGCCAGGGTGGTGACAATGGCCTTGCCAATGCCGCGGGTGCCGCCGGTGACCAGCGCGGTGCGGATGGAATCGCTCATGGTGTCGTGGGGCTCCTTGCAGGAATGAAAAACGAGGTGTCCTCTACGGCGTCGGGCCTAAAATTGCAACAGGGCCGCGGCCCAGGTAAACCCGCCGCCAAAGGAGGCCAAGAGCACCGTGTCCCCTGGGTGGATGTGGCCCTGCGCCCGGGCCTCGGCCAAAGCGATGGGGATGGAGGCTGCCGAGGTGTTGCCCAAGCGGTCCACGTCCACGAAGCAGCGCTCCAGGGGGATGTCCAGCTTGCGGGCCACGGCTTCGATGATGCGGATATTGGCCTGGTGCGGGATGAAGAGGTCCACGTCGGATACGGCAAGGCTGTTTCTCGTCAGGATTTCTTGGCTCACCTCGCTCATGAGGCGCACGGCGTATTTATAGACCTCGCGACCGTTCATCTCCACGAAATATTCGGGTCCGATGGTGGCACCGAGGATGGGCGGGCAGGCGGAGCCCCCACCGCGCACGGTGAGCAGGTCCGCTGCAGCGCCGTCGGCATGGAGGATGACGTCGCGAAGAAGCGGCGCCCCGGGCTTGGCAGCGGCCCGCAGCACCGCTGCCCCGGCCCCGTCCCCGAAGAGGACGCAGGTGGAACGGTCAGTGAAATTGATGCGCGACGAGCACACCTCGCTGCCAATCACGAGCACCGTGGCGTCGGGATGCAGGGCGATAAGTCCCCGGCCTACTTCCAAGGCGTAGAGAAATCCGGAGCAGGCCGCGGCCAGATCCATGGCCGGCGCCTGGATGCCCAGTTCCCGCGCCACCAGGCAGGCCGTGGGCGGGACAGCGCAGTCTCCGGTAAACGTGGCTACAAGGAGGTGGGTGACTTCGTGCGGGGAAATCGCGGCGTCGGCCAGCGCCCTGCGGGCCGCCTGGACCGCCAGGGTGGAGCAGGTCTCCCCGGGTTCCACATGGTAGCGGGTGCGAATACCTGTACGGGAGACGATCCATTCGTCACTGGTGTCGACAATGCTTTCGAAATCCGTGTTGCTGATGCATCGGGCTGGGGTGTGCATCCCCAGCCCCCAGAGGCAGGGGGGCTGCATAGGTCCTTCCAGATGTTTAGGAAACCGGAGCTGGATCAGGGGATTTGGTTTTGCTGCTGCGGGAAAAGAGCGCCAGTTCGGTATTGGCCTTGAGCCCTTCCACCAGATGGGCCTTGGCCTGGCGTTTCACGAAGAGCGCCGCTTGTTCCAAGGCCGTGGCAATGGCCCGGGCGTTGGACGCCCCATGGCAGACCATGGCGATTTCGTTGAGCCCGAGGATCGGGGCGCCGCCGTACTCGGCGTAGTCGATCTTCTTGGCGAAGCGCCGGAACGCAGGCATGGCGAGGAGCGCTCCCAAACGGGAGATCCAGGAGCTGCGAATCTCGTTTTTGAGGATGGTGGCCAAGGCCGCACCCAGCCCTTCGCTCAGCTTGAGGGCGATATTGCCGGTAAACCCGTCGCACACGATGATGTCCGTATCTCCGCGGAAGATGTCCCGGCCTTCCACGTTGCCCACGAAATTGAGGCTGGAGCTTTTGAGTAGGCCATAGGCCTCCTTGGTGAGGGCGTTGCCCTTGCCTTCCTCTTCCCCGATGCTGAGGATCCCTACCCGCGGGTGCGGGATGCCGAGCACCGATTCCGCCAAGACTTCGGCCATGAGGCCGAACTGCACCAAGTTGTAGGGCTTGCAATCGGCGTTGGCACCTACGTCGATGAGCACTGCCGGGTTTTTGAGCGTCGGCAAGATGGTGGCCAGGGCCGGCCGGTCCACTCCAGGAATACGTCCGAGGATGAACATGCCACACGCCAAGGCAGCGCCGGAGTTGCCCGCAGTGACCACGCCCTGGGCTTGGCCGTCGCGCACCAGGCGGAAGGCCACCTGCATGGAACTGTCTTTTTTGCGGCGGAGTACCTCCGAGGGTTTTTCCGCCATGCCCACGGTTTGGGAGGCATGGACGACCTCGAGATGGAGCCCGTGGTGGGGATGGCGATGGAGTTCTTCACGGATGGCGGTTTCTTCGCCCACGAGGATGATGGTGGCTCCGGTGGCGCGGGCGGCTGCAATGGCCCCGGGGACGTTGACCGCCGGGCCCACGTCGCCGCCCATGGCGTCCACCGCCAAGCGAACGCTATTCGGCATGTGCTTCCTGAGTGGCAACGTACTGCCGACCGCGATAGGTGCCGCAGCCCGGGCAGATGCAATGGGACAGGGTAGCACTGCCGCATTGGCAATACGTGACGTTGGGCACAGGGACCCGGTCGTGGGAGCGGCGCATGTTGCGTTTGGACTTGGATGTCTTCTTCTTCGGATTGGGCATGATACACCTCACTTAGGGGTAGAGAATCCGCGGGCGGCAAGGGCCCGCGCCAGGGGTGTTTCCTTGGTGCACTGACACGACTCGTGGTTTTTGTTGACTCCGCACCTGGGACACAGCCCCTGGCAGGAGTCGCTGCACAGGATTTGCACGGGCAGGGCAAGGACGAATTGCTCCCAAAGCATCCCTGCGGCATCGAGGGCAAACCCCGCATCCAGCGGGCGCAGATGGCTTTCCTCGGCATCCTCCCCGTGCATGTCCGTGGTGGCTTCGAATTCATCGAAAACGTGGTCGATGACGAGCACGGCCTCTTCCGCGCAGCGGTGGCAGATGGTGCGTACCGCACCGCGCAGACGCCCACGGATGAGAAAACCGTCCTTTTGCGGAGTGATGGTGAACACCGCTTCCAGGGGGGTGTGCGCGGCGAAATCCATGCCGAACGACCGCCACCCCTCGTGCCAGATCTCTTGATCCGCAAAAGAAAATTCCCGACCATGCGCCGGGAGATCTGTGAGTGCGATCCAGTGTTCGGTCATGCGCCACCTCGGAGCATCGCCTCTACAGGGGGGCGGTTTTCCTTGTCAAGGAATTTTGCTTGCCATCTGCCGTAAGGCCGGATATGAGCCGTTTTCTTCGTGCGGTTCACCCGGGGCCTTGGTTGGGGCCGGGAGACAATTTTGGTGAGGAGGAAACCATGTCCACGATGTGTGAAATTTGTGGTAAGAAGCCGCAGGTCGGCAACAATGTCAGCCATGCCAACAACAAGACCAAGCGTCGGTTCATGCCCAATCTGCAGACCGTGCGCGCGCAGTTGGCCTCGGGCCAGGTGAAGCGGATGCGGGTGTGCACGCAGTGCATCCGCTCGGGCGCGGTGACCAAGCCCGCGGCATAGCCCTGCTCCTGACACGAGGGGCTGCTTTGAAGAGACTCCGCTTTGTGGGCGGGGTCTTTTTTTGCGTTCAGGGGGGGATCTCGATCTGTTGCCCTTTGCGTGGGGGGCAGCAAAAAACCCCGTCCGGAGACGGGGTTTTTTTGTTGGTCACACGGGCAGAATGCTACCAGCGCGGACGGCGTTCCCGATGCTCACGCTCGGGGCGGGGACGGGCTTCGTTGACCTTGAGCGCCCGGCCGCCAAAGTCCTTGCCATCCAGGGCGGCAATGGCCTCGTCGGCACCACTGGACATTTCCACGAAACCGAAGCCACGGGCGCGGCCGGTTTCCCGGTCGGAAATGAGTTTCACGCTGTCCACTTCGCCGTAGGAAGCAAAAAGGGCTTCCACGTCTTGTTCCGTGGCACTCCAGGGCAAATTTCCGACATAGATGTTCTTGGCCATAAACACAGTACTCCTCAAAAAGAAAACGGAAAAAACAACTGCAGGTCGAGGGCTTTCGGTGCACGGGAGCGCGCAGAAAGCTTCTCTTCCTGGCTCCTCAAACCTGCGCCGGACCTGCCCGTTCTCCCTGAGGATCCCTTGCCGCCGGCACATAGGTCAACCGTTTATGGGGTTCGAAGGACCTTGGCAAGGTATTTTTTCTCTTTTTTCCGATTTTTTTCAGATTTCCGGGACTGCACCCAAGCGCCGCCGCAAGTCTTCGCCGATGTGTGTCAGGCAGGGCACGAGAATCAGGGTGATGGCGGTGGCGAAGAGCACGCCGAACCCCAGGGAAATGGCCATGGGGATGAGGAATCGGGCCTGGCGGGAGGTCTCGAAGATGAGGGGCATGAGGCCGCCGAAGGTGGTGATGGTGGTCAAAAGCACTGGCCGGAAGCGCTGCAGAGCGGCGTCGAAGACGGCCTGGTCCGTAGGGATCCCCAGTGTTCGTTTCTCGTTGATGGTGTCCACGAGCACCAGGGCGTCGTTGATGACCACACCGCTCAAGGCCACGATGCCAAAGAGGGACACCAGACTCAGACTGTAGCCCATGATGAGGTGCCCAAGGATGGCACCGGTGAGGCCAAAGGGGATGCTCGTCAGGATGATGAGCGGCTTCCAGTAGCTGTTGAGTGGAATGGCCAGCATGGCGAACAGTCCCAGCACGGTGAGCAGCAGCCCTGCAATGAGGGCGCGTACGCTTTCGCGGATGTCTGCCTGTTTGCCTTCGAGACTGAAGGTGAGCCCAGGATAGCGGGCAAGGATATCTGGGAGCACGTCTTTTTGCACTGCCGCGGCGATGGTCTCGGCGGCGCTGGGTGGGGTGACGTCCGCAGTGACGGTGACCACCCGGCGGCCCTGGCGGCGCTCGATGGTGGTGTCTGCCTGGGACTGCCGCACCGTGGCTATGGTGCGCAGCGGCACGAAGGCCCCCTGCGGGGTGCGCACCATGAAGGTATTGATGAGCTCCTGGGTATTCCGCTCTTCCTGGGGCAACCGTACCCGAACCACGATTTCGTCGCGACTGCGTTGCTGGCGGATGGCTTCGGCCCCGTACACGGCGCCGCGCAGCTGTCGGCCGACATCTTGGGCCGTGAGTCCGAGGCGGCGGCCTTCGGGAAGGAGTTGGACCTCCCATTGCGGGTTGCCTTGCGCAAAACCATCATCGATATCCGAGACTTGGGCAAATCGCTCCAGGGCTTGGGCCAAGTCGCGGCTGGCCTGTTCGAGGACCTGCAGGGAGCGGTGGGAGAGTTCGATGCTCAAGGCCGCTCCGGATCCCGGTCCGCCGCGGTCGGCCTCGAAACGAATGGTCTTGATGCCGGGGATGCGGCCGACGCGTTCCCGCCACAGGCGGGTAAATTCCGCCGTGCCGATGGGGCGGATTTCCGGGTCGGTCAGGAAGGCGCGAAGGGAGCCTGTGTGGCTGCCGCTTGCGGTCCCGGCCTGGGCAAAGACGCCTTCGAGGAGGCGATCTCCGCCGTGTTCTGCCGCCACGGCCCGGGCCGCGTCTTCGAGGATGCGGGCCACGCGCTGGGTCTCCGTCACCGGGGTGCCCACGGGCAAGGAGAACTCCACGTAAGCGAAGTCCGCTTCGACCTTGGGGAACATGGTCATGCCCATGCGGCCGCTGGCCACGTAGCCGAGCACTGCCATGAGGATGGCGACGGCGATGGCCACTGTGGCGTAGCGGAAGGTGATGGCGGTGTGCAGGATGGGCGGAAAGACGCGGTGCAAGATTTTTTGGAAGCCGCGGTCAAAGGCCTCCTGGGCGCGGTGGATGGGGCCAAGCCAGCGCGGCGCGGTTTTTCCGTGCGCCAGGTGGGCAGGCAGCACGAACAGGCTCTCCGCCAGCGAAATGGTAAAGACCGCAAGCACTACCGCCGGGACCACCCGGAACACCTTGCCCATGACCCCGGGCACGAAAAACATGGGAACGAAGGCGGCCATATTGGTGAGCACGGAAAAGACCACCGGCATGGCCACTTGGCGTACTCCGAGAATGGCGGCTTCCAAAAATCCTTTGCCCCGCTCCCGCCATTGGAAGATGTTTTCGCCCACCACGATGGCGTCGTCCACCACGATGCCCAGGGTGATGATGTAGGCAAAAAGCGAGACCATGTTGATGGATACATCCATGGCCGGAAGCAGCAGGAAGGACCCCAAAAACGAGGTCGGGATGCCCATGCTCACCCAAAAGGCCAGGCGGATTTCCAAAAACAGCGCCAGGAGTACGAATACCAACACCAGTCCCTGGATGCCGTTGCGGATCAGCAGGTCCATGCGCTGCCGGAAGACCTTGGAATCGTCGCTGCGGGAGGAAAGTTGGATCCCTGGCGGCAGCGCCGGGGCCACGCGGGCGGCCACCCGGCGCACGGCCTCAGCCACGCTCACCGGGGTTTGTTCGCCCACGCGGTAGATGTTGAGGAGCACCGCGGGCTTGCCATTGTAGGAGGGGAACTGATCGGCGTCTTCGAGCCCATCGGTGATCTTTGCCATTTCGCCCAAGGTGACCACGGCGCCGTCCGCGCTGGTGACGATGGGCAGCGAGGCGAACTGCTGACCAAAGTCCCGGCGGTCCTTGAAGCGCAAGATGACGTTCCCCCCTTGGGTCTTGAGGGTGCCGCCAGGGAGATCCACGGCCGCAGTGCTGATGATGCGCGCCACGTCCACGGCGGTCAGTCCGTAGCGCCGCAGGGTGTGCTGGGGGATTTCCACGGCGATCTCGAGGTCCGGCACTCCACTGAGTTCCACCTGGGTAATCCCCGGATCCTGCAGGAGTTCGTCGCGCACGGTCTCGGCCAAGTCGCGCAGGGCAGGCAGCGGCGCGTCGCCGTAAAGGGCCAGGGTCATGACCTGGCGCTTACGCGAGTCAATGCGCACGATGGGGCGCTTGGCGTCCTCGGGCAGGGTTTCGATGCGGTCTACCTCGGCCTTGATGTCCTGGTAGAGCCGGTTCACGTCCGCCCCTTCCACGGCCTCGGCGGTGATGACCGCCAGCCCCTGGCTGGCCGTGGAGCGGACTTCCTTGACCCCGTCCACGCCGGAGATGGCATCCTCCACAGCCAGGACGATGCCTTGCTCCACGTCCGCGGGTGTGGCCCCTGGGTAGGTGACGCTGACGGAAACGGTATCCAGCGAAAATTCCGGAAAGACTTCCTGCTTGATGCGGGTGCTCATGATGAGGCCGCCCGCCAGACAGACGATCATGATGAGGTTGGCCGTCACCGGGTTTTGGGCCATCCACGCCAAGGGTCCGCGCATGTTCATGGCCTACCTCGCGCTGGTGTGGATGGCGGTGACGGCCATGCCGGGCATCGGCGCGGCAAGAGGTGAGGAAATGATGGATTCGTCCGCAGCGATCCCGTCGACGATGGCATTTTGCGGGTCCGTAAAGAGCACCCGTACCGGGCGGATCTCCAAGGTGCCGTTGGTGGCCAGCCAGACCTGATCGCCCTCGCGCAGACTCTCGCGCGGGATGCGGACCCCGTCGATGCTGCGGCCCTGGATGGCGACCTCGACGCTATCTCCCAGAAGAAACGGCGGCGTGGTCTCCAGGGGGCGGGGCAGGGTGATGCGGATGCGGGCCAGGCGGCCGCCGCTTTCCACCGCAGGGATGAGTCCTGCCACCGCGCCCTGGGCCGTGGAGCCGGAAGCGGCCCGGATCTCTACCGGCGCCCCTGGGGCCGTCGGCGGGATGGCAATCCAGGAGAGGTGCTCCACCGGGACGCTCGCCTCCACCCAAAAGCGGGTGGCATCGGTGAGCACGGCGAGCGTCTCTTGGGTGGAGACCGTGCTGCCCAAGTGCACGTTCTTTTCCTGCACCACCGCGGCAAAGGGGGCGCGCACGTGTGTTCGTTCCAGGTTGAGGCGGGCGAGGGCCACATTGGCCTCGGCCTTGCGCACCGCGGCCTGGGCTTCCATCCATTGGGGTTCGCGCAAGGGCAGACGGGGATCCGAGGCGTTATCCCCAAGGGCGAGGCGTTCCCAGTCCTTGCGCGCCACTTGTCGGCGGCCGGCTTCCATTTCCAAGGCGGCCTTGGCTTGGGCGAGCTCCGCCTCGCGCTGGGCAAGGGCGGCTTCATAGTCGCGGGGATCGATGCGCAGCAGTTCTTCCTGGGCAGCGACCACAAGGCCGGGCTCCAGACGCGGCGAAACCGCCACCACCGCACCGCCCACTTGGGCGCGCAGGGCGATTTGCCGCGCCGGGGTGATGGTCCCCATGGCAGTGATGGTCACGGGTCCGTGGTGTGGCTGGGGGCGGATCACTTCCACACTGGGCGCGAGCGATGCCGGCGGCCGCTGGGGCGGGGTGGGTTTGGTGCGCACGAAATACACCGCAGCCCCTGCACCGAGGGCGAGGGCCACAAGGGCGATGCCGAGCGCCAGCAGCGTGGCGCGGCGGTGAGGACGTGGGTCGGTCATGGGGAATCAATCTCCCGGGGAAAGAGGTGCTGCCAGCCGCGGCCAAGGGCCCGCACCAAGGCGATCTGGCGGGCGAGCACTGTGGCGTGCTGCGCGATGCGCGCGCGCTTAAGGCTGTCCGCTTGCGTGCGCGCCGCGGAAACATCGGGGTATTCGGCCATGCCGTGGAGAAAGCGCTCCATGGTGGCGGCAAGGAGCCGCTGGGCGGCTTCAAAGCGTTCTCGGGTGCGCTCCCACGAGTCCACGGCGGCCTTCAGTTCGGCCAGGGCGGTATCTGCCTCGGCCACGGCCTTGGCCACGGTTTGACCGTAGGCGAGGATGGCTTCTTCCTGGGCGGCCTTGGCGCGGTCCACCTCGGCCAGTCGGCGTCCCCCATCGAGGATGGGGGCTGCAAGCCCGGCGGCCAGGCGCACGAGCCAAGTGTCGAAGATGCCTCCAAGGCTCGGGCCTGAGGCGGAAAGTCGGCCCGTGAGGGTGATCTGCGGCAGCAAATCCGCCTTGGCCCGGGCCACATCCAGGCCGGTGGACGCCGCTTGGGCGGCCGTGGCGCGGATATCGGGTCGCGCTTCCAGGAGATCGGCAGGTAAGCCCGCACGGGGCAGCGGCCAGGGCGCGGGCAGGGCGCTGTGGGTGCTGGCAAGCTCGGCTTCGGGCAGGGCGCAGAGCACGGCGAGCTGGGCTTGGCGTGCCCGCTCGGTGGCTGTGAGCGCGGGCAGGGCGGCGCGGGTTTCCGCCAGGGCCTTGCGCTGGGTCTCCAGGTCCACCAGGGAGGCGGTCCCTGCCCGGTAGCGCTCTGTGAGCGCGGCGAGCAGGGCTTCCTGCTCATGGATCTGCTGGTGGAGGATGCGTGCTTGGGCGCGGGCGGCCACCATTTCCACCCAGGCGGTGGCGGTCTCGGCAGCCACGGTCATGGTCGCGGTACGCACCGCCTCTTCACTCTGCACCACTGCCAGATCCGCCACTTGGGTTTGGGCGTCTATCCGTCCCCAGAGATCCACTTCGTAGCTTGCCAGGCCGGTCAGCCCCCAGAGGGGATCGTTGGTGGTGGCAAGCCCGGTGCCGCCGCTGATGCGCCGTTCCGGGGCAAGTTCTGCATCCACACTGGGGAAAAGCGCTGCCCGCGCCTTGCGGGCTGCTGCCTGGGCCTGGGCCAAACGCGCACGGGCAATACGCACGTCGTAGCCGTGGGCGAGGGCGCGTTCCATGACGAGGGTGAGCTCGGTGGCGTTCCAGGCCTCCCACCAGCGGATGGGCGCTTCCCACGAGCCTTGGAGATTGGCGTAAGACTGCGGTGTAGTGGGCGGCGGGACCGGTGCCGGCCGAAAGGGGGCGCATGCCGCCCCAACAAGAATACTGAGGAAAAGAAGCACAGCACGCATGGCCGCGCCTGTAGTCCTCTCTATGTTTGAACCGCAAGAGGTTGTCTGTGGTTTTTTTCTTGCCTGGCAGACGATGGATGGGATACCCCCATGACCAAAGAATGTAAGGAGCGCCCATGATTTGGGGAGATGCCGCACCGCTGAGCCCTGCTGACGAAGCGACCCTATTTCGGAATATCTTCCGACAGGCGGGTACGGCGATGCTCCTCATCGACTTCGATACCGGTCGTATCGTGGGCGCCAACCCTGCGGCGGCGCGCTTTTACGGCTATCCTACCGAAGAACTGTGCGGGATGCCCATCTCCCGCATCAATATCCTGCCCCCGGAAATTCTCCGCCAGCGCATGGAGGAGGCCCGTTCCCGGCAGCGCAGGTATTTCGTCTTCCGCCACCGGCTCGCCAGCGGCGAGATCCGTGACGTGGCGGTGTATTCGGGGCCCGTCGTGGTGCGGGCCAAGACATTCCTCTATTCCGTTATCCATGACATCACCGAAGAGGTGCGGCTGCGCCGGGAGCGGGAAAGCCTGGCCAAGCGCCTGCGTCTGGCCATGGACGTGGGGAAGGTGGTGGCGTGGGAACTGCACGAAGATGGGCAGATGTACGTCACCTGGCCCCAAAAGGGCCGATACCCATTGGCGCAGCAGGGCAATCCACTGCCTTTGGAGACAGTGGTGGGGTGGTTTGTCCCGGAACATCAGTCCGTTTGGACCACAGCGCTTCAGGCGTGCCTGCTGCATGGTCACCCCTTCAGCGTGGAGCTTCGCGATGGCCAGGGCCGCTGGGTGCAGGTGGAGGGGCTGCGCTTGGAGGATGGAGACGGCATCCGGGTTGTGGGCGTGTTCCACGACATCACCCCGGTCAAGATTCAGGCCGAGGCGGAGTGCCAGCGGCGCAAAGATGCGGAAGCCGCGGCCCGTGCCAAGGACGAGTTCTTGCGGTTCTTGAGCCATGAGCTGCGCACACCCCTTTCCGGCTTGGTGGGGCTTTTGCGGATACTCTGCGAAGGCAGGGGGGGAAATCGCGATGCCCTTCTGCTTCAGGCCCGCGAGCGTGCGGAGAGCTTGCTTCGTCTGCTCTCGGACGCCCTTGATTTGTGCCGTCTGGATGTCGGCCAAATGCCTTTGGTGGACGAGGACTTTTCGCCGCAGGCCTTGTGCACATCCCAGGTAAGTCTCTTTGCCCCCCAGGCCGAGGCCAAGGGGGTAGAGCTGCGGCTTGTCTGCGATCTGCCTGCCTCGCGGCTGGTGGCGGCCCCCAAGGCGCGTCTGGAGCAGGTCCTCTCCAACCTCCTTTCCAACGCGGTGAAATTCACCGATCATGGGGAGATTGTCGTGACCTGCGTGCTGCACGGTACGGAGGATGGCGAGGCGTTGGCTTTCACGGTACAGGACACCGGATGTGGCATCCCTCCGGAGTTGCAAGCGCGGCTTTTTGAGCCGTATGCCCAAGGGGTATTGGAGACGAAATTGGCGCGGGGCAGCGGCCTTGGCCTCTCCATTGTCCAGGCCTTGGTGCAGCGCATGGGGGGAACGATCACGGTGGAGAGCGAGGAGGGTACGGGAACGACTTTTCGCGTCACGGTGCCGGTGCGGCCGGTGGCGCAGGTGGAGTCGGAGCTCCAGGAAAGCCCCCAAGCCCGCTTCGAGGAAACGTCCTGCGTGGGTTCTGATTCCTGGGACGTCCTCGTGGCTGAGGATGATCCCGTCAATCAGATGGTGGCGCGGACGCTTCTGGAGCGTTTGGGACACCGCGTGGAGGTCGTCTCCAACGGGGCGGAGGCGGTTGCCGCTGTGGCCCGCCGGCGCTTTCACGTGGTGCTGCTCGATGTGGCCATGCCGCAGATGGACGGCCTTGAGGCGGCGCGGCGCATCCGCCAGATGCACCCTTCCCTGCCGCTGGTGGCGGTGAGCGCGTTTACCAGCGCCGATGACCAACAGCGGTTTGCTGCAGTGATGGACTTTGTGCTCACCAAGCCGCTCAGTCTCGATGCCCTTGTCCAGGTATGCGCTCAGGTGGCCGCCCGGTCCGTGGCGTGATGGCAGGCCCAGGCCTGGCCGAGGCGCTGGTCGATACCGAGGATATGGTCGCAGAGCCAAGTCTTGAGAAAATGGAGCATCTCCGTGGCCAGGCCCTCGGTGGCGAGGATGGCGTCGAGGTCGAAGAGTTCGATCTGGTTGATGAACGTCTGGTGCTCCAGGCGGTGTTCCTCCGTCTCCGCGTAGTCCATGGTCTCCATGATCCGCTCTTCATCGGCGAAATGGTATTGGGCGTAGTCCGCCAGTTGGACCACGATGTCCAAGAGCTGCTTGTGGGTAGGGCCTGCTTCGACGGTGGCCGCGAGGTCGTTCAGGATGGCGATGAGCTTTTGGTGCTGCTCATCCACGCTGGGGATACCGGTGGCGAAATGGGGCTCCCACTCTACGGGAAAGGACTGCAACATGCGATTCTCCTTGCGTGAAGGGCGGCTGGAGTCCAAAGACACCACGTTTATGCGTCAGGAGCGGGATTTTGGCAACCATCGGCGCGGGGATTGTTTGGGGAGGACGCGCCGGGGCGGTCCAGCCGGACTGCTGCGTAGCGCATGATGGGGGTCTTTCCTGTGAGGGCGGCTTCGGCGGCTTCGGCAAGGGCGTGCATTTCGTCTTCCCCGGGAAAGACCATGACCGGAGCAAGGAACGCCACCTGCCGGCGGATCCCTTCCACCACCGGGGCGCAGGCCGCAAGCCCGCCCGTGAGGACGATGGCGTCCACTTGTCCTTCGAGCACTACGGCCATGGCCCCGATTTCTTTGGCCACCTGGTAGGCCATGGCCCCCAGTACCTGGGCGGCCTGGGTATCCCCGGCTTCCATGCGGGAGACCGCTTCCTGGGCGTTGTTGGTCCCGAGGTAGGCCGCAAGTCCGCCGCCGCCCACCACCTTGCGCCGGATGGTCTCCATGGGAAGCCCCTGGACGCACCAGGCAAGCACCCCGGCCACGGGCAGGCCGCCGCTGCGCTCCGGAGAAAAGGGGCCGTCGCCGTCCAGGGCGTTATTCACGTCCACCACGCGGCCATGGCGGTGCGCGGCCACGGAGATGCCGCCGCCAAGATGCGCCACCACCAGGCGCAGCGCGTCCACGGGCTTGCCGAGCGTCGCTGCCGCACGCCGGGCCACGGCCTTGTGGTTGAGGGCGTGGAAGATGCTGCGGCGCACGATGTCCGGGTGGCCGGAGAAACGCGCGATGGGGTCCATCTCATCCACCACCACCGGGTCGGCGGTGAGCACCGGCACCCCTTCCGGGGCCAGCCTCCGGGCGATGATGGCCCCGAGGTTGGAGGCATGGGCGCCGAAGCGGCAGGAGCGCAGGTCCTCCAGCATGGCGTCGTCCACGGCGAGGACACCGCTGGGAACCGGCGCCATCAGCCCGCCGCGGGCCATGAAGGCATCCACGCCCTCCAGGGCCACGCCTTGGTCCATAAGCCATTGGCGCACCAGGGACTCTCGCCATGGGGCCTGATCCATGAGGGACGCAAAGGCGCGGAGCGTGGCGCTGTCGTGGCGCAGTGTCTCCAGGGCTGCTGGCGTGGTGCCTTGAAAGACGCCCAGCTTGGTGGACGTGGATCCGGGATTGATGACTACGATGCGCATGGGGTGTTTCCGGTGCTCAAAAGGATGCCCAAGGCCATGGAGTTGATCTTGGTCTCGTGGGAGTCGCCGCGGGAGTTGAGCAGCACGGGGGCCTTGGCCCCCAGGACCACGCCGGCGGAGGCAGCGCGGGAAAAGTACATGAGGCTCTTATAGAGGATGTTGCCTGCGGCAAGGTTTGGGGCAAGCAGGATATCCGCGCGGCCGGCCAGGGGATCGCTGGGGAGCTTTTTGGCTGCGGATCTCGGGTCCACGGCCACGTCCAGGGCATAGGGGCCGCCTACCCGGCAGCCGGAAATCTCACCGGCGGCGTTCATGGCCACCAGGCTCGCGGCGTCCTGGGTGCAGCGCATCTTGGGGTGCACCTTTTCCGACTCGCACAGTACCCCGACGATGGGATTATCCATGCCCAGTGCCTGGGCCACGGTGAGGGCGTTGGCAATGATGGCCGCCTTGGTGGCAAGATCCGGTTCGATGATCATGGCGGCGTCGGTAAGTAGATACAGGCGGTTGGTGCCCGGGATGTCCATGACCACGGTGTGGCTGACGGTGCGCGGGGTGCGCAGGCCGCTTTTTTTGTCGAGGACGGCACGCAGCAGCACCGCGGAATCCACAAAGCCCTTGAGCACGATGTCGGCCGTGCCCTCAGCCACCAGGCGTACGGCCGCCTCGGCGCAGTGCGTTTCGTCTTCGGCGTGGAGGATGGGGATATGCTCCAGGGAAAGGCCGATCTCCTCTGCCTGGCGGCGGATGATGGGGGCGTTGCCCACCAAGACAAAGCGGGCGAGGCTCAGGACGCACGCCCCGGCCACGGCACGCAGCACTTCGGTATCGTGTGCGCCCGCCACAGCGATGGTGCGCGTGGGACGGCGTTGGGCTTCTTCGCGAATTTCCGCAAGGGATGTGAACATACGGGCCTCCGTGGCGCACCCCCTTAGGCCAGGCGTACTGGAGAGGCAAGGGCAGTGCCCCCGCAAACTATGCTTGCGGCAAGACCGCATCGGATACCACACTTACCAATGCTTATGTAAAAGGGCAGTGCCCTCGCCAACTATGCTTGCGGCACGGGCCGATGATGCTATCATTGACGAAGCGGCGGACGCTCGCCGCCTCTTCGCAGGCTATGCTTGCGGCAGGCCGATAATGCCTCGAAAACAAGCCGGCCGCCTCCTTGCCAGCTTGGGGGCGAAGCAGTAGCGGCCGGAGGGTCGGGACGTTGGCGTCTTTTGGGCGCGAGAGACTTCGGGAGAGCACCTATGACCTTCGCCACCTGGCTGCCTTTTGTGGCCGCGAGTATCGTCTTTAGTTTGAGTCCTGGATCCGGGGCCATCTCCACGCTGGGCGTGAGCCTTGCCCAAGGCGGGCGGGCGGCGCTCTGGAATATCGTTGGCCTGGAGCTTGGTCTGGGGGTGCATATCGTGGTGGTGGGCGCAGGGCTGGGGATGCTGGTTGCTGCTTCGGCCACGGCCTTTGGCGTGCTCAAATGGGTGGGCGCGGCCTACCTGGTGTGGCTCGGTATCCAGAAATGGCGGGAGGCGCCGGCGGCGTTGGGGGGCGTGGGCGCGGCCCCGCGCGCTGGGGCGATGGTGCGCCGGGCCGTGCTCATCAACCTCACCAACCCCAAGAGCATGGTCTTTTTGGCGGCGTTTTTTCCGCAGTTTCTCCACGACGAGCAGCCGCTTCTGCCCCAGTATCTCCTGCTCGGGGGAACCATCTTGGCCGTGGATGCCCTGGTCATGGCCGGGTACGCCCTGGCCGCGGCCCGGGTGCGCTGCATATTGGCGCAGCCGCGGGCCATGGTACGGGCCAATCGGGTGCTGGGGGCGCTCTTTATGGGCGCAGGTGCGGCGCTTGCTTCCGCCCGGGCCGCCTAGCGGTTTGGGTGCCGAGGGCCAGGGCGTGGGCTGCTTTTGGCAAAAGGCGCTCTGGGCCGGGGTCGGGCTTTGCGAAAGAGGACCTGGCCCTCTTGGGAGCGGTGGGCCAGGACTTTTTCGGCGTCGGCAAAGGGCAGGGACACGAAGGCGCAGGTGTCGAGGATCTCGATGTCTCCCACCCGGCGCGGCTCCACACCACAGGCGTCGCTCAGGTAGGCCACCAGGCGTCGGGGCGTCAGTCCGTCCCGGCGGCCCTGGCTGACCACCAATCGGGTCTTGCCGGTGCGGTCAGGCCCCAGTTCTTGGAGTTCCCGGTAGCGGCCGGGGTCGAGCTCGGTGCCAAAGGCGTGCTGGAGCACGGCGGCCAGCGCGGTTTCCGGGTCGCTGTGCGCAAGGATCCGGGCGGCCATGTGCCGCATCTGCGGGTCGATGTCCTGATCCATGGCGCTGCGCACCTCGGACTCGATGCGGCTGCGCTTGGCTTCCAATACCTCGGCTACCTTGGGGAGCTTGCCTTTGCGGATGGAGGTGCGGGCAAGTTTTTGGATCCACTGCAGCCGTCGGTATTCGGAGGGCGTGACAAAGGTGATGGCGATGCCGCTTTTGCCGGCGCGGCCGGTGCGGCCCACGCGGTGCACGTAGGCTTCGGGGTCGCCAGGCAGGTCGAAGTTGATGACGTGGGTCAGGTCCTGCACGTCGATGCCGCGGGCGGCCACGTCTGTGGCGACGAGGATGCGTGCATGGCGTTTTTTGAAGGCATCGAGGATCTTTTCCCGCTGCGCTTGGCCGAGATCGCCATGCAGGGCGCGGGCGTCGTAGCCCCGCTCTTCGAGACGGGAGGCGATGGCGTCGGCGTCCACCTTGGTGCGGCAGAACACCAGGCCGTAGAAGTCTTCTTCCATGTCGATAATGCGGCACAGGGCTTCGAACTTGTCCGCAGCAGCCACTTCAAAGGCGATTTGATCCGTGGCGCTGGCGGTGAGGCTCGTGCTCTCCGCGCGCAAGGTCACGAATTCGTTCATGGTGCGCCGGGCCACGGCCAGGATTTCCCGCGGCATGGTGGCGGAAAAGAGCAGGGTGCGCTTGGCCGCAGGGGTGTGGGAGAGAATTTCTTCCACATCGTCGAGAAAACCCATGCTCATCATTTCATCGGCCTCGTCGAGCACGGCGAAGGCAAGCTGAGCAAGGTCCAGGCTTTCCCGGCGCAGATGGTCCAGGATACGACCTGGGGTGCCGGCCACGATGGAGACCCCCCGGCGCAGGGCCCGGAGCTGTAGCCCCATGGACTGGCCGCCGTAGATGGGAGCGATGGTGATGCGTGGATCCGGGCGCAGGGAAGAGAGCTCCTCGGCCACCTGGATGGCAAGTTCGCGGGTCGGCGTGAGAATGAGGGCCTGCACATGGGGGGCGGCAGGATCAAGCAGCTGGAGGATGGGAATCCCGTAGGCCGCGGTCTTGCCGGTGCCGGTTTGGGCTTGGGCGAGGACGTCGCGGGTGTCGTTCAAAATCGTGGGGATGGTTTGCGCCTGGATGGGCGTGGGTTCTTCAAATCCTTTGCGGAGCACGGCCGTGAGCACGGCATCGCAGAGGCCAAGATCGGCAAATGTGGGCATAGCAACCTAATGGGGAAAAAGTGCAAGAGAGACTCGGCAAAACCGGAGGGGACTTGACGACAGGGGCGCACAGCGCAGGGCGCGGCGCCTTTTTTTCTCGTAGATGCTTCCCAAGAAGGGAGCAAGGAAAAAGTTGCGCCCCCACTGCGCGATCTCGTTTCGTGGTGGTTTTTGGGCAGGGGCCTGTGGGCCGAGGACAAGTCCTTGCCTCGAGGGGCGGGAGGCGGTAGCCGGAGGCCGTCGTTTTCAGGAGGCATGCCGTGGATATTCTCATCGTCAATGGACCGAACCTCGGCTACCTTGGGGTGCGCCAGCCGGAAATCTATGGCACCCGGGGTATGGACGCGGTCCCGGAATTGGTGGCGGAGCTCATGGGCCCGCATGCCCACGCGGTGCGGCTTTCCTTTTTTCAGTCCAATAGCGAGGGGGGGCTTATCGACCGCCTGGAGCAGGCCTGGAAGGACCGGGTGGACGGTATTGTCATCAATCCGGGCGCCTACACCCACACGAGCCTCGCCTTGGCCGACTGTCTGGCCTGGATCGGCATCCCGTACGTGGAGGTGCACCTGAGCAATGTGGCGGGTCGAGCCGAATCCATTCGCCATACGAGCCTCACGGCCCCCCGCGCCGTAGGTACCCTTGCCGGATTCGGTGTCCTCGGATATGCCTTGGCGGTTCGGGCGCTGTGGCAGATACGGCAGACCGCCTCGTGAGCGCCGACGTATTTTTTGGCAAGGAGAATGGAATGATTTCGACCACGGATTTTAAGAAAGGCAAAAAGATTGAAATCGACGGCGCGCCCTGTGAGATTCTAGAGTGCAGCCACTACAAGCCCGGCAAAGGCGGGGCGTTTATGCGCACCAAGTACCGCAATCTCATCACCGGCGCGGTGGTGGAGCAGAACTTCCGCTCAGGGATGAAATTTCCCAAGCCGGATTTGGAAGTTCGGGAAATGCAGTACCTGTACCGTGAGGGCGAGGATTTTGTCTTCATGGACATGACCTCCTACGAGCAGATGACCGTGTCCGCTGCAGTGGTAGGGGAGAAGGGCGGCTACCTCAAGGAAGCCTCGTCGTATCGGGTCATGCTCTATGAAGGGCGGCCGCTGGATTTGGAGATCCCGGCTTCGGTGGTCTTGGAGGTGACGGCCACGGATCCTGGGGTCAAGGGCGATACCGTGACCGGCGCCACCAAGCCTGCGACCTTGGAGACGGGCGTGGTGGTCCAGGTGCCGCTGTTCGTGGAAACCGGAGACCGCATCAAGATCAACACCGAAACCGGCGCCTACCTGGGCCGCGAGTAGGGCGGGGAGTCGCGGGACGCTCAAGGCCATGGAGGCGGCTCCGTGGCCTTGCGTTTTTTGCGAGGGAGTATGGCGGAAAAACGGGTACTCGTGCGGGAGATCGCCGCCTTGGCGTGCGCGGTGGTGCTGGTGCTTTTGGTGGCGGCCTTGTACTCCTACTCCAGTTTGGATCCGGCCTTCAATCGGGCAGTGGCTTCCGGAGAGGTTCGCAACGTCGCTGGCACCTTCGGTGCCTATCTTGCCGGGACGTTGGTGGATTTTTTCGGCGCTGCAGCCTGGCTCACCCCTTTGGGGATCGTCGTGGTGCTGGTGCGTCTTCTCTTTCCTTCCTGGAGGATGGCCTGGGCCCGTTGGTTGGGCTGGGGGCTTGGGTGCGCATGGCTTATGGTGGCGCTGGAGTACGCCTGGGTCCAAGAACTCATGGCCCCACTTCCCATGCATGGCGGCGGCCTTGTCGGTCGGGTGCTTGCGCGGTGGATGCGCTACTACCTGGGAGAACTGGGCCTGGCCAGCGTGCTGGTGGCTGGAGGACTTTTGGCCGTGCGTTTGGCCTGTGCCACGCCGCTTGCGGTCTTGGGCCGCATGCTCATGGCGTGGTTTGCTCCGGTAGGAAAACACGCCCCGGAAGTGACCGCGCCGCAGCCATCTTTGCCTGCGCAGGCGCCTTTGCCCGAGGCCGAGGTGGTGGACGTCGATACCCCGCGGCCGGTTTTTTCCAAACCGCGGCCTTCTCGACCCAAATCCGGCGGCGCACCGGCCGCACTTGCGGCGCGCAAAACTTCCACGCCTGTGGAGTCGGCTTCGGGGCAGGTGTTCCCGCCGCTGGAGCTGCTTGCCACGGGCCCTGGGCACAGTTCTGGGGTCTCTCCTGGGACGTTGGAGCGCCAGGCCCAGCAGCTTGCCGCATGCTTTGCGGATTTTGGCATCCAGGGCGAGGTGCAGGCCATCCAGCCCGGGCCGGTCATCACCCTTTTCGAATTCAAGCCAGCCCCGGGCATCAAGGTGAGCCGCATCGCCAACCTCGGCGACGACCTGTCTCTTGCCCTCAAGGCGCGTTCGGTGCGCATTGTCGCACCCTTGCCAGGCAAGGATACGGTAGGTATCGAAATCCCCAACGAAAAGCGCCAGCCGGTGGTATTGCGGGAGATTTTGGAAAGCCCGGCCTTCGCCCAAGGGGGACTCTTGCCCTTGGCCTTGGGCAAAGACGCCCAAGGAGCGCCTAAAGTGGTGGACCTGGCCAAGATGCCGCATCTCTTGGTGGCTGGTGCCACGGGTGCGGGCAAGTCGGTGTGCCTCAACTGCCTGCTCGTCAGCCTGCTTTACCGGCATACGCCCGAGACGTTGCGGCTCCTTTTGGTGGACCCCAAACGCATCGAGCTTGCCACCTACAGCCGGCTGCCGCATCTGGTGCATCCCGTGGTCACGGACATGCATCTGGCCAAAAACGCCCTGGATTGGGCGGTGCGGGAGATGGAAGAACGCTATGAGGCCATGGCCCGTTTGGGGGTGCGCCACATCACGACGTACAATCAAAAGCTGCATGAGCTGGGGACGGAGCTTTCGGAAGACCTTGCCGGGCTCAAGCCCTTCCCCTTCCTGGTGATCGTCATCGACGAGCTCGCAGACCTCATGATGACTGCGGCCAAGGAGGTGGAGACGAGCATCGTGCGCCTAGCGCAGCTTGCCCGGGCTGCAGGCATCCATTTGGTGCTGGCCACCCAGCGGCCGTCGGTGGACGTGGTGACCGGCATCATCAAGGCCAATTTCCCCTCCCGTATCGCCTTTCAGGTGAGCTCCAAGCACGACTCGCGAACGATCCTCGACGCTGTTGGCGCAGAGCACCTTTTGGGACAGGGAGACATGCTCTACAAGGCAAGCGGAGGTGTCACGCTGCGGGTACACGGCGCTTTTGTGGATGATGACGAGATCGGTCAGGTGGTGGAGTTTTGGGCCCGTCACGTGCCCCAAACTTTCGAGGTGGATTTTGCGGCGCTAGATGGCGGTGCCGAAGAGGCGGGCTCCGATGGTCCGGCCGGGGACGTGCTGGATGACCCCAAATATGCCGAGGCCTTGGAACTGGTGTACGAGATGGGACGCGCTTCCATTTCCATGATCCAGCGTCGGCTGCGCATTGGTTTCAATCGGGCCGCCCGCTTTATCGAGCAGATGGAGCAGGATGGGATTATCGGCCCGGCGGATGGCAGCAAACCCCGGGTGGTGCGGCGACGGGAATAGCGTGCGCCTTCGTAAGCACATGAAGCCGCGGGGAGCCTTTGGGCTCCCCGCATGCGTTGGTGGGCCGGAGGGTTTCCGGCCCAGGTTGAGGAGGTGGGTCGTTAGGCCAAGGGTCTGCGGAACGGGGTCAGCCGGGCCAGGAGGCTGCGGCGGTCAAGCAGCGGCACATCGAGGCTTGCCACGGCGTAGGTATGGATTTTCTTGGGTTCTACCGGGTAGAGGTAGATGACCCGCACACTTTCCGGGTCCCCCAAGGTGGCCTCGGGGTATCTTTTTTGGGCCTCGGCCAGGCGTTTTTGGGCCAGGGCGAGCATGTCGTCGTAGTCGCCGAAGTTCATGGTTCCAGTGGGGCACACCTGCACGCAGGCCGGCTTGAGGCCGTTTTGTACGCGGTCCAGGCACATGGTGCACTTGGCCATGACCTTGGTCTGCGCGTTTTGGCGGGGGATGTTGTAGGGGCAGGCCTCGCGGATTTCGTTGAAGTCCGGGAGGTCTTTGGTCTTTTCGGTGAAGACCACGGCCCCGGTTTTTTCGTCGTGGTAGATGGCCGCGCTGTCGTAGGCATCGGCGGTCATCTTGCAGGGCGGCTCGATGCAGTGCCGGCACTGTTCCGGGAAGAAGGCCCAGGTGACGAGCCCCCCTTGAGCGTCAGCGATTTCCTGCATGTGGACGAGTTTGTAGGTGATGGCCGAGAGGTCTTTGGGGTTCTGGTGGGAGCCCCAGTTTTTGGTCTCTTCCGCCGGGAGTTTGTTCCATTGCTTGCAGGCCACCTGGCATCCGCGGCAGGCCGTGCATTTGGTCAGATCCACAAAGAAGGCTTTTCCGGACATGGCTCTTTCTCCTTAGGCTTTGCGCACGTTGACCATGAAGGCCTTGCTTTCCGGAATGGCCGTGTTGGGATCGCCCACTGCTGCGGTCAGCAGGTTCGCGGCGTCTCCGCCGCCTTTGGGCCATATCCAGCCATAATGCCAGGGAATGCCCACCTGGTGGATGGTGTTTCCAAGGACCTTAAACGGCTTCATGCGCTTGGTGACGATGGCCACCGCCGTGAGCTGGCCGCGGGGATTTTCCAAAATGACTTTGTCGCCATTTTGAATGCCTTTGATCTTGGCGAGCTCTTCGCTCATCTCGCAGAACATCTGCGGCTCGGCTTCCAAGAGCCACGGGACCCAACGGGAGAGTACTCCGGTCTGCCAGTGCTCCGTGACCCGGTAGGTGGTGCACACAAAGGGATAGCGCGGATCACATACCGCCCGTTTGTGGGCTTCACCCGCAAACTCCACGGCCACGGGGCTGTTGAGCCGTTTGGAGAAGGGATGCTCGAGGACCGGGCATTCCAGGGGCTCATAGTGCTCGGGGAACGGGCCGTCGTTGAGGCCTGGGCCATAGATCGCGGCCACACCGTGCGCCAGCATGATGAAGGGGTGCTTGGCGCCTGGATCACCGCCGCCGTCCACCACGTCGATGGTCCACTTTTTGCCGGCTTCGTCCCAGGCCAGCACGGGTTTTTGTGGCTGGTAGGGCTTGCCGGCGAGGTCCACGGAAGCGCGGTTGTAGATGATGCGGCGGTTTACCGGCCAAGACCAGGCCCAGTTGGGGAAGAGCCCGACCTTTTCCTGGGCCGGGGTCTGGGTGGCGTCGCGGCGGGCGGCCATGTTGCCTTTGGCGGTGTAGGAGCCGCAGTAGATCCAGTTGCCCGAGCAGGTGGAGCCGTCGTCTTTGAGGAAGGCAAAAGAGGCCACCTGGGTGCCGGCCTTGATGGTCTCTTCCTTGCCGTCCGGGGTCTTCACCACCGTGTCCTTGAGGTAGTAGCCGTTGATGAGCTTGGCCACCTTGTGGGGGTCGAAGGCATGCCCATCGCCCCAATCCGCCACGTTGAGACCCAAGATGGGCTCAGGCATCACCCCGCCTTCCTTCTGGTAGAGCTCGCGGATCTTCAGGAAGAGCTCATAGATGATGTCGCCGTCGGGTTTGCTTTGTCCCGCAGGCTTGGGGCCGGCGTAGCGCCACTGCATCCAGCGGCCGGAGTTGGTGATGGAGCCTTCTTTTTCCACGGACACACAGCAGGGCAGGAAGAACACCTCGGTCTTGACGTCCTTGGGGTTCATGCCCGGGCCCATCCAGAAGGAGCCGGTCTCGTTTTCAAAGATGTTGACGTTGACCATCCAGTCGAGCTTGGCCAGGGCCTGGCGGGTCTTGTTGGAGTCCGCGCCGCTGGCGGCCGGGTTCATGCCCCAGGCAAAGAAGCCCTTGAATTGGCCTTTGAGCATCTGGTCAAAGAGCACTAACCAAGAAGCGTTTTGCCCCTCGTCGAGCTTGGGAAGCCATGTGTAGGCGGTCTCGAGATCGGCGTCCTTGTACAGGGCCTTGAGGAGGCTTGCCAGATACTTGGGCTTGTTCTGCCACCAGTTGACGCTCTTGGGATCCTTGCTCACCGGGGTGTTGGCCTTGTTGTAATCCGCCAAAGTGGGCCAATTGGCCCGCGGCGTGGCCATGTATCCAGGAATGATATGATACAGAAGAGCATGGTCCGTAGATCCTTGCACGTTGGATTCCCCGCGCAGGGCATTGACGCCGCCGCCGGCGACGCCAATATTTCCCAAAAGAAGTTGGATGATTGCCATGGTACGAATATTTTGTACACCAACGGTATGTTGTGTCCATCCCATGGCATAGAGGATGGTTCCGGATTTATCCGGTTTCCCTGTTGCTGTGTATGCTTGATATACAGCGAGAAGTTTATCTTCTGGAGTACCGGTGATCGAGGATACGGTCTTGATGTCGTAGCGGCTGTAATGCTGCTTGAGCAATTGGAAGACACAGCGGGGATCTTTGAGAGTCATATCCCGCTTGGGCACGCCGTTTTCGTCCAGCTCAAAGGCCCATTTGGTTTTGTCGTATTTACGAGCAGTTGGATCATAGCCGGAGAATAAACCATCCTTGAATGCAAAGTCTTTGGAAACAATGAAGGATGCGTTGGTATAGTTGGTGACATATTCTTTGAAGAAGAGGTCATTGTCGAAAATGTATTTGATCATTCCCCCGAGGAATGCGATGTCCGTACCTGAACGCAGTGGGGCATAAATATTTGCTTTGGATGATGTTCGCGTGAAACGAGGATCCACATGAATGAGTGTGGCACCATTTTCCATCGCTTTGGTAACCCAACGAAAAGTGATAGGAT